>CAZKMS010000210.1:0-6772 GCA_964553805.1 uncultured Verrucomicrobiaceae bacterium
GGCTCGTTCTTTGGCGCCATCGATGAGGTGCGGGTGTGGAGTTACGTCAGAACCCTAGAGGAAATCCTGGCGACGAAGGATGCCTCGGTGCTAGACGCGGCAGGCTTGGTGGCGCGCTTTGGTTTGGATGAGGGCGAGGGCAAGGTGGCAGCCAGCTCGAGCGGCGGCGGCACGATGGTGGAGTTGGTTGGTCCGCTGGATGAGGAAGAGGGCGGCGAGGTGCCCTGGGAGCCGCTGTGGGTTCCCGGCGCGCCGCTGACCAACCAAGCGCCGCAACTGGCGCTGCTGACACCGCAGGATGGCGAAGTCTTCCGCGGCACCACGCCGATCTTGATTCAGGCGGAGGCTTTTGACTCGGACGGCACCATCGAGAAGCTGGAATTGTTCGATGGCGGCACCTTGCTGGCAGAATTCCTGGCGGCCAGCGGCCAGTTCGTGTGGTCGGGCATGACGCCTGGCGCGCACCGAATCCGCGCGGTGGCGACGGACAATGCGGGCGCGGTGTCGGTTCAAGACGCCTACATCACCGTGGCGACGCCTTCGCCGTTGCTGCTTACGGAAGTGCAATCGAGCCAGTCGGCCGGCGCACCGGCAGGCGTTGGCGATTACTGGGAGCTGACAAACTTTGGTTCCACCGAGGTGTCCCTGGCCGGTTACACGTGGCATGACTCCGGGCGCAACGCTGAGGCGGCGCGCGCGTGGGCGTTGCCGGCCGGCACCAGCATCGCCGCGGGCGAAGCGATTATTTTCACGGGTGTAAACCCCGCTTTGTTCCGTGCTTGGTGGGGGCTTGATGCGAGTGTGCGGGTGATTCAATCGGTTGGCTCGCCCGGCCTGGGGCAAAACGACGGTGTGGCGCTCTACGATGCCACCAACAAGGAAGTGTTTTATTTCAGTTATGCGCCGGGCGGCTTCACTCGCTCGGAAGGCTTGCCCGCCTTGGGCGGTCACGCCGGTGCTTCGGGTGGCGGCAGTGCAAGCAGTGCGTTGACATGGGATCCGAACTCCGGCCTGGCTTGGCCGCGGTACATGGCGGCGGGCGACGGGGTCAATGGCGGCGTGACGGCGCCCCAAGGCGGTGATGTCGGCTCGCCCGGCAACCGGGGCGGCAGTGGTGTGGATCCGAGTGTCCTGCTGACCTTGCAAGTTGCTCCGGCGACATTTGACGAGAGTGCGGCCAATCCGGCGGCGGTCGGAACGGTGACGCGTCATGGCGACACCTCGGGCGAACTCGTGGTCTTCTTGCTGTCGGGCGACACGAGCGAAGCGGTCGTGCCCGTTTCTGTCACACTCGCGGCAGGGCAGGTGAGCGCGTCGTTTGAGGTGACGGCGGTGAACGACATCCTGGAGGATGGCAGCCAAATGGTGACGCTGGCGGCCACCGCCGCAAATGCCTCGCTAGCGACAGCAGTTGTCACGGTGACCGATGACGGCGACGCGCCGCCGCCGCTGCTGATGCTGACGGAGATGCAATCCAGTCAAGTGGGCGGAGGCGATTTTTGGGAGTTGACGAACTACGGTGCGGTGGCGGTGAACTTGGAAGGCTTCACCTGGGATGACGACAGCCGCGAGTTTGACCCGGCGCAGGCCTGGGCGTTTGCTCCGGGAACGAGCATCGCTCCGGGCGAGTCCGTGGTGGTCACGACGGTGAATCCGGCGGACTTCCGGGCTTGGTGGGGTATCGATGCCTCGGTGCAGGTGCTGCGAACCGTTGGGGCGCCAGGTTTGGACCAGGATGATGGCGTGGCGTTGTTTGATAACATGGGGCGCGAGTTGTTTTACGTGAGTTATGCTGCGGGTGGGTTTGTGCGTGAGGATGGCTCGGCGGCGGGTGGCGGGCATGCCGGCGTCTCGGGTGGCGGTGAGGAAACGGATGCGCTGGTATGGGTTCCGTCCTCTGGGGTGTCGACACCGCGCTACACCGCTGCGAAAGTCGGTGAATTCGGTGCGTTTCAGGCGGCTGGCGGCACAGATGTCGGATCACCCGGCAGCGGAACGCTGGATCAAGCCACCAAATACACCCTGCAACTGCTGCACCTGAGCGACGCGGAAGGCGTCCATTTGGCGCTGGAAACCGCGCCCCTGCTGGCGGCGATGACGGATGCGTTCGAGGAAGATTACGACAACACCTTGATCGTGGCGGGTGGCGATCATTTCACAACCGGTGCGTTTTTTTATGCGGGGGCTGATCCGCAACTCGATGCGGTGCCCTCAATCGGAGAAACGGCGCTGGGCCGACCGGACATTGCCATCCACAATGCAATCGGCGTTGAGGCTTCGGTAATCGGGTTGCACGAGTGGGATCTGGGTTCGGAAGTGCTGGCCGGGGCGGTCAGCGCCGATGGTGCCTGGACTGGCGCGCAGTTCCCGCTGCTTGCGGCGAATCTGGATGTGTCAGGCGACAGTGCGATGGCGCCTTTGTTCCATTCGGTTCCGCTGGATGGCACAACGACGGCAATCCCCGAGGCGGGCAGCCTTGCCGGCCGTATGACACCGGTGTCAGTGGTGGAAAAAGGCGGTGAGAAAATCGGTCTGGTGGGGGTGACGACCCAGTTGCTTGAGTCGCTGAGCGCGCCGAGCGGCACCGTGGCGATTGGAACGGCCACTGTGAACCTCGATTTGCTGGCTGCGCAGGTGCAAACCTATGTGGACGAACTGCTGGATGAAGGCGTCAACAAAATCGTTCTGCTGTCCCACTTGCGCCAGTTGGACCTTGAAATGGCCCTGGCGGGACGCCTCCGCGGAGTGGACATCATTTTGGCAGGCGGTTCACATGCACGGCTCGGCGACTCCGATGACAGCGCGATCGCATTCTCCGGCCATGCGGATGAGTTCGTTGGCGGCTATCCCGTGCTGAGCCAGGATCAGCTCGGCGAGCCTCTGCTGATTGTCGCCACGGACAGCGAGTTCACCTATCTGGGTCGTTTGCTGGTGGATTTTGATTTGGATGGGCGGATCATGATGGATTCGCTGGCTGGTTATGCAACGGCGGCGGGAGCTTACGCCGCGACCACGGCGAATGCGGCTGCCGCCTGGGGAGTGAGCGAGGCCGGCCTAACATCCACGGCCTTCGCGCCGGGAACCAAGGGCGCTGCGGTGCGCGAGGTGACGGAGGCGCTGCGTTCGGTGATCGAGGCAAAGGAGGGGGCCGTGCATGGTTACACCGCCGTGTTCCTGGAAGGCGAAGCCAGGCAAGTGCGCGGGCAGGAAACCAATTTTGGCAACTTGATCGCTGATGCGAACCTGGCGGTGTTGCGAGATGCCGCCTCCGGCGATGACGTGCCCGTGGTTTCCTTCCTCAATGGAGGCGGCATTCTGACGCCCATCGGCGTGGTGGTGGAAAATGGCGATGGCACCTTGAGCAAGCAGCCTACCCTGGGGAACTCGAATCTGGGCAAGCCTGTGGGCGGTGTGTCGCAACTGGACATTGAGAGCGCGCTGCGCCGCAACCGCGGCTTGATGACGTTTGAGACAACAGCGGTGGGTCTCAAGAAACTGCTGGAGCACGGATTGGCGGAGTGGCCGAACCAATCACGGTTCCCGCAGGTGGGCGGGGTCATGTTTGCGTGGGATCCGTCGCGCCCGGTGGGGGATCGAATCACTTCAATGGCGCTGCTCAATGAGGATGGCAGTGCAGGCGCGCCTCTTTACAAGGCAGGCCCGCTTGGATCTTCGATTCTGGCGCAGGGGCCGGCATTGATTCGTGTGGTGACGCTGAATTCGCTGGCTAACAACGGCGATGGTTGTCCGTCCAAAGCCAACGGCGCAAACTTTCGCTATTTGCTCACGGGCGGAACGCTGGGTCCGGTCATTGATGTGGGGCTGGACTTCACGGTGGCGCCACAATTGCCGGGCAACGCTGTGAATGAGCAGGCGGCTTTTGCGGCTCATCTGCAGCGGCGGCACAACACGCTGGGCAATGCTTTTGCCAAGACCGACCAGCAGGCCGAACTGGATGAACGCATTCAAAACCGGAACTTCCGCGCGGACACGGTGCCGCCAGAAACCACGCGCGACAGCGATGGAGACGGCCTGACTGACCTCGAGGAACTGGCGATGGGCGGCCACCCGTATGCCACGCTGCGCGTCGGCGACGAGTTGGATCTGAATTTGAGCTTGTGGGCGCAGCCGGGCCAGACGTTGCGTCTTTTGGGCAAGCTGCCCAAGGGCTTGAAGTTTGATCCCGTGACGGGACGTCTCAGCGGTTTGATCACGGGCTCTTCCGGCTTGTATGACCTGCAGTTGCAGTTGCTCGATGGCAAGACGGTCACGGGCACTGTGTCGCTGCCGCTTGCGGTGGCGGCGTTCCCTTCGCGCCTGCTGGGTGCCTACGAGGCGCTGCTGGAGGATGGCTCCGGCCTGCCGCTGGGCATGGCCCGTTTGACGGTGAGCACGCCTGGTCAGTGGAGCGGTTCGGTGAATTTGACCGGCCAGCCGAAACGCTCCGCCAAGGGTTCGTTTGCCTTGATTCCCGGTGAGCAGAAAGCGGAGGTGACGATGGTGTTGAAGGCGACAAAGGCCCTGGCGGAAATGCAGGTGACGTTGACGCTCGATGCTGACAGCGCGCTCATTGGTGGCGAATTCTCAGATACTGCGTCGATGTCTGGCGAGGCGCGTGGTCTGCGGCTGGCAGGTTTTGGCGCCAGCCCGCCGTTGGTGAAAAAGCTCAACCTGGCCATGGATGCCGGGCCGCAAGGCGGCGTAGATTACCCGGCTGGTTTTGGCTGGGCCAAGGGCTCGGTTACAAAGAGTGGCGCCATCACAGTCAAAGGCCAGATGGGAGACGCGCAGGCGGCGACGCTGGCGATGAAGCTCGGAGCCAACGGCCAGGCGCTGATCTGGGTGCAGCCCTACAAGAGCAAGGCCTCTTATTTTGGCGGCGTGGTGACTTTGCCGGATTTGGGCCAGCCAGCACCCATGCCGCAACAACTGCAGGCAGGCGGAATGTGGTTCAAGGCGGCTGATGCGCGCGAAAAGGCCTACGCGGACGGATTTGCCGCGCCGCTTTCGGTGGTGGTGCATAGCGCGCCGTTCAACCCGGCGAAAACCTCCGCCGAACTGGAGGCCGCCCTGGGCTTGAGCGCTTCGACCATCCATCTGGAGGTCGAAGGCGGCGGCCTGAGCAATGCGCCAGGAGCTTCGCCGGAACTGCCTGGCGCATGGACGCTGGCGAGCAACTTTGCATTGCTTTCGGATTCGGCCACAGCAGCACCCTGGAAGGGCAAGGCAGGCAAAACGGACGGCGCTGTCACAGGCACATTCACCCTCCCAATGGGCACGGAAAACCTGGCCGGCAAAGCGGCGCTGTCCGGCGTGCTGCTGCCGGGAAGCGCCGGAGCAGACATCATTGGCATGGGCCTGATCAAGGTGCCGGTGGCTGGCGTCAAAGGCGCCTTCCGCACCTCCTCGCTGATGCTGCAACGCTGATTATCCCCTTTTCCCACCCCCCTTTCCTTACTCTCTCATGAACGTTCGAATCACTCGGTATCTTCCGATTCTCGCGGCGCTGGCGTGCATTTCAGCCGCGCCTCAACTGCGCGCGCAAAACACCACGGAGGTGGGCTACTTTTTTGTCCAGCAGAATAACGGCACCAACGACAACGGGACTTCCATCACGGTGACGCCCAGCCTCGGAAGCTTCACCAACTTCCAAACCATCCCTGCCAGTGTCAACCGCGGGGACTTCCACGTGAACACTGGCAATGGCAGCAATGACCGGGGCGTGGGCACTTACATTGTCAGCGTGGCTCAGAACGGGCGGAACAATCTCGGTTTTGGCGACAACGCGGAGCAGCTTGGCACCTTTTACGCCACGGCCTCTCCGGTGATTTCCACGGCTGCCAATGGCGCGGTGACCTACATCTCCGCGATCGCGCCGCGCATTGACAATAACCGCGGGCCAAACAACAACATGGTCAATTCCATCCTTCTTCTGGGAGATGGCAAGTTGTTCGTCAGTGGCAACTTCGCCCAATACAACCAGGCGCTGCGCAACGGCATCGCGCGGGTCTTCAATGAAGGCCAGCTCGACACCACCCTCAATCCCAGCACCGAGGCGGGCGTCGGCGCAACCAACGCTGCTGTCGCTGTCGCCGCGGTCAATGCCGCCGCGGTGCAGGCGGACGGCAAATTCGTCATCGGCGGCGCTTTTCTCCAATACAGCACCACGGCGCGCAACCGCATCGCGCGGATTAACACGGATGGCAGCCTCGACACCGGCTTCAACGTCGGCACCGGTGCCAACAACGCCGTCCTTGCCGTCGCCGTGCAGGCGGACGGCAAAATCCTCATCGGTGGCAGCTTCACTGATTACAACGGCACGGTGCGCAACCGCATCGCGCGGATTAACACGAACGGCAGCCTCGACACCACTTTTACCGGCACCGGCGCAAACAGCAGCACGGTCAATGCCATCGCCGTGCAGGCGGACGGCAAAATCCTCATCGGCGGCGGTTTCACTCAATACAACGGTACGGCGCGCAACCGCATCGCGCGGCTCAATGAGGACGGCAGCCTCGACACCACTTTCACCCCGGGCACCGGCGCAAACGCCAGCACGGTCAATGCCATCGCCGTGCAGACAGATGGCAAGATCCTCATCGGCGGCGGCTTCGCCAGCTACAACGGCACGGCGCGCAACCGCATCGCGCGGCTCAACAGTGACGGCACTCTGGACTCTGGTTTCGATCCCGGCACCGGCGCGAATAGCAGCACGGTCAATGCCATCGCCGTGCAGGCGGACGGCAGAGTCCTCATCGGCGGCGGCTTCACT
>CAZKMS010000211.1:0-6617 GCA_964553805.1 uncultured Verrucomicrobiaceae bacterium
GGCTCAATATTCGGTCGGCGCGGTGGCTCAGAATTGAATCGGCGCCGACAGTCCTTGGCGTCCGTGGCGGCCAGGCGCACGGCGGTGGGCACGTTGGGGAAGTCGGCTTGGCGCGGCTCGATCTTCTTGGCGAAGCGGAAGACGCGGCTGCCGTCGTTCCAGGTCTGCTCGCGCATCCATTCGTTGTAGAAGCGGATGATGTCCGGATGCGAGCGGTAGTTGACGGTGAGCTTGACCCGCTTGCACTGGCCCGCGTCGAACAGCGACGGGAACTCCAGGATGTTGCGAATGGTGGCGCCGCGGAAGCGGTATAGCCCCTGGTCGTCGTCGCCGACCACGCACAGGTTGCGCCGCTCGCCGGCCAGGAGCAGAAGGATGCGCTCCTGGATTGTGTTGGTGTCCTGGTACTCGTCCACCATCAGGTAGGTCAGCTTCTCGCGCAGCTGGGCCAGCACCTCGGGGTGCTTCTCCAGCAGTTGCAGCGCCTCGTACTGGATGCCGGAGAAGTCGAGCGAGTTGTTCTCGTTCAGCACTTGCTGGTACTTGGCGAAGCTAGTCGCCAGGGCGCGGATCTCCGGCTCGGTCGCGGCGGCGAGCGTGGCAGGGTCGAGGGCTTCTTCGCTGACTTTGTTGAGCCACTTCAGCAGGCTCTCGGACTGCGCCCAGCGGCCGGACTGCTCGTCGCCCATCACCAGCTCGGAATCGGGCAGTTCGCGGAAGTCCTTAATGCGCTGGTACAGGAAGTACTGCTGGTCGAACTGATCGAAGAGCGTAAAGCTGCGCTTCAGGCGGGTGAACTCGCGGAAATCCTCCAGCAGGCGCAGACAGATCGAGTGGAACGTGCCGAGGTACATCTCGTTCAGGTTGAACCTGATGTCCAGCTCGGTCAGCCGGTTCGAGATGCGGGTGGTGAGTTCGCGCGCGGCCTTGTCGGTGAAGGTGACGACGAATAGCGACTCGGGCGCGACGCCCTTCTGCTTGATGAGGTGAACGATCCGCTCGACCAGCGTGAACGTCTTGCCGGAGCCGGGGCCGGCGATGATGAGCACCGGGCCATCCGTGGTGAAGATGGCTTCGAGCTGCTGCGGGTTGGCCTTGCTGTGGAGCGAGGGAGAACCCTGCGTCATTTGCCCGCCGTTTCGGCGGCTGTGCCGTCCGGTCTCATCCGTTTGTGCCCCGCTACTCCCTACACTTCAAGTGGCTAATCTTGGCACAAGAAGTGAGGCATGCCGGGTCGGGCCTACGAGGAGAACCAACGGGTGGCATCAGACTACGAAGCAATTCACGAGCAGAACCGCCAGCGGTACGGCACCGAGATCGGCCGGATCGGGCAGATGCTGCTGGCGGACCGGTACGACGACCGGACGCACTTCATCTTCGAGCTGCTGCAGAACGCGGAGGATGCTCTAGGGCGGCGTGGGGCTTGGGATGGGAAGCGAGGCGTCGAGTTCAAGCTGACGGCCGAAAGCCTGGTGCTGTCGCATTATGGCCAGCCGTTCAACGATGCCGACGTGCGGGGCGTGTGTGGCATCGCCGAGAGCACCAAGGACCAATCCTCGATCGGGCGCTTCGGCATTGGCTTCAAGTCGGTCTATACGTTTACCAAGCGGCCGGAGATCCATTCTGGCGAAGAAGACTTCGCAGTCGAGGACTACGTGCGGCCCGTGCGGTTGCCAGCGCGCAAACGCCAGGCCGACGAAACGCAAATCGTGCTGCCGCTGCGGGCCGACGACGAGTCTGCGCAGGGCGAGATCACCGAGGGATTCAAGAGACTGGGGGCTGGCGCACTGCTCTTCTTGCGGCACATCAATGAGATCAGCTGGTCGGTCGCGGACGGGGCGTCAGGCATGTACATGCGCAGCCCGCCCGAGGTCCTGGGGCCAGGCGTCCAGCGGGTCACGGTGATCGGCCAGGAAAGCGGCAAGGACGAGGTGGACGAAAACTGGCTGGTGTTCCAACGGGACGTGTTCACGTCCGAAGGCAGGGGCGTTGGACGGGTGGAGGTGGCCTTCGCGTTGCAGCCGATGGAGGACGAGCCGGACCGCTGGGCGGTCGTGCCCGTCGCTACGTCCCCCCTGGTCGTGTTCTTCCCGACGGTCGTCACGACCCACCTGGGCCTCTTGGTCCAAGGCCCGTACAGGACAACACCGAGCCGGGACAACATTCCGCGCGGCGATGCTTGGAACCAGCATCTAGTGACGGAGACTGCGAGCTTGCTGGTTGGTGCGATTCGCTGGCTCCGCGACAACGCCATGTTGGACACGGCCGCACTGCGTAGCCTGCCGCTCGACCGCACGAAGTTCCCGGAGGGTTCGCGATTCGCACCGCTGTTCGATGCGGTGCGGACGGCGTTCATGGCAGAGCAGCTTCTGCCGCGACTGGGCATCGGGTACGTGGCCGCTGGCGCGGCAAAGCTCGCGCGCACCGAGGCGCTTCGAGATCTGTTCACGCCGGCGCAGGTGGCAACGCTGTTCGGCGAGCCGGTCGAGGCCTGGCTGGCCGGCGACATCACCGCCGACAGAACGCCGGAGCTTCGCAGCTACGTGATGAAGGAACTCGACATCAAGGAGCTGACCCCGGAGCTGATCGTTCCGCGCCTGAGCCGCGAGTTCCTCGAGGCACAGTCCGATGAGTGGATCGTCGGGCTCTATGAATTCCTGAGCGGCCAGAAAGCTCTGAGGCGGCAGGTTGAGGCCATTCCGCTGATCCGACTGGAGAGCGGGAAGCATGTTCAGCCGTGCGACGGCGGCAAGGCGAACGCCTTTCTTCCGAGTGCGATCGAAACCAGCTTCCCGACGATGCGCCGTGCCGTTTGCGCGTCGCCGGAAATTCGCAGCTTTCTTGCGTCGCTTGGAATCACCGAGCCCGACCCGGTTGATGACGTCGTATGGAACGTTTTGCCGAAGTACCGTGAAGACCAAGTCGATGTCGAGGACGACGCGTACGCGGCCGACATCGAGCGCATGCAGGCAGCGTTCAAGACCGACTCGAAGGCCCAGCGCGACAAGCTCCTTGCAGCCTTGCGCGAGACGCCGTTCGTGATGGCAGTCGATTCAGGCAGTGGCGAGGGCTATGTCTCCAAGCCGGAAGGCGTATATGTCGCAACCGACCGCCTCAAACAACTCTTTGCGGGCGTACCCGACGTGCTGTTGGTGGACGACTCCTACGATTGTCTGCGTGGCGAGAGCATGCGGGAGCTGCTCGAGGCCTGCGGTGCGCTGAGGTATCCGCGACCGGTGAAGGCCCCCCACGAGTCGTATTGGAGCGACAGGCTGAAAGCCATACGCGTGAGCGCAGGCCATGCGGAGAGTTCCGGCTACAGCGATCGCGTCGAGGACTGGGCACTGCAAGGCTTCGACGAGCTGCTCGCGCATCTGCCAATCCTTCCACCGGAAGAGCGTGCGGCGCGCGCTCGCCTGATTTGGGAGAGCCTGGGCGATCTGGAGGAGCGCCGTGGACGCGGCATCTTCGATGGGTCGTACACGTGGACGCACCACGGCAAATACGCCGCGAGCTTTCCCTCGGCCTTCTTGCGCATGCTCAACACGTCCCCGTGGATTGCCGACGCGAGCGGCGACTTGGTGCCGCCGAACCTGGTGGACTTCGAGTCGCTGGGTTGGAAGACGAATCCGTTCTTGTTGTCGAAGATCGACTTCAAGCCGCCGATCATTGATCAGTTGGCCAAGGAAGCTGGCATCGATCCGGCGGCCATCGACTTTCTGCGCAAGCATGGCATTACCAGCGTGGCCGACCTGAAGTTGCGCTTGGGCATCAACGAGCCCCCGCCCGAGGCGGAAGCCCCACCGGATGGAGACACCGACGGGGCCGACACGGAGGCCGACGTCTATGGTGATGCGGAAGACCTCTACGGGGATGACATGCCCGATATCCCGCCGGCCAAACTCGACCCGGATGGAGACGACGGTGCGACGCATGGCGGGACACGAGGAAGCGGGACTCCAAAGGCCGGTTTGGCTGCAGGGGGCAGCAAGGGGCACAGCGGCAATGGCGGCCAGCCGAGTGGTTCGCGGGGCACGGGCTCTACAACCAAGGGCGGCAGCACCGGCGGAACCAGCAGCAGGACGCCAACGAAGTCCGATCAGTCGCGTCCTTTCATTTCTTACGTCGCGACGAAGCTCAGTGAGGAGGACGAGCCAGACCCGGATGGCCTTGATCAGGCCGCGCGGATGCAGGTCGAGGATCGGGCCATCGCATTGATCACTGACTTCGAGCCGAGCTTGCGCCGAACTGCGGTTGGCAATCCCGGCTTCGATCTATACGAATGCGATGCTGTGGGCAATGTCATCCGCTGGGTCGAGGTGAAGTCGATGACCGGCACCTTGGACGACAGACCCGTCGGAATGTCGACCGTGCAGTTCGAGTTCGCGCGCCAGCGTGGGGCCAACTACTGGCTGTACGTGGTGGAGAACGCGACTACGCCGGACAAGATGCGAATCCTCCGAATCCAAGACCCTGCGACGCTTACGCGTACCTTCACCTTTGACAAAGGGTGGCAGGCGGTTGCGAAGGAACTGCCCGTCACGCGCGATGGCTAGCGAGGCCCGCATGGCGTAGCCGGGCGGATGGCGTCCTTCAGCCTTCGAATTCACGCGGATCGGACGTTGCCCGAACCACTTCAGCCTGCGGTGCCAGAAACGTCATGGCAGACACAAGATCCCGTGCACGATAGACCCCCAGCGCTGCGTCTGGTGTGCCGACCCTCGGGGGCAACGCCTCGTCCCACCCTTCTTCTGCACGGGGCCAAGCCGCAATGGCATGGCTGGCGTCCTGAAGCGTATAGACGACCCAGGCAGAACCGTCGCGCAGGCGATAGAAGACGAATGCGGACCCGGGCTTCTGATCAGGCGCCCAGTCATACTTCTTCGCAAGACTCTGCGGGCGTTTCAGATCGACGGAGTTTGATTCCGCCTCACCGGAGGGTGACCCGGAGGCCCCTTCCGGCACCGGGTGCTGCAGGCGCCCGGCAATGCCGGCCCACTTCCGCCCTGCCTCTTCAGCCTGCCGGCGCCGGGTCCGCTCTACCTGCTCTTCATCGCTTCGGGCTTGAACGCCCAGCCGGGCTCTGGCAGCCTCTGCGATGCCGAGGGTGTCAGGATGGTGCCGCCAGACGAACAGGCCATGCCTCCTCAGATGCTGCTCGGCGTGGAGGCGCTGGCGAAGATCGGACGCAGACGGCAGCGTGGACCAGAACACGACGCTGGCTTTCGCGTCTGGGCCCGGCGGATGGCTGCGCGAGACTTGGTCGCCAATCTCCACGAATATCTCCAGGTCGCCGCCCGTTTCGAGTTGGCCGCGACCCACGGGCGAGGACTTGGGTGGTCGGTCAAACCACTGAACCGCGCCCGCCATGGAAACCGGCCAAACAACCTCCTCCGACAACTCCCGCAGCGGAGATCGGACCATCACACGCTCTCGGAAAGGCGGAAGCTCCAGGGTCGGCTGTCCCCGCAGGTACTCCACTGCGAGGCGTCGAAGCATGTTGATGGCGCCGGCTTCGCATTCGGGCCGCTCTTGGCCGCCCTCGTGGGCAAAGTGCCAGTCCTTCTCGTTGCCCTGCTTGGCCACCAATGGGCTGCCGCACTCCGGGCAGGAACACCCACAGGCCGCGCCGCGTTCCACTTCGCCAATGAAGCGCATGGCGCCGTCGTGTCCGAGGCCGGCGAACAGTCTAATCATGGCGCCTATCCTATCGACGCTGGCAGGTGGAGCATCCCTGCCTTACGTGTCAGCTGAGCGCTTGGGCCTGAATCACGCCGCCGGCAGTCTCACCGTAAAGAACCTGCAAGACGCTGTGCATCCTCCAGCGCTTCGAGACGCTCGGCGGCCGGTCCATGCTCAGCCCGAGACATCGCCTCGGTCATCTGACTGCTCGCCAGTGCCGCTCCTGTTGCTCAACTCCGCCTCGATCGAATCGATGCTCGGCAGCGCCGACTGCAGCGACGCCGGCAGCGCGCGCGTCAGCTCGAAGGTCGACACGCCGATCGGCTTGTCCAGCCCGCTTTGCTCCCGGCCCGCCGAGGTTCCGGCAGAGGTGGCTGTCGATCAGCGCGGCCGGCATCAACGAGGTGCATGGATGCAGAATGCCAAGATGCCATCGCGAGTCCGAATCGACCTTCGTCCCGGAGTATCCGAGCCTGTCGTGCTGCTAATCTGCCGCCGCGAAGTCGAGCAGTCGGACCTGGCCTCGGTGCTGTCGCGCTTGAAGCTCTTCCTGGCCACCCGCGAGGACGCCTGGCGTTACCGCGGCCAGATGACACTGGTGGTGGACGGCTACAACGACGACCCGCGCGAACTGGTCGACATCCCCGAGGTCCGGGCGCTGCTTCGCGGCCTGGAAGCCGAGTGGCCGTACTGGGCGTTCTTCTTCAACCAGGTGGACGACAGCATCAAGCTGCTGCTGTCCTGCGTGGCCGGGAGCCGGTTTCTCGGCAACGGCGCCGTCGAGATGGACGGTGACCTGGTGGCCGCCGCGATGGCCCGCGCATTCGGCGGCATGAATGCGGTCTTTGAACGCTTCAACTTCCCCGAGGATGAGCTCGAACTGATGAGCCGCGGCTTCGTCGAGGTACTTCAGCAGGCGGGCATGGGTTGAGCGT
>CAZKMS010000212.1:0-6608 GCA_964553805.1 uncultured Verrucomicrobiaceae bacterium
CGAGATGGCTTGGTTGTATTCCCATTCGGATGACAGGATACCCAAGGAAATCCGCAACATTCTGTATCGTAATTTGGTCTTGTGGCCCAATGAGCAAACGTGCCGAATCCTGGCCCGTCACGTCAGCGCCGTCCGGGGCAACCACCTCGACGCTGAAGTCCGTGATTTGATCGTTGATTCCATGCGCTCGCATCATTTTTCCATCTTGCCGGAATGGCAGCGTCTTGCGTCATTATTAAGGGCGGATCGGGACGAAAAAGTGCGGGCGTTTGCTGCAATGGTCTTGGAACTCAAACCAATCGAAGCGCCGGTGTCCGCCCCACCAAAGCCAAAAGATCCCAACGATCCTTTCCAACAATGAAGTCAAGCATGGTTCGCGAATAAGTTTGCAAAAAAGAAACATCGTTTAAAATTGTTGACTAGCTTTGCGGCATGAAACCATCCACTGAGGCTAAAAAGCCTGAATTGAGTGACGCAAAATGACGCAAAAAGCGACGCTGAGGGGAAAACGGGTCAGGGTGGAATGGCACTAACTTAAGCTCCTATTTCGACATCTCAACCCATGATTTTCCAACGGAATCTCAATCCATCATACCCCTTAAGTTAGCACCATTCGGGTCAGGATGCAAAAAATTGACAAGATGGAAACCCCAGCGCATAGCGAAGCTCGCGGCTCCGCGGCGTTGCCAACCACCGAAGTGCTCCGCCCCGCTCCCGCCCCTGCCGCAAGAAACGGGGGTCAGGGTGCAATTTTTTGACAGAATAAAAACAACATTGCCAGCGGTTCAGCCAGAATCCATAATCCAGACGTTTCGGTTCTCCGCAAGAATGCCATTCCCCCTCCAACATTCACATGCCAACCCCATGCTTCAATTCACCGAATGACTGCTTTGTCAGCTATTCATGCCTGGCATCTTTTTCTCGACTGCGACTTGCTGCAAGCCCGCCTTGCCTCGGCGGCCTTTCGCGGTCGCGGGTGAAACGCGGTCGCGGGTGAAAGTTTGGCTGTGCTGGAGCGATTATTTCGAGCGTCAACCCTTACGCCCATGCCCACGACCCGTCGCCGTTTTCTCTCCCGCAGTTCCGCCAGTCTCGCCGCCCCGGCCATCCTGACCGCCGCCGGCAGTTTGCGCGCCGCGCAAAAAGCGGATTCCGCTGAGACGCTGCGCATTGGTTTGATCGGTTGCGGGGGGCGCGGCACGGGCGCTGCGGCGCAGGCCTTGGGTGCGGATTACAACACGCGCTTGGTGGCGGTGGCGGATGTGTTCGAGAAGCAGATTGAGACGACGCTGGGCTCGCTCGGTGAAAAATTCCCCGACCGGGTCCAGGTCGATCCGGACAAGCGTTTCCTGGGTCTCGACGCCTATCAGAAGCTCATTGATTGCGGTGTGGACGTGGTGTTGCTGGCCTCGCCGCCAGGCTTTCGTCCGGCGCACCTGCAGGCTGCTGTCGATGCAGGCAAGCACCTCTTTTGTGAGAAACCCATGGCCGTTGACGCTGTCGGCTACCGTGTGGCCATGGCCGCTGTCGAAAAGGCAAAAGAGAAAAACTTGAACCTCGTCGCCGGTTTCTGCTGGCGCTACAGCACCTCCCGCCAGGAGGCCTTCAAACGCCTGCAGGATGGTGACATTGGCGCGGTGCGCGGCATGTTCGTCACTTACTACACCGGCCCGGTCAAACCGATGGCGGAGGAGGCCGCGCGCACGGCGGGCATGAGCGACGTCGAATGGCAGTTGCGCAACTGGTACAATTTCTCCTGGCTGTCCGGGGACAGCCTCGTCGAGCAGGCCGTGCACTCCGTGGACAAAATCTGCTGGGCCATGGGCGACACCCCGCCCGAGTCCTGCGTTGGCACCGGCGGCCGCCAGATTCCCGCCGTCGGCGGCAACATCTACGACCACTTCCACGCCGCCTACGACTGGGGCAAAGGCATCATCTGTCACATCGGCAGCCGCCAGATCAAGGGCTGCCACAACGAGACGAGCGACATCGTGCAGGGTGAAAAAGGCACGCTGGTTATCGGCAAGGGCAGCTCGCCGATCATCGACGGCGCGAAGCGCTGGCGTTTTCGCGGGGAAGAGAAGAACATGTACGACCTGGAGCACGAGGCGCTCTTCAGCGCCATCCGCGAGGGCCGTGCCGTCAACGACGGACCGCGCATGATGCTCTCCACACTGGTGGGCATTCTCGGCCGCGAGGCCGCCTACACCGGCCAGCGCATCACTTGGCAGCAAATGCTCGACTCGAAGCAGGACTTGGCGCCGGAGACCCTGGCCTGGGGTGACAGCTTCGATCCCGGCGCGCTGCCGCAGCCTGGCGTCACGGCTTTCGTTTGAAGCCGCTGGACGGCAGCCGCTGCCTGCGCCTCCTTGGTTTGTGCCCCAGCCTTTTGCGACGCTTCCACTCGGCCCCGGTGTGGTGATGCTCGGCCATCATCCGGATGGCATGATCGCGCTCGCGAAGCCGCCGGGCTTGCTGTCGCATCCCAATCAGCCGGAGGACAGCACGCGTTCCCTGCTCGCGGCGCCCTACGATGATGGTGCGGAATGCTACGTGTTGCCGGACGGCACGCGTGCTCATTTGCTGCACCGGCTCGACTCCGCCACCTCCGGTGTGGTGCTGCTGGCAACTGACGAAACACTGGCCGAGGCGGCCAGAAAGAGTTTTTTGGAACGCGCGGTGGAGAAGACCTACCTCGCGCTGGCCTTTGGTCTGCCACGCCAGCGCCAGGAGGTTTGGAAGGACCAACTGCAGGTGCGGCGCGGCGGTGGCCGTCTGCGCGTCAACCAGGACCGCGCCGGCGACGGTGCCAGCACCGGGATGCGGCTGCTGCGCAGCTTCAACGGCACGCCGATTCTTTCGCTGTTGGAACTCACGCCCCACACCGGGCGCACGCATCAGCTCCGCGTGCAGTGCGGCAAGCGCCGTCTGCCCATCGTGGGTGACGCCACCTATGGCGACTTCGCCAAAAACCGCGCCTTCGTCAAAGCGGGCGGCGAAGACCGGCTCTTTCTGCATGCCGCCTCAATCCGCCTGAACTGCCGCCTGCACGGGCGCGCCTGGAGTTTCAGTGCCAAGGCGCCCGTGCCGGCGGTTTTTGAGCGGCCGCGCTGAATTCCGGCCCCCGGCTGGCAATTCGGCTCGACAAACTCGGCCGCCTTCGGCCATAACATCGCCATCATGATCCGCCTCCTCTTTCTCCTCATCCTCGCCTGTCTGCCTCTTGCCGGTGCCGAGCCGGGTTTGCAAATCCACTGGATCGATTCCGAGGGCGGCGGCTCGACCTTGATCGTGACGCCGGCGGGCGAATCCATCCTGGTGGACACCGGCAACCCCGGCGGCCGTGATGCGGCGCGCATTCATCAGGTCGCCACCACCACGGCCGGTCTCAGCCGCATCGACCACGTCATCATCACCCACTTTCACCTCGATCACTTCGGCGGGCTCGCCGAACTGGCGGAGTTGATGCCGGTTGGCATTCTTTATGACAAAGGCATCACCGACGAGGTGCCAGACCGCAACGGCAACCAGGCACGCTGGACTTTGACCAGCCGCCCTTACCGCAACGCCAAGGTTGAAAAACGCGTCGTTCTTGGCCCCGGTGACAGCCTTCCCCTGCGCCAGCAGCCCGGCACCGCGCCGCTCTCGCTGCGTGTCCTCGCTGCCAACCAGCAGTTCGCCCAGCCCGATGCGCATTCAAAACCCAACCCGCGCGATTCCAACGCGGTCCCCGACAAACCGGAGGACCTCTCCGACAACGCCAACAGCCTCGTGCTGCTGCTCGACTTCGGGTTGTTCCGTTTTTTCGACGGCGGCGACCTCACCTGGAATGTCGAGAAAAAGCTCGTGCATCCCGTCAACCTGCCCGGTGTGGTGGATCTGTATCAGGTCAACCACCACGGGCTCGATTCCAGCAATCACCCTCTTTTGGTCCAGTCCCTTGACCCCACCGTGGCGGTCATGAACAACGGCCCGCGCAAAGGCACCAGCGCCAGCGCTCTGGACGCGCTGCGCGGTGTCCCCGGATTGCAGGCGCTCTACCAAGTGCATGAGAATGTGCGCGAGGACCGGGAAAACAACACCCCCGACGCAGCCCTCATCGCCAACCAGGGCGACCTCGGTGACGCCTGCGCCGCCCATCCCATCCACTGCCAGGTTCGCCCGAATGGCAGCGCCTTTACCGTGAGCATCCCCGCCCGCCAGCATCAGCGGGAATTCGCCGCCAAGGCGAAGTGAGTCACGCCGCGTCCTTGCCCGGCGTGCGATTTTTTTTGAAAGAGGAAAAAGCGGCAAGGCGTTTGCCACTTGGAAAGCAAACCCCTGGCGCCAGTGATGCTTGGCGCCACAAACACCCCCCCCTCGCCCTATGAAGTCTCGTTTCTTCATCACCCTCCGTCGTAGCTTGTGCCTGCTCACCGTGGCACCACTGGCTGCCGCCGCTCTCGATGTGCCCAAAACCACCGCCGAGATTGATCGTCTCGTGCTCGACAAGCTGGAGCAACAAAAACTCACGCCGAACGACCGCGCTTCGGACGACGTTTTCCTGCGCCGCGTTTACCTGGACACCATCGGACGCATTCCCACCCTGAAAGAAACGCAGGAATTCCTGGCTGACACCGCGCCGGACAAGCGCGCCCAGGTGATCGACCGTCTGCTCGCCTCCGACGGTTACGTCCAGCACCACTTCAATTACTGGGGCGACATCCTGCGCTACAAGAACACCCTGCTCAATGGCGCCACCACCGCCGGCGCCGCCTACGCGGAGTGGATCAAAAAGAGCCTGGCCGACAATAAGCCTTACGACCAGATGGTGCGCGAGCTCGTCACCGCCGAAGGCAAGACCTATGACAATGGCGCGGTCGGCTTTTACATCCGCGATTACAACATGCAGCTCGACAACATGGCTGTCACCACCCAGGTCTTCCTGGGCACCCAGATGGTCTGCGCCCAGTGCCATGACCACCCCTTCGACAAGTGGTCGATGATGGACTACTACCAGATGGCCGCCCACACCTACGGCATCCAGAGCACCAACAGTTTGGTCGGACGCACCCTGCCGAGCGGTTACGGCAAGGACGGCAAGAAAACCAAAGGCGCTGGCTCCAAGGAAGACCGCCAGATGATGGGCAAGGCGATGACGGAGATTCTGCGCCCGGTGCGTTACAACACCGTCGTTCGCAACGACCGCAGCCTGCGCCTGCCGCACGATTACCCCTATTCCGACGCCAAGCCCAAGGACGTCATCAAACCCTTCATCCCCGCATCCTTCTCCAAGGAGGGAGACGTCGCCGCCAGCACCAAGTCTCCCGTTGACGGCTATGCCGCCTGGATGACCTCGCCGGAGAATCCGCGCTTCACGCTCGTGATTGCCAACCGCCTGTGGAAAAAGGTCATGGGCCAGGGCGTGATCGAGCCGGTGGACGAACTCACCGACTCCACGGTGCCGGCCAACCCGGCGCTGATGAGCTACCTGGAGAAGCTCATGAAGCAGGTGAACTACGACATGAAGGCCTACCTGCGCGTCCTGATGAACACGGAGGCCTACCAGCGCACCGCCTACACCAAGGAACTGGCGCTCGGCGAGCCCTATTATTTCCCCGGCCCCCTCATGCGCCGCATGAGCGCCGAGCAGATTTGGGACTCCCTGGTGGCCCTCTACAAACCCCAGTCCGACAAGCCCAGCCTCGAAACCAAGCTGAGCTACGACAACATGATCACCCGCATCCGCTGGATGGATCACGCCATCGCCGCATTGTCCGACGCCGAGCTGGCCACCTGCGCCATGAAAATTGCTGATGTGCAGAAGCAGCTCTCCGAAAGCGTGCGCCAGGCTCAACTTGATCTGACGAAGGCCCAGGAAGCCAAGGACGAAGAGGGCATCCGTGCCGCCCGCCGCATTGTTTCCAAGCAGCGCGCCACCATCAACGAAGCTGTCGAGGACATCGTCTTCGAGGCCGGCTACCGCAAGTTTGTGGAACTCGCTGAGTCCGGCAAACTCAAGGAGCAGGCGGATCCTGAACTCGCCAAGGAGATCGGTCTCGTGCTCAAGAGCAAGAACGCTGATGAAATGCCCTTCGACAAAGCCCTGGCCGCCATCCAAAAAATCCGCCGCGAGCGCCTCAACGCGATCGAGGAAACCCAGCGCGACCGCCTGCGCGAGAGCCTCAAGGTCACCAAGGACAACGCCAAGGACTTCTCCCGCTACGCTTACAACTGCGAGCGCGTCGTCCTCCGCGCCGCCGACCTGCGCGCCCCCGCGCCGAATGGCCACTTCCTGCGCGAGTTCGGCCAGTCCGACCGCGAGCTCATCGAGAACGCCAACAAGGAGGCCACCGTCGGCCAGGCGCTGATGATGCTCAACGGCGAGCAATTCGAAGACCTGCTCAATCCCTTCACCATGCTCTCCCGCGCCCTCGCCCGCGCCAAGGACGCCAGCCAGGCCGTGGACACGCTCTACCTTTCGCTGCTCAGCCGCCCGGCCACCGCGGAGGAGAAAAAGCTGCTCAGCGCCGTGATCACCGATGACGCCGGCAAGGCCGACGCCCTCTGGTCGCTCATCAACACCAAGCAGTTCCTCTTCATCCAGTGAGCCCCGCGCCCGGCATCCC
>CAZKMS010000213.1:0-6522 GCA_964553805.1 uncultured Verrucomicrobiaceae bacterium
GCAGGGCGCCCGCGCCGAGCGCGGCGGAGTTTTGCAGGAGGGAGCGGCGGTTCATGATGGTGATTGGAGACAATAAATCGCCGCGACTCGGGCCGGTCTTGCGGCGGCTTGCCTTTAGTGCGCGGCTCTTTTTGATTCCCCTCTCATGAAATGATGGCACGGCCAGTCCATATTGTATTCAATGAACACCTCGAGACTTGATCTCGCAGGGACGACCAGATTGAATTTTCTCCGTTTGTCGGCTTTCTTTTTTCTTGATTTTTACCGGAACTCGATCATTTTCCCTCCGCGTCTAGGACGAGTCGCCATGCGCCTCGAAGACGGGCTTTTAGCCCTCACCCTAGTCGCTTTTTTTTGCCCATGCATCTTTGTTACCTTGACGAATCAGGCACCAGTGACATTCCCGGCAACTCGTCATACTTTGTGCTCGCGGGCATCAGCGTTCCCATCTGGCATTGGACAGCCTGTGATCGCGAGATCAACGAATTGAAGCGCCAATTTGGCCTGGAGGAGTCAGAAATTCATACGGCTTGGATGCTCCGCCGCTATCCTGAACAGGAACACACTGAAATCTGCTTCGGGCGGGATCGCGATGGCTCCAATGGCGCTGCATCGGCGTCGGAGAATCAAGAATGACAAGACGTGGGGAAGACTGATGATGGCGCGGATGGTTCCCGACGACAATCAGTGTTTGATTAGTGTGTCATCAGTGGTTCCGCCCTTCATTCCTCTGTCACCCTCCATCATCCTCATGTCCTGACCTGAGAGCCTGCGCCGCCACGTCTGCAAAATTCAGCTTTAATCCGTCGCAGATTTTCAAAATCACCCAGAGAGTGGGCCGGGCCTCGTTGCGCTCCAGATTGGGGATCGTGTTGCGGCCAATGCCGATGGCCCGCGCCAGTTGGGCGGCGGAAACGCCCTGCCTCTCCCGCTCCCGTTTGAGGATCGACACCAGACGGCGCTCACGGGAATTGAGTCGCGCGATGGATTTTTAATTGGAAATATCTTGATTTTTAGGCTCATCGCTTGCATGGTTTTCGTTTTTATGTCCGTCATTCGTTCATGCACGGCGCACGGCGCACGGCGCACGGCGCACGGCGCACGGCGCACGGCGCACGGCGCACGCGCTTGATTCGCGCCGTAACCGGCTTGGCCGGATTGCAAGCTCTTTTTGAGGAAATCGCCCGCTGTCGGCAAGGGGAGGTTCAGCCGGGAGGCAGGCAGGGGAGCGCGAGGGTGCGTTGTTCACGCTTCAGCGTGAAACAAGCGGCAAAGCGGCGTTGCAAGCGGAAGACGCGCCCGCCTCTGCTCTCCCATCCCCGATCCAAAGCGCCGGCAACCGGCGCACTCCAAAATGCTGCCGTGTCATGGCTTGTTCCAGACGTCCCGCGTCCGTTTGCCGGATGAAATCCGATCTCGTTGTCTTATGAAAAAACCGTGCCTGAAATCCCGCGCGCCCGTCCGTCTGCGCCTCGTTTCGTCCATCATCGCTTGGCTTGCCTGCGCCTTGTCCGCGTGGGCGCAGACACCGGTCCCAGACAGCTTCAATCCGGGGGCAAATGACAGGGTTTACAGCCTGGCGGTGCAGGCGGATGGGAAGATTCTGGTGGGGGGCTGGTTCACCAGCTTGGACGGGCAGCCGCGCAACCGCATCGGGCGGCTGAACGCGGATGGCACGCTGGACGCCAGCTTCAATCCAGGGGCGAGCGGCACGGTTATGAGCTTGGTGGTGCAGGCGGATGGCAAGATTCTGGTGGGCGGGGGTTTTACCAGCTTGGGTGGGCAGACGCGCCAGCACATCGCGCGGCTCAACGCGGATGGCACGTTGGACACGGGCTTCAATCCGGGGGCGGACGACTGGGTTTACAGCTTGGCGGTGCAGGCGGACGGGAAGATTTTGGTGGGCGGAGATTTTACCAGCTTGGGCGGGCAGACGCGCCAGCGCATCGCGCGGCTCAACGTGGACGGCACGTTGGACACCGGCTTCAACCCGGGGGCGAGCAGCACGGTTAACAGCCTGGCGGTGCAGGCGGACGGCAAGATTTTGGCGGGAGGCTGGTTCAGCAATCTGGGCGGGCAGCCGCGCAACAACATCGCGCGACTCAACGCGAATGGCACGCTGGATGCCGGCTTCAACCCGGGGGCGGACGACGAGGTTCTCAGCTTGGCAGTGCAGGCGGATGGCAAGATTCTGGTGGGCGGGGATTTCACCACCTTGGGTGGGCAGCCGCGCCAGCGCATCGGGCGGCTGAACGCGGATGGCACGCTGGATGCCGGCTTCAATCCGGGGGCGAGCAGTATAGTTAACAGCCTGGCGGTGCAGGCGGACGGCAAGATTTTGGCGGGAGGGTGGTTCACCACCTTGGGCGGGCAGCCGCGCAACTACATCGGGCGGCTGAACGCGGATGGCACGCTGGATGCCGGCTTCAACCCAGGCGCGGATTGGGCTGTTTCCGGCCTGGCTTTGCAGGCGGACGGCCGCATTCTAGCGGGAGGCTGGTTCGGTGTCTTGGGCGGGCAGACGCGCAGCCGCATCGGGCGGCTGCCGAACAACACGGCGGCGACGCAGAGCTTGAGCGTGACGGGGGGCAGCCAAATCGACTGGCAGCGCGGCGGCGGCGGGCCGGAGGTGGAGCAGGTGGAGTTCGCCCTCTGGGACGGCGGCGCCTGGGTCAATCAGGGCACGCCGGCGCGTGTCAGCGGCGGCTGGCGCGTCAGCGGCCTGAGCCTGCCCGCCGACGGCTGGCTGCGCGCGCGGGGCCGCGTTAGTGGCGGCATCAGCAACGGCAGCAGCGGCATCGTCCAACAGATCGCCGCTTACGGGGAAGGGACCTTCCCGGACATCGCCGTGGCCACGGCGGAGGGGGATTTGGAAAGCAGCGGACGGCTGGACTTTGGAACGGCATTCTGGGCGCAGCCCGTCCAGAAAATCCTGACGATCCGCAACGACGGGGACGCGCCGCTCACGGGGCTGGCGCTGAGCCTGGGCGGGGCGAACGCGGCGGACTTCAGCACGGGCAGCTTGGCGGTGACGAGCCTGGATCCGGGTCAGAGCACGCAGGTGGTGGTGACCTTCAGCCCGACCGGCCTCGGTCAGCGCGGTGCGGCGTTGCGCATCGGCAGCAATGACATGGATGAGATGCCTTTCGAGGTGTTGTTGGAGGGAATCGTGTTGGATGACTTTCCGGTGGCGAACAATACGGTCACCTGCTTGGCGGTGCAGGCGGATGGCAAGATTCTGGTGGGCGGGGATTTTACCAGCTTGGCCGGGCAGCCACGCCAGCGCATCGGGCGGCTCAACGCGGATGGCACGCTGGACGCCAGCTTCAATCCAGGGGCGAGTGGCACGATTATGAGCTTGGCGGTGCAAGCGGATGGGAATATCCTGGTAGGGGGAAGTTTCTCCACCTTGAACGGGCAGACGCGGCAACGCGTCGGACGGTTGAACGCGGACGGCACGCTGGATGCCGGCTTCAACCCGGGGGCTAATAACACGGTTTACAGCCTGACGGTGCAGGCGGATGGGAAGATTTTGGTGGGCGGGGATTTTACCAGCTTGGGCGGGCAGACGCGCAACCGCATCGCACGGCTCAACGCGGATGGGACGCTGGATGCCGGTTTCAATCCGGGCGCGAATAACACGGTTTTCGGCTTGGCGGTGCAGGCGGATGGCAAAATCTTGGCGGGGGGAGGCTTCACCACGCTGGGCGGGCAGCCGCGCAACCATATCGCTCGGCTCAACGCGGATGGGACGCTGGACACCGGCTTCAACCCGGGCGCGAATAACTATGTTTACAGTCTGATGACGCAGACGGATGGCAAAATCTTGGCGGGGGGAGACTTCACCACGCTAGGCGGAGGGACGCGCAACCACATCGCTCGGCTAAATGCGAACGGCACGCTGGACACCGGCTTCAATCCGGGCGCGGGCAGCACGATCACCTGCCTGGCATTGCAGGCGGATGGGAAAATCCTGGCTAGCGGGGCTTTCACCACGCTGGGTGGGCAGACGCGCAACCGCATCGGGCGGCTCCACGCGAACGGTGTGCTGGACAGCAGCTTCAACCTGGGGGCGGACAACATTGTTTACAGCTTGGCGGTGCAGGCGGATGGCAAGATTCTGGCCGGGGGAACTTTCACCAGCCTGGGCGGGCTAGCACGTAGCCGTATCGGGCGGCTGCCGAACAACACGGCGGCGACGCAGAGCTTGAGCGTGACGGGGGGCAGCCAAATCGACTGGCAGCGCGGCGGCGGCGGGCCGGAGGTGGAGCAGGTGGAGTTCGCCCTCTGGGACGGCGGCGCCTGGGTCAATCAGGGCACGCCGGCGCGTGTCAGCGGCGGCTGGCGCGTCAGCGGCCTGAGCCTGCCCGCCGACGGCTGGCTGCGCGCGCGGGGCCGCGCCACCGGCGGCTGGTTCAACGGCAGTGGCGGCATCGTGCAGCAGGTCATCGCTTACGGGGAAGGAGCCTACCCGGACATCGCCGTGGCCTCTGCGGAGGTGGAGTTGGAGAGTGGCGGGTGGCTGGGCTTCGGGACGGTGCTCTGGCCGCAGTCCGCCCAGCGGGTGCTGACGATCCGCAATGACGGGGATGCGCCGCTCACGGGGCTGGCGCTGAGTCTGGGCGGAGCGGACGCGGCGGACTTCAGCGCGGGCAGCCTGGCGGCTACCAGTCTGAATCCGGGCCAAAGCACGCAGATCGCGGTGGATTTCACGCCGAGCCGCAGTGGCCTGCACGGCGCGCTGCTGTACATCAGCAGCAACGACGCGGATGAAACCCCTTTCGAGGTGCAGTTGCAGGGGGTGGGAGTGCATGGAGACTTGGAATTTAACCCTGGAGGAAATGACAGGGTTTACAGCTTGGTGGCGCAGGCGGATGGCAAGATTCTGGTGGGCGGGGATTTTACCAGCTTGGGCGGGCAGACGCGCAATCGCATCGGGCGGCTCAACACGGATGGCACGCTGGATGCCGGGTTCAATCCGGGGGCAAACGGCCAAGTCCGCAGTTTGGTGGTACAGGCGGATGGCAAGATTCTGGTGGCGGGAAATTTCACCAGCATGGCCGGGCAACCGCGCAGTCGCATCGCACGACTGAACGCGGATGGCACGTTGGACACCAGCTTCAATCCGGGGGCGAGCGGCACGGTTATGAGCTTGGTGGTGCAGGCGGATGGCAAGATTCTGGTGGGCGGGGGTTTTACCAGCTTGGGCGGGCAGCCGCGCAACCTCATGGGGCGGCTCAACGCGGATGGCACGCTGGACGCGAGCTTCAATCCAGGGGTGGCAGGGGCGAACGAAGTTATCAGCTTGGCGGTGCAGGCGGATGGCAAGATTCTGGTGGGCGGAAGTTTCATCAGCATAGGCGGGCAGACGCGCCAGAGCATCGGTCGGCTGAATGCGAACGGTACGCTGGACAGCGGCTTCAACCCTGGGTCGAGCGGCACGGTTAATAGTCTGGCGGTGCAGGCGGATGGGAAGATTCTGGTGGGGGGAGTTTTCTCCACGCTGGCCGGGCAGCCACGCCAGCGCATCGGGCGGCTGAACGCGGATGGCACGCTGGATGCCGGCTTCAACCCGGGGGCGAGCAGCGAGGTTAGTAGTCTGGCGGTGCAGGCGGATGGGAAGATTCTGGTGGGGGGGACTTTCACCAGCCTGGGCGGGCAGCCGCGCAACCGCATCGGGCGGCTGAACGCGGACGGCACGCTGGATGCCGGGTTCAATCCGGGGGCGAACGACTGGGTTCACAGCCTGGCAATACAGGCGGATGGCAAGATCCTGGTGGGGGGCAGATTCACTGTCTTGGGCGGGATGACGCGCGAGTGGATCGCACGGCTGCCGAACGACACGGCGGTCACGCAGAGCTTGAGCATGACGGGGAGCAGCCAGATCGACTGGCAACGCGGCGGCGGCGGGCCGGAGGTGGAGCAGGTGGAGTTTGCCCTCTGGGACGGTCTCGCTTGGGTCAACCAAGGCACGCCGGTGCGCGTGGCCGGCGGCTGGCGCGCCGGCGGCCTGAGCCTGCCGACGACGATAGCTCTGCGCGCGCGTGGCCGCGTTAGCGGCGGCATCTACAACGGCAGCTCCGGCCTCATCGAGCAGGTGGTGCTGGCGCCGATAATCGTCGCGCCGGCGGATCAGACGGTGAACCTGAACGTCTCCAGCGGCGCGCTGGCCTTCACCGTTCAGGACCCGGTGATGGACGCGGATACGCTGACGGTCACCACCGCCAGCAGCGACGAGACCCTGGTTCCGCCCGGCGGCATCGTGCTGGGCGGCGGCGGCGCGGCGCGCACGGTCACGGTGACGCCCGCCGCCGGGCAGAGCGGCAGCGCGCTCATCACGCTGACGGTGAGCAACGGCTCGCTGAGCGCCAGCGCTAGCTTCACCCTGACGGTGCGGCATCCGCAGGTGATCGCTTTCCCACCCATCGGCGGCCAGAGCGCCACCAGCACGCTGACGCTGGGCGCCGTGGGCGGCGGCTCCGGCAATCCGGTGGTGTTCACGGTGACGAGCGGTCCCGGCGT
>CAZKMS010000214.1:0-6519 GCA_964553805.1 uncultured Verrucomicrobiaceae bacterium
CTACCAGATCAGCCAGTTTGATCTGCCTCTCTGCGTCGGCGGCGGCGTACCGCTCTATGATCTGGCCTACCCGAAGGACGCGCAAAAAAGCATCGCCAACCCCGGCAAGGTCGTCCAGCTCACCCGCATCCACCTGGAGGAGGACGTCGCCAAGTCCACCCACCACGACAAATTCAGCACCATCGACTTCAACCGCGCCGGCACCCCGCTCATGGAGATCGTCAGCGAGCCTGACCTCGACTCCGCCGAGGAGGCCTTCGCCTACCTCGCCTCCCTGCGCCAAATCCTCGTCTATGGCGGCGTCAGCGATGCCGACATGGAAAAAGGCCAGATGCGCTGTGACGTCAACATCTCCGTCCGCCCCGCAGGCCAGACCGAACTCGGCGCCAAGATCGAGCTGAAAAACCTGAACTCCATCGCCGCCGTCCGCCGCGCCATCCACTTCGAAACCGCCCGCCAGATCGACTGCCTGGAGCGCGGCGAAAAACTGATCCAATCCACCCGCCGCTGGGACGACGACCGCGGCGAGACCACTCTCATGCGCACCAAGGAGGACGCGCACGACTACCGCTACTTCCCCGACCCCGACCTGCTGCCGCTGCATACCGCCGAACTGCTGGAGCGCGTCCGCGTGCATTTGCCGGAGTTGCCGCATCAGAAGCGCACCCGCTTCGAGACTGACTACGGCTGCTCCGCCTACGACGCCAGTGTGCTCGCCAGCGAGCAGGCGCTCGCCGCTTATTACGAAGCCGCAGTCACCGCCGAACCCGGTGTGCCGCCGAAAAAGCTCGCCAACTGGGTCATCAACGACCTGCTCGGCGCCCTCAACGACCGCGCCCTCACCATCGACGACTGCCCGCTGCCCGCCGCCGCGCTCGCTGGTTTGGTCGCCATCGTCGAAAGCGGCAAAATCAGCGGCAGCCAGGGCAGGGAAGTCTTTGCCGAGATGCTCGCCAGCGGCCGCGCAGCGGCAGTCATCATCCAAGAGAAGGGCTTCGAGCAGGTCAGCGACACGGGCGCGCTGGAGGCCATGGTCGATGAAATCCTCGCTGCCAACCCGGACAAAGTGGCCGAAGTGAAAAGCGGCAATGAGAAGGCCATGAACTGGTTCACCGGCCAGCTCATGAAGGCCAGCAAAGGCAAGGCCAATCCCAAGATCCTCAGCGAGCTGCTGCGCGCCAAACTGCTCGCGTGAGCCTCCGGGCCACCACTCTGGTAACTTGACTTTACCAGCAAAGCCAGCCCGCCTGCCATCGTCAACACAGGCAGCGCCATGCCCAGCCGCTTCCATCTCCCGCTTTTCTGCCTGCTGGCCGCTTTGGGCGCCCAAGTCACGGCGGCTGGCGCGCCCAATGTCCTCTTCATCACGGTCGATGATTTGCGCCCCGCGCTCGGCTGCTACGGCGACCCGCTGGCGAAGACCCCGCACATCGACCGCTTCGCGGCCACAGCGCGCCGTTTTGATCGCGCTTATTGCCAGCAGGCGGTGTGCGGACCGTCGCGCGCTTCCCTGCTCACCGGCTTGCTTCCCGATCACACCCGCGTCTGGCACAACCGCCATCATTTTCGCCGCATGCTGCCGGATCACGTCACGCTGCCGCAACTCTTCAAAAACCACGGCTGGCAAACCCTCGCTCTCGGCAAAATTTTCAGCGGCGACGAACGCGAGGACGATCCCGCCGGAGCCAGCACCACCTACGCCTATGACGCGCAGCACCGCCTCACCTCCGTCACCGATCCCCTCAACCGCGTCACCACTTACACCTACAACAGCAAGCACCAGCCGCTCACCGTCACCAATGCGCTTAACGAAACCACCACCCATGCCTATGACAACGCCACCGGTTATTTGCTCAGCACCACCAACCACGCCGGACACGGCACCAGCTTCGAATACGATGCCTACGGTCAGTTGAAAAAGACCATCCTGCCCGGCGGCGCCGTGCTGGAGCAGCACGTCAATGCCCGCGGACTGCTGGAGTGGAGCAAGGACGCCCGCGGCATCCTCACCACTTACACCCACAACCTCAGCGGCCAGGCTCTAACAGCCACCAGCGGCGGGCGTGTCGCCCAGACCGAATACGACGGCAACCGCCAGCCTTGGCGCGTCACCAATCCGCGCGGCTTCGCCACCACCACCACCTACTCCGCCACCGGCAAACCCGAATCTGTCACTGCCCCCGATAGCGCCGTGATGACCGCCGCCTACAACACCCGCGATCTTCCCGCCGCCGTCACCGGTCCGCTTGGCGAGACCATCCAGACCACTTACGACGCCGTGGAGCGCCCGGTCACTGTCACCGACCCCCTGACGCGCGCCATCACCAACGCCTATGATGCCGATGGCGTCGCCATCTCCGCCGCCGCGTCCGCACCACCACCTACCCTGATGGCGGCACCCGCGTTGAAACCACCCACTTTGACGGACGGCCTTTCACCATCACCGGAACCGCCGCCAATCCCGTGAAATACCTCTACAACGTCACCGAGCATCCCGACGAATGGTGGCGGTCATGGTTTTACGAGCAGCGCATCGCCATTGGCGATGGTGGCGCGGAGACGGAATGGCAGCGCCAATACCAGGATGCCGCCGGGCGTGTCATTGCCACGGAGGACGCCGCCGGAGCCTGGACTCATAGCCGCTACCGCGACTTCAGACCCACCGTCGTCACTCGCCAGCAGGATGCCGACGGTGTCATCACCTTGTTTACCTACGACAGCCAAAACCGTCTCCACACCACCGCGCTCGATCTCAACCGCAACAGTGTCATCAACACTACCGATCCCCTCAGCTACATCGAGCACAGCATCCTCACCGCTCATGGTGAACTCGTCCACCGCACCGAGACCTACGTTCGTGATGACGCCAATAACGCCATCCTCGCCAGCCGGCAGGACATCAGCCTTGATGGCCGCCGCTCCTGGAGCGAGCACTGGGGCCAACTTACCACCCGCGACCTCACCCTCAACGGCAGCGGCCAAAAAACAGAAACCATCACCCGCCCAGATGGCGTCATCGAGACCCGCGTCTTTGACCATGACCGCCTCGTCAGTTCCACAATCACCGGCCCCGGTGGCAGTCCCGTGCTTTCCTCCCAAACCCACGCCTACGATCCCCATGGCCGTCTCATCACCACCACCGACGCACGCGCCGGAACCACCACTTACACCTACGACGCGCTGGATCGCGTGCTCACCCACACCACCCCGCCGCCCGCATCCGGCCAGCCCGCTCAAACCACCGCCCGCCAATACGATGCCCTCGGCCGCGTGCTCAAAATCATCCACCCGGACAGCAGCGAGACCGCGCATGCGTACAACCACCGCGGCCAGTTGACCGCTCAAAGCGGCGCCCTCACCCACACCCTCGCCTACTCCTATGATGCCCAGGGCCGCGTCAAAACCCTGACCACCACCGGACAGGCCGGTCCTGCCATTACCACTTGGAATTACCACCCGCAGACCGGCCTTCTCACCGCCAAAACCGACGCCACCAGCCAGGCCGTCAGCTACACCCACACCCCCGCCGGACGTCTGCTCACCCGCGCCTGGGCGCGTGGCATCACCACCACCTATGCCTATGACGACATCGGCAGACCCACCGGCATCACCTATTCGGACGCCACCCCCGCCGTTGTCCTTGCCTACAACCGCCTCGGCCAGACCACCAGCATCACTGACGCCGGCGGTCAGCGCGTTCAAACCCACGCCCCCGACGGCCGCCTCTTGACCGTGCAGCACCCAAGTGGCATACTCGAAGACGTGAGCCTCACCCACAGCCACGACGCCCTGTTGCGCCGCGCCGCACTGGAGGTGAATGGTCCTGGCGCGATCCCGCTGCACCAAAGCGCCTACGGCTACGACAGCGCCGGACGCCTGCAAACCGTCTCCTCCGGCCCTGATGCCGCCGCCTACGACTACCTGCCCAATTCCAGCCTCATCGGCAGCCTCACCCGCCAGCGCGCCGGTGGACCCGCCATCGCCGCCGCCCATGTCCTGGACGCGCTCGGCGGGCTGCAAGAAATCAGCACCTCCGTAGGCGCAGCCCCGCCCGTCTCCTCTCGTGTTTACACCCACAATGCCCGCAATCAACGCGCGGCGGCGCAAACCGAGGATGGCGGCCAGTGGCTGTTCGACTACGACGACGCCGGCCAGGTCATTTCCGGCCAGCGCGAATGGAGCGGCAGCGTGCCTGCGGCTGGCTACCAGTTCGGCTACGGCTATGACGGCATCGGCAACCGTACTGAAACTGAGGTCAACGGCCGCCAGGCCGCCTATGCCGCCAATGCCCTCAATCAGTACACCCAGCGTGACGTGCCCGGAGCGCTTGATGTGCGCGGCAGTTCCGCCGCCACTGCCACCGTGCGGGTCAACGGCCAGACCGCCCAGCGTCAGGGAGAACACTTCTACAAGGCCGTGCCGGCAGACAACAGCACCGCCGCGCAATACCCGTCCATTCAAGTGCAGGCCTTGCAAGCCGGTGCCGGCCCCGGCGGCGAGGACCTCGTCAGCGAGAGCGGCGGCCGCGCCTTCCTGCCGCAGACCCCGGAAAGCTTTCAACATGACGCCGACGGCAACCTCATCAGCGACGGCCGCTGGACCTACACATGGGATGGAGAAAACCGGCTCATCGCCATGGAAAGTCATGCCCCGGCACCGGCGGAATCCAAGCGGCGGCTGGAGTTCGTGTATGACAGCCAGGGCCGCCGCCTGCGCAAGCGCGTCTCCGCCTGGAATGGAACCGCCTACGTTCTGCAAAGCGAACGCCGCTTCGTCTATGACAACTGGAACCTCGTGGCCGAACTTGACGCCGCCGACGCCGTTCTCGGCGAATACGTTTGGGGCCTGGATGTGACAGGCACGCTGACCGGTGCCGGCGGCGTCGGCGGCCTGCTTTTGCTGCGCCAAAATGGCGACACCCATTACCCCTGCTACGACGGCAACGGCAACATCACCGCGCTCATCCACGCCAGCGATGGTTCCGTCACCGCCCGCTACGACTACGGCCCGTTCGGCGAGCCCCTCACCGTCTGGCAAACTTCCGCGGTGGACAACCCCATCCGCTTCAGCAGCAAATACACCGACAGTGAAACGGGTCTTGTGTATTACGGCTTCAGATATTACTCGCCGGAGTTGGGAAGGTGGCCAAACAGGGATCCCATCGAAGAACGGGGCGGCATCAACCTCTATGGGATGGTGGGGAATGATGCGGTGAACAACACCGATGAGCTCGGTCTGAAAATCACCAAGTATTCTGTTGGAGCGGCCTTGATCACTACTGCACACATTGAAGGCTACAGTGCTTTCACTCAAGGCAACTGGACGAGAGATCTAGAGATTACCGAACCTCAGATAGCCGGGGATAAATGGGAAGTCAAAATATCAGGATCTTTACAACTTGAGATATCCGCTAGTTCCTACGATTATGACGAACAAGGGCGAAGCTCCATAGAACACGAGCGCATTCATGAGCGAATCTGGGCGGACAATTGGAATACTATGGCTGACAATATTAATCCTGTCGAAGGAAAATACTGCACCGAAAAATGTGCTGACATTGCAAGTCGGGCAGCTACCGCAATTGCTAATATGTACTACCATAGTAACCGAGGAGAAAATACAGCCTTTGATATTAGAGCTTACCCCAGAAGATTGACCGAACTTGGACGTATGAATGAATACATTCAGAAGTTGCAAACAGAAGCTGCCATGTGGAGAGTATATGACGAAATGTTGGACAAATTGGAAGCTGAATGGAGGAAAACAAATGCAAAAAAGAAAACTAATTCAATTATTTCTGTATTCTGTGTTCATTATACTACCATCCTGCAACAGTAGCACTGCACCACAAAAAGCCCTTTACCCGTATACTAATATTAATAGAAATATTGATCCAATAGTTTTAAGGGGAGTTCCATCTTCAAATAGAGGGAATGCCTTTGACGGAACTCCTGAGTATCCCGCAGTCCTCCAAAACGATGTTTCCTTCTGACGGAGGAAACGGGGGTCAGGGTGCAAAAAATTGACAAAATGCAACTCCAGCGCGTCGCGAAGCTCGCGGCTCCGCGCCGTTGCCAACCGCGGGGATGCTCCGCGCCGCTCCCGCCCCTGCCGCAAAGAAATGTAACAACCAACAGCCGTGACTGGCCACGCTGCGCAAGAGCAAGAAGAAAAACTCGCGGCAAGCTTCTTGAGCAGCGGCAGACTACACGTCCGTACGCTGCTCTTATCTCCCGACGCCTCAACACACGGGCCACCCACATCCAGTGCTGTCCTCGCCAACCCCAGCAGCTTTCCCTTGCGCCTCTTTGATTCGGCAGCTCCACACGCTGCCTCACCCTGCGGGTGGCGCTGCGCTCCATCTCAAACGCCTCCGCCCCTCGGCGTTTGTCAGCGAAAAACAGCCACGACAACGAGTCAGAGGCGCGACTTGCGCGCGCTATGTCGGACCATGCTGCGCGCCAGCCGCCTCCGGTCAACAGCCGGACGCTTCTTCTGCAACAGGAGCACGGGCGCCCT
>CAZKMS010000215.1:0-6495 GCA_964553805.1 uncultured Verrucomicrobiaceae bacterium
CGCTGGAAGTCGAGTTCGACGCCGTCCACGTCGTAGTTCGTGCAAAGCTCATGCAGGATGGAGAAATAATAGTCCCGCACTTCGGGGAGCATGTAGTTGTGGAGCCGGGCGTCGTCATCGGCTTTGGCGGCGGGGAGGTCGGAGTTGCCCAGCCAGTATTCGGGATGCTCGCGCCAGATGGCGTTGTGGGTCGGCCAGTCGGGATCACCGATGTAATGATGATCGTTCATCCGGTAGGAGATGAAGAAGGCCTTGCCGTTGCGGCGGCAGGCCTCCAGCGTGTCCTTCACCGGATCGCCGCCGCCGTGGATGTAACCCATGATGCGGTCGAAGGCGGGGAACTTGGGCGACTGCTGCTCCGGCGTGTATTTCTTCCACTGAGGATCAATCTCAGAGGGATAAAGGTTGGTGCGCCACATCGTCGGGCAGCACATGACGGCATCCACATCGGTATCCTTCAGCTTGTCGATGAAGGAGCCGATGTATTCCGGGCTGTTGCCCTTCTTTCCGACGATGATCAGCAGCTCGTGATTGAAGAGGCACTTGTAACGGGTGGCGGCATCCGTGGGGTGGAAGCGGGCCGGGGTGGCTGGCGTTTCACTTCGAAGACTGCCGGACAGCCCGACGGCAGCGAGCGCGCTGGAGGAGCGTTTGAGGAATTTTCGGCGGGAAGGGTTCATAATGGTTGGTTTTTGCTCGCGAAAAGTGGACACCTTTGCAGCGATTTTTAAAAGTAGGAAGATTGATGGCAGGAAAATTTCAAAAGTGCGGGCCTCTTGCAAAAGCTCTGTGTTCCTCTGTGCGCTCCGTGGTGAATCCCTGGTTTCCACCACAGAGGACACCGAGCGGCACAGAGGATGGGAAGGGATTTACAATTGGCTCATGTTCCTGCCTGTTCGTTTGGGATTCCGGATTGGAGCGGCCTTGGGCGTGGTTCGGAGTTGGAGGGTGAGGGGCCGGGCAATCGCTCTTTTCAATCAATCGCATAACTATACAAATCCCCGTTCTCCAAATGGAATCGGAACCGGATGGGAACACCGGCGGGCAGCGCGGCCGCCGTTTTCCACTGGATGGCGATTTTCACGGAGTCCTGCTTTTCGATGGTGGAGGATTCCTTTTCATAGCCTTGGATCGTTTCTCCTGTGGCGGCATCCACGATTTCCACCGCGAGCCAGCCTTGGCTCACATCGGCATTGACAAAAAGATGCTTCCCTTCGGGGATGAACTCGTGGGTCTCGATCATGCCCGGCTTGTCCTTGGCTTGCAAGGAAGCCAGGCCATCGATCCGCCAGGAAGCCCGGGCAACCGTTTGCACGCGGTCCGGAGGCACGCCTCCATGCGGCGTGGCCACCGCGGTGTAGTACATCCACATTTCATCGCCAACAATGACGGGGGCGTTGCAGAGGCCGAATATGCTTCCCGCGTCATACGGATGAGGTCCCAAAGCGATGACGGGATTGCGGTCGGAACAGCGATGCCAAAGACGGCCGTCTCGGCTGTGCACCAGTTGGACGTCGATGATGCCGGTGTTGGACCTTTTGACACCGTTGACTTCGTCGTTGCCAAATAAGGCGGAGGGCGGAATGACCCGGCGAAAATGCGTGACAAAACCCAGCCACTGGCCCGCGTAAGGGAAGGCGGACAAGTTGTAGAATTCCGAGTAAGCCCCGCCTTTGAGTTTTTTGGCCTCGCGATGGTCCATTTCATCCGCGACCATGACCGGTTGCGGTTCGGACCAGTGCTCCATGTCTTTGCTGACCGACAGAAACACCTGGCGGATGCCGACGACGCGCGGATCGCCCTGGCGTTTGTGAAAGGTGAGGTATTCGCCGGTCACCGGGTCTTGCGAGAGGGTGATGGTGTCGCAGCCGAGCAGGATAGGCTCCGGGTCAACTGTCCAGCTCAGGCCGTCGGCGGAATACGCCGAATAATACAGGCGGTGGTCTTTGTCCCGGTACCAATCCACCAGTTCGAACTTGTCCTTGAGCCTCTGCAACCTGGCGTCGTCCACGCCTCTGCTGTCACAGCCCACGGCCTTGTATTTTTTCCGGGGATCTTGCTCGAAGCGGTCGAGGATGATGCTTGAGCTGTGCAGCTTCAGAGTGGTGCGGTTTGTTTCACCCGAGATGTTGAGGATGGGACGCTCCCAGTGAACGCCGTCATTGGAGGTGGCGTAAAGCACATGGCCGGCGTCCGAGTACCAAATCCGGAAGGAGCCCGTTTTTTCATCGCGAAGGACCGTTCCGTAAATGTTGACGCGTTTGTCAGGGACACCGTTCCGTTCTTTCCATTCCCACGGCATTTCCGCTTCAAGTACGGGGCGTTCGAGTTTCTTCGCCGGGTGAACAACGCGTGTGACGCCCTGCTTTTCCCGGATCATCACGCTGTCAACGAAGAGTTGTTTCGTGCCTTTTTTCAGCGTGGGAGGCGCGGGGCGGGCTGGCTTGGCGTTTTGAGATAAAATGAGGGACGGAAGTGCCAGCGCGCAGCCGAGGGTGATGAGGGTGAGTTTGGCGGGGAAGGAGTGGAGAGCCGTCTTCATGTGGTTGGCGGGGATTGCGTTGGAATGTTATTGAATGCTCCGGATGGGTGGCTCAGGGGACAGGCAATTGCGGTCACTGGCGCAAGGCGGCGTTTTCCGATCCCTCCAGGAAAGCGGGATCGAGAAATAGATGGCGAAGCGGCTGCGCTTGTGACGCTGCGGCCAGCGCGTTGAGACAGGCCAGGAGGAGAAAAAAGCGGCAGAGCTGGAGGTTTGTGGCGGAGTGGTTTTTCACGGCGCGCCAATTTTTTTCATCACGACGTTGTTAGTGAGAACGGTTTCCGTGCCGTGATTGGTGATCGGTTCGGCGGTCACGTTGTCGCGGACGATGTTGGCCCCGGCGCTGGCGGCGATTTCGAGCGTGCCGTTCACATGGGTGTTGCCGGTCCAGATCCAGTTGCTCGCGTTCAGGATCATGTTTCCAGGGTGGCGCAGCAGATTTCCTCGCACCACGACATGGCTCGAAGCCATCGCCTCATGCGGGTCGGAGAGCAGTTCACCCTCGCAGACATTGTCTGCAAAGACAATGTCCCGGACGATGGTCCTGTCAGGGGTGCGCTTGTCGAAAAAGTGAACCTCACCATCGAAGACATTGCCGGTGAAGGTAATGCCTTCATAGACGCAGGAGAGCGCCTCGGGGCGGGTCTGGAACCGCAACGTGCATTTGGGCTTGCGGAAGATGTTTCCCGTGACCACCACGTCATGAATCTTCGAGTGCAAGGGCAGCGGCTCCGTACGGAAAATCAGGCAGGGCAGCACCGCGTTCTTTGACACTTCCGGCATCGGCTCCACATGATTGCCGCTGACGCGGATGTGATGCGAGCCCTCGGTGATGTTGATGCCGGTATTGGTAAAATACACCACGTTGTCCCTGATCTGCACATTGCGGCTGCCAAAGATCACCTGCGGCCCGGCCATCACATTGACGATGTGGTTGTCCGCAATGAGACCGCCGTTGCATTCGGCGAGCTCGACCGCCTTGTTCCCGCAGGTCTCGATGTAGTTGTTATGCACCTGCCAGTTTTTGAACTGGGTGGCCATGCGGTCGGCGTCGAAATAGCCTGTACGGGTCTTTTCAGCGTCCGCCGCCGCCGCCTTCGACTCCTCAGGGGGGATGACATGCTTGGCGAAGTACATCGCTGTCGCCGCCTTGGTGCAGCCCGCCGCCTGTTTGGCATCATAGATCCAGCAATGACGGACGGTGATGTTGTCACATGATAGCAAGAGCGATTCTTTCTCGTCCAGGCGCGCGTTGAAACCCATGATGGAACCGCCGCCGATGGCTTTGTCATTGCCGGTGTAACGCAGGTGCTCGATCACCACGTTGTGCGCCGAAATTCTGCTGGTGCCGATGCGTACTGGAAAGTAACGCAGATCGTTCGGGAGTGTGGTTGGGTCGAGGTAGATGTGCGTGGCGTAACCCTGGCCGCGCAGAGTCACGTTGCTTTTGATCACGACCGTCTCGTCATCCGCATGGCGTGAAAGCTTGAAATCGCCCGTGCCCAGGAGCACCACCCCACCACCCGCACCAGCGACCGTATCAATGGCCTTTTGAAGGATTTCGTCGGCGATGACATCCGGCCCCGGCGCCGGGACCAGCACCTCAAACCGGCCCGCGTCGTGCGAAGCAGCTTCGGTGCTGGGTTGCGGCCAAGCCAGTTGCGGCAAACCAATGAGAACCAGCGCGATGAAGATGGAACGATGCATGAGGTGGAAGCGAGGTCAGGAAAGCTCAAAACGACTCCAACAACGACCGGATTGCTGGTAAGTCCGCCAAACCACTGGCCGGCTAGCCACTGCTCAAAGTCCAGCACGCGTTGCATGGAGTTCCCGCCATACACACCCAGCAGCGGCTCGGCTGCCGGGCTGCGCCATCGAGGGAGCAAGAGCGTGATGGTGATGAGAAAGCCCACTGCCAGCGGGCGAATGAGAGATGGAAATTCATGGTGTTTGAGGGATTGCGGGCAGCGGGGAATCGCCGGGGTGTGAGCCATGAAACTGAAGTTTTATACCTTTGCTCGATTGGCGCCAAAGCAATCTTGGAAGCAGGGTTGCGCCTTGCGTCATTAGTGCCGCTCATTCTGCCAGTCCCGCACAAGTTGTGCGTCGAAGCAGAGCAAGAAGTCTCTGGTGTCGTTTTCCCGAAAGCGGTCTTGTTGATCAGTTGAGAGCCGGCTTGACCGACAAACCCGAAGCGAGCGCCACTTTCCGCTGTGGCTGGTCGAAGCTGAGAAAGACTTTCGTTTTCATCTCCACCGCCGTGGCGACATGGAGCAGGTCAAAACCCCGCGCGCCACTGGCAGGAGTGTGTTTGGCGGCGAGGCGTCCGGCGAGATCGTGAACGGCGGTCCAGTCCACGGGCACGACTCGAAAGATGCCGAGCGCCAAGTTTTCTTCCAACCGCGCCAGCATGGCGGCGGCTTCCTTTGCGGAATACCCTTTCTTTTTGTCATGCCGGTGCAGCCAGCTCTGGAAATGCACCCCCTGGCGGAACTCATAGAGGACGAGGGTGGTGACATCAATGGCGCTGCCGTGCTGGAGCATCCAGGCATCGGCTTGCGGGCTGTTGTCCTGGGTGCGCAGCAGGGCGCAGAGGAAGGAAGTTTCGGCAAAAGGGTTCACAGATGCTCGTAGCCTTCGCGTTCCGCTTCCTCCATTTCACGAACCTCCTCGGCCGAAAACACGCGGTCGCCCCAGGTTTCGCGGCGCTGCCGCTCGAAATGCCCGGCCAGATCATCGAACACGCTGGCTGCGGGCTTTTTCTCCGGCACGAGCCGGGCGATGGTCTCGCCGCGTTTGGTGATGGTGATTTCCTCGCCGGCACGAAGCCAAGTTTCGAGAAAAGGAAACCGGGTGCGGAGGTCGCGGATGGTGGCGGTTTTCATGGTGAATCATGATGATTCACAAGTGCGAGAATGTCAAGGAAGAGGGGTAGAGCTTCGTCCCCGGCTTCGACATGGAGCGGGCTGTTCTTAACGGCAGGGGAGAGGGAGTTGAATAGAGGCAAATGTAAGTTTGCCTTGTGGGGTTGCCCTGAAAATGGGTGGGAGGACAATCCCGCCCTCCTGCGCAGGGCGGAGCTTGCTGGCTGGCCTCCCGCTTGCTTCCACTGTGATCCGGATCGGCTCTTACTGCTGCCGCCACAGACGCAAAAGGAACTCTCCGCGTGATTTGCCTTGAGGGGGTGATTTCTGGGCTTCGGCGGCGAGAACGGTTTTCGCGAGCTGCATCGGGTTTAGCGTACTGCTTTGGAGTTTTTCGAAGCCGTCCTGCCAAACGGCTTTCACGGCCTCAGTGAGCGGTGCATCAAGTCTCGCATCGTAACTGGCAAAGAATCCCTTCGTGCCGAAGTATTGCGCGGCGGGGATGCGGGGATCGCCGGCGGTCACGTCCACGTCGTTGAAAAAGCTGACGAAGTGGCGGTTTTCGACGAGTGTTTTCACCATCAGCTCTGCATTGAGCTTTCCGGTCGTGGCCCGATGTTTTTTCGACAAAGTGGCGGCCCAGTCGGCGGCTTTACCCGTCTGCATGAACACCGGCTCCAGGCGCCCGTGCAAGCGATGCCGCCCGGAGTGCCGCCGATGACGAATGAGGGCGTACTTTTTCCCATCCACTTCCGCTGCGGCGGCGGAGCGCACCGGCTCCACTTGGAGTGGTTTCCGCTGCGGCGCGGGCGAGGCGGCGGGCAACGGCAGAACGACGACGATGGAGAAAAAGAAGGCGGCGGCAATGCGTGAGGGGTGCATCATGATCTTACGGGGGATGAACGTTTTATCAGTCACCACTTGCCAACGAAGTGAAGTGACTGACAGGCAAAGTGAGCCAATGCAGACTCACGTTGGTCCATTTGTTGGTGTTGAAGATCTCGATGTGACGGGTGGCGAGATGCAACTTTCCTTCGTGCCAGAGGATGGCCGGATAGTCATGCCAAAGCGCGCCCTCTTTGCCTTCGA
>CAZKMS010000216.1:0-6469 GCA_964553805.1 uncultured Verrucomicrobiaceae bacterium
CGACGACCTCTACGACTACTGCGACGAAAAACGCATCTGGGTGGATTGAACGGGCTTGACCCTCAACCACCTGTCGCCGCATCATGCCGACATGAAAAAGTACCGGCACCTGTTTGCCCTGGGTCTTCTGGCGACTTTTCCAGGCGCCTTCGCGCAAGAATACCGCGTTTGGACCAATCGCGAGGCGCGCACGGTTGAAGCTGCCTTCGAGAAGCTCGACGGTGCCAAGGTCCACCTTCGTCTGCGCAACGGCTCGCTGGCCGAAGTGCCGCTGCCGTCGCTCTCGGACGCCGATCAAAAGTGGATCAGCGAAAAGAGCGCCGGCTTGCCTCTGGTCGCGCCCGCCGCCATGGTTGATCCGGGCGCGGGCACGGAAGCGGTTTACGACGGCCCGGCCGCCTCCAGCGAGTGGCCGCGGACCGTGGCGCTCGAGGAAAAGGGCGGCGCCTCAGTGATCGAGGAGGACGCGGAGAAAAAGCTCTTCCGCTACGAGTCGGATCACTACGAGTTCGTGTGCGACTCCCGCCTCGGTGTCTCCACCGTGCGCGAGTTCAGCAAGGTTTTCGAGGCTGCCTGGCTGGTGAACTGCCTGCTGCCGCTCGATTTCAAACCGCGTCCGGAGCCGCTGCGCAAAAAGTTTCTGGCCCGCATTTACTCCACCAAGGAGGACTACAGCGCCGCTGGCGGCACGACCGGCTCCGCCGGGGTTTATTCACGCGGGGACAAGGCGCTCAAGCTGCCGCTCGCCAGCCTCGGCGTGAAGATGGTCGGCAGCCGTGTCTCCATCGATTACGGCTCGGAGGACTACGGCACGCTGGTCCATGAGATCACCCATCAAATGATGAATCACTGGCTGGCCAAGCTGCCGACGTGGTACACCGAAGGCGCGGCGGAGTACGTCGAGCTGGCGGAATACAGCAACGGCCGCTTTTCCTTCAGCAAGCACGAAAGCCGGCTCAAAGAGCAGCTCCAGCGCTATAGCAACGCCGTCGGCCTGTTCCGGCTGGTGCCGGTCGAGAAATTGATGACCATCGAAGGCGGCGAGTGGTCCGCCGCTTTGACCCGCGACGACAACACCAACTACCCCTCCGCGCTGGCGCTGACCTCGTTCTTTTATCACGTCGATGGCGATGGCAAGGGCACGCACCTGATGGCCTGGCTGCGCGCGATCGAGAACCTGCCGCGCTCGGATCAAAAGGCCATCGATGAAGCCTTGCAAAAGCACCTGATGCGCGAGCGCTCCTACGCCGGCATCGAGGAGGAGCTGCGCAAGTACCTGCGCAAAGTCGGCGTCAAAGTGGCCGATCCGGCCTGATGCTCCGGCGGCTTGCCGAACCCAGGCTTGCGCCGGGGGGCTCGGGCGCTAGCATGGCTGGCGATGAACGTTCTCCCTCTGCTGCGTGAAATCGTTCACACCCCTGTGCTCGACATCATCCTTCATCTCAAGCGCTCGACGGGCATGTCCGTCAACGAATTGAGCCAGGCGATGCGCATGAGCTACATGGGGGTGAAGCAGCATTGTGTCGAACTGGAAAAGAAGCGCCTTGTGGACACCTGGCGCCGCCCCAAACCCACCGGCCGGCCGGAGAAGATCTACCGCCTCACCGAGCGCCTCGACGGCTTGTTCCCGCAGATGGGCAACGAGTGGACGCTCGAGCTGCTGGAGACCGCTGATCAAGTCTATGGCGAGCGCGCCGCGACGAAGCTCCTCTTCAGTCACTTTCAACGCCGCTCCGAGCAGTGGCAGCGGGCCCTGCGTGGCACCACCTTGCAGGCGCGGGTCAAGGAGCTGGCCAAGCTGCGCGTGGCCGAGGGCTACCTCACCCTGGCGCGCGAGGAGGAAGGCCGGCTCGAGTTGGTGGATCATCACGACCCTTGCGGCATCGTCGCGGAGCGTTACCCCATCGTGCACGAGCTGGATCGCGAATCCGTGGAGCAGATTCTTGGTGTCCCAGTGCGACAAAGCGTGGAAGAAGCGGGCGGCTTGAAGCGTGTTATCCACTCGATCAGCACTTCATCCAACCACGAGCATTGATAATGGGCATTCAGGCAGGCAGCGGCAAGGCGGCACGCGACAGCGGCGGGGACGGGACAAAAACAACCAGCACCTGGGCACTCGCGGGCATCTCAATGCTGTTGCTCGCTCTGGTCTCCTGTGACACCCCCGCCCGCCCGCGCGCCCAAACCAAGGTGCCCACAGCTGCCGAATGGCAGCGCAGCACCCCGGAGACAGCGCAGCTTCTGGCCCGCTCCTTCTACGGCCCGCGCGGCGTGACCGACCAGATCGTCATGGAGCTCGGTGATGTCGTCGTGCCCGCGCGCCGCCGCACCCGCTTTGGCAACGGCATGATCTCGCTCTCCTTCCTCGACGCCCGCGGCGGCCGCCTGCCTGCCGTCGAGTGCGGTGGTCACCTCGTCGTCGAGGGCAATCCCGGCCAGCCCTGGCAGCTCCTGGTCGAAAACGAGACCGACATCCCGTTGGAAATCCTTCCCAGCGCCGACGGCCTCGACCTGGAGACGGGCGCGCCTTCGGATCTGTCCCGCCGCGGTCGCATCGTCCCTCCTCGCGGCGAGACCACCTTCAGCACCCGCGCCGGGGCGGAGGGCCGCGCCGAGCCGCTCACCTTCAGTGCCATCGTGGATGCCGGGGCCATTCACCGCGTTCACACTGGAGGCACGCATGGCAGCATCGTCGTCGCCGTTTTCATGCAGCCCGGGCAGGACAGCTTCGACTCCCGCCCGCTGCTGGAGCGCCGCCAGTCCACGCTGCACAGCCAGCCCGGCTCGGTGCCCATGCGCCGCTACCAGCCCATGCTGCTGCCTTACCAGTATCAGTGAGCCATTGCGGGTTGACAGCGCCGCCGGCTGCCCGTTACAACTGGCCCGCTTCCGCCCGTTTCATCCCCCGACTTCCGACCATGAGCAATTCCGCCAAAAAAATCATCAACGACCCCCTCAAGTGCGCCGACGAACTCTTTGAGGGCCTCGTCCTCGCTTACGATGGCAAAGCCCGCCGTGTCGGCCAGCGCTCCATTGTCATGAACGACCTGCGCCCGGACGCGCCCGCGTTGCTCATCGGTGGTGGCGCCGGTCACGAGCCCATTTACCACGGTCTCGTCGGCAAGGGCATGGGCGATGGCGCCGCCGTCGGTGAAATCTTCGCCGCCCCGCCGCCGGACATCGTCCTCGAGGCCACCCAGGCGGTCAATCGCGGCAAGGGCGTGCTTTACCTCTACGGCAACTACGCCGGCGACGTGATGAACTTCGACATCGGTGCCGAGCTGGCCGCGGAGGAGGGCATCGAGATCAGGACCGTCATCATCAACGACGACGTCGCCTCCGCTCCGGTGACGGAAAAAGGCAAGCGCCGCGGCGTCGCCGGCCTGGTGCCCGTGGTGAAGCTGGCCGGCGCCGCCGCCGCCGTGGTGGACAGCCTCGACGAGCTGGAGCGCATCGCCCGGAAGGCCGTGGACAACACCCGCTCCGTCGGTGTCTCCACCAAGCCCGGCTCCATCCCCGCCACCGGCGCGCCCACCTTTGAACTGGCCGATGACGTCATCGGCCTTGGCATGGGCATTCACGGTGAGAAAGGTGTCGGTCTCATCCCCATGTGCACCGCCGACGAGCTCGCGCCCAAGATGCTCGACATCCTCTTTGGCGATGACCTTGAGCTGAACGCCGGCGACGAGATCGTCTTCTTTGTCAACAGCCTCGGCAGCACTCACATGATGGAATTGCTCATCCTCCTGCGCAGCGCCCGTCCCCTGCTGGAGGCGCGCGGCCTGAAGGTGCATCAAACCATCTGCGCCGGCATCGTCACCTGCCAGGAGATGGCTGGGGTGTCCTTCAGCATCACCAAGCTCGATGCCGAGCTGAAGCAGCTCTGGGACATGCCCTGCGAAAGCCTCGGCTACACCAAGCTCTGACCGGGGTCACAGACACCCCGGCTGCAGGTTGTAGCTGGCCTCTGCGAGGCCGGCCGCCTTGCACTTCGCATCACCCACCGGGGTCACAGACCCCGGCTACAAGTTGTACCCGGCCTCTGTGAGGCCGGCCGCGCTGGGGCTGCACGCCAGCCGCCTCACCGCGCCGCGGGCTTCAAGTGCTTCAGCAGAAACGCCGCCGTCTCCTCGCCCGCGTTGCCGCCCTCGTCGCGATGGCGGATCACGCATTCGATGCCCAGCGCATCCATCTTCTCCTTCAACCGCAGGCCGAAGTTGATGTGGTGGATGCCCTGGCCAGGGCGGGCGTTGGCGGGCAGGGCACCGCGCGGTTCGGTGTAAAAGGCGATCACCGGCGGGTCATCTTTGGTCAGGTAGGTGATGGGCGCCGCCGCCGTGAAGAGCTTCTTCGCCTCCGGCGTCTGGTATTGCTCCCAGGTCAGGCCGTAGAAGCCCTCCAACGCGGAGTGCCGCGCCGCCGCCTCGCCGATCCACTCGGTGATCACCAGCGGATCGTAGGTGGACTGCGCTCCGTTCACCGCCATCGCCACCAGCCGGGTGGACTGGCGCAGCACCGGGTCCGCGTTGTCCGGGTCCGCCAGGTCATCGTGAAAGCCGATCCACAGCGACGTGCCCGCGCCCGCCGAGCCGCCGGTGGACGCCACCCGCGCCGGGTCCAGGTTCCACTCCTTGGCATGCTGCCGCGCATGCTGGATGGCGCGCGCGCAGTCCAGGTAATGCGCCGGAAAGGTCACCTCCGGGGAGAAGCGGTAGTTCACCGCCATCACCGACACCCCGCTCTCCAGCATGGCGTTCAGCAGACCCGCAGAGAGGCTGCGTTTGTCCCCGGCGCGGAAGCCGCCACCGTGGATGTACACCAGCAGCGGCGTGGGCTGCTCCGACTTCGCCTGCCACAGGTCCAGCACGTTGCGCTCATGCGGCCCGTAGGACAGATTCGCCTTGTCCGGCTCCGGCAGCGCGCCGCCGCGCTCGCGATTGCGCTCCCGTTGTTGAGCCAGGGCGGGGCTCAGGGTGGACAGCAGCAGGGCGGCGCAGAGGCAAAGGCGGGTCGGGTTCATGGCGTGATTGGGAGTGGGTGCGACGGAAACGAACCCGCCGCCCCCGTTTTGTCGCGAAATCACTTTCCAGATGCGCCCGCCGCATCACCCGCTAGGATGCCCCTCTTATGCTCACCGCTGGCATCGTAGGCCTCCCCAACGTCGGAAAATCCACCCTCTTCAACGCCGTCACCCGCACCCGCAAAGCGGAGGCGGCGAACTACCCCTTTTGCACCATCGAGCCAAACCAGGGCATCGTCACTGTCCCCGACGAGCGCCTCGACGCCCTGTCGAAGCTCTCCGGCTCCCAGAAGATCGTGCCCGCCGCCATCGAGTTCGTGGACATCGCCGGCCTCGTCAAAGGCGCCAGCCAGGGCGAGGGCCTCGGCAACCAGTTCCTCTCCCACATCCGCGAGGTGGACGCCATCGTCCACGTCGTCCGCTGCTTCGAAAGCTCCGACATCCATCACGTGGACGGCAGCATCGACCCCATCCGCGACATCGAAGTCATCAACACCGAGCTCATCCTCGCCGACCTCGAGGCCGTCACCCGCCGCAAGGAGCGCTGCGAGAAAAAGGCCAAGCAGAACGACAAGGAAGCCAAGGCCGAGGCCGCCCTCTGCGAGCGTTTGATCCCCCACTTCGACGACGGCCGCCCCGCCATTACCCTCGACATGAGTGACGACGAGAAGAAGCTGCTCAAAGGCTTCTTCCTGCTCAGCGCCAAGCCCTGCATCTACGCCTGCAACGTCTCCGAGGACGAACTCGCCGCCGCCACCAACGCCCCGGACGACCACCCCCTCGTCGGCAAAGTCCGCGCCTACGCCGCCCAGGCCCACGGCGCCTCCGCCGTCGTCATCAGCGCCAACATCGAGAGCGAACTCATCGACCTCGATCCCGCCGAGGCCGCGGAGTATTTGAAGGACCTCGGCGTCGCCGACAGCGGCGTCTCCCGCCTCATCAAGAGCGTCTATGACCTCCTTGGCCTGCAGACTTACCTCACCACCGGGGAAAAAGAGACCCGCGCCTGGACCATCACCAAAGGCACCAAAGCCCCGCAGGCCGCCGGCGTCATCCACGGCGACTTCGAGCGCGGCTTCATCGCCGCCCAGATCGTCCACTTCGACGACCTCACCACCCTCGGCTCCGAAGCCAAAGCCCGCGAAGCCGGCAAGCTCCGCATCGAAGGCAAAGAATACGTCATGCGCGACGGCGACGTCGTCGAGTGGCGGTTTAATGTCTGATCGGTAGGGACGCGCCGCGTCCGAAGATAGAAGATTGGAGATGAGAGATGGGGCGGACTGAGACTGGGAGGCTTTTGCAGCGCGGGGCGCTGACCTGAGTCGGGGGTGGAGGTATTGGAAATGGAACGACCAAGGAGAGGCGCTTTCCAAGCGCCTGTCCCTCACCTCCACCCGCATCTGGAGCCTTCTCGAACCCTTGTTGCCAGGCCGCGCTGGAAGCTGGGGC
>CAZKMS010000217.1:0-6340 GCA_964553805.1 uncultured Verrucomicrobiaceae bacterium
GAGTGGTAGACTATTGCGCCGCCCCGTGGCTGGTTTTCCCGCCGCCGTTGACAATTACCTTGCCACGCGGCCAGACGGTGGTGCGGCCGCCGATGGTTGGGTCCGGCTCGGTCGCGTACATCCAGTCAAAACGCGGGTTACCGATTCCTTTGACGTAGGTGGCGGCCGGCATCTGGATAAACACAGATCGATCAGAGCCGCCTGCTTCGAGCAGCAGCACGCGGTTGGCTGGGTCGGCCGAAAGGCGGTTGGCCAAGACGCAACCGGCCGACCCTGCGCCGATCACGATATAGTCCCACTCGCTCCGGTCCGGCGCTACGATCATACGGCTGTCGTTCCACCGTCGAGACGCAGCGTCGTACCGGTGGCGAAGGGCGCGTCCGCCGCCAGGAAAAGCACCGCCCGGGCGACTTCCGCAGGGTCCGCAAAACGCCGGAGCGGGACGCGCGCAATTGCTCCCTCGCGAACTTCGTCGGTGTCGCCGAACCACCTGATCTCGGCCTCGAGCATAGGAGTGTCGATCGGCCCCGGGCTGATCGAATTCACGCGCACCTTCGGCGCCAGCTCTGCGGCCAACGCGCGGGTAAGGCCGACAACACCCGCCTTAGCGGCGCAATAGTGAACGTAAAATCCCATGCCGATGTGCGACAGCTCCGACGATATGTTGACGATCGACCCGCCGTCTCCGGCGCTCATGTGCAACGCAGCGTCGCGCGCGATGATAAAGTTGCCAGTCAGATTGACGTCGAGATGCGCCTTGAAGTCCTCAACCGTCATCTCGGCGAGGCTCTTCGGCTCGCAGAGACCGGCAGTGTAGACCACGAGGTCGAGGCCTCCGAGAGCGTCGATCGCTGTGGGAACGATCTTGGCGCAGGAGTCGGCGTCGCCGACATCCTCCACGATCACGCAGGCCTGCGCTCCGAGTTCCGCGGCGATAGCGCGAAGCTTGTCCCTCGACCGGGCGGCAATCGCCACTGCGGCGCCCTCCGCGGCGAAAAGCCGAGCAGTCGCCAGGCCGACGCCCGATGAGGCGCCCACGATCAGGGTCTTTTTCCCTTCCAGCTTCATGAGCCTTCCCCCCTTCCGGTCAGAGGATTCCGTGCCGCTCGAAGACCTCGACCAGCGTCGCTCCGTTGCGAAGCTCCTCGCGCACCGTTGTCTCGGTGCGAACCTTCTCGATCGCTTTCTCGATGACCGTTTCGATCTGCGGTGCAGGAATGAAGACGATGCCGTCGAAGTCGGCAATGACGAGGTCGCCAGAGTTGAACTCGACCTCGCCCATCGAGCCCGTCACGTCCGCCCACATCATCTTGCCGCGATACTTGGTGTCGGTCGGATTGCGGCCCGCTGAGAACACCGGGAAGCTCATCTCCCGGATCATGTCGACGTCGCGCACGCAGCCGTCGGTGATGCAGCCGGCCACGCCAAGGTATTTGCAACGGGTGGAGAGCAGCTCGCCCCAGGGGGCGATCCGCTTGTTGCCGTTGCAGACGATCACCGGCACCTCGTCGGCCTCGAGACTGTCGACGAAGCGGATTTCGTGCTCGTAGACATTCACGTCGACGTCGTCGTGAAAGATCGGCATGTAGAGGCCCACGCGCGCAAATCCGACGATGCGCATGCCTTCCTCAAGCGGGTTGATTCCGGGTTGGACGACCTGCCGCCGGTAGCCGAGCGCGTCCAGTGTGTCGGAGACCACCGCCGAATAGAGCTCTTGCCGGCAGGTCTGCAGAATTGTCGCGCGGTCCATCCCAGGTCCTTCTTTATTCTGATCGTTCAGTAGCATTTGGCCGATACGCCTCCGTCGACGACGAGGTGCGCGCCATTGATAAAGCGCGCCCGGTCGGAGACGAGGAAGCAGACTGCCTCGGCCATTTCGCTCGGCGTGCCTATGCGACCCATCGGATAGTGATCCATCGTCTCGGCCTCGGCGCGCGCCGGGTCTGGCTGGGCCGCCCAGTAGCGCTCGACCATCGGCGTGCGGATGTCGCCTGGGCAGATGCAGTTGCATCGGATTCCCGCGCGCGCGTAGGCCTTAGTGACAGCAATGGCCCTAGTTAGACCGAGAACGCCGTGTTTGCTTGCGGTATAGGCAGGCAGGATCTGGTCGGCGCTTAGCGAAAGGATCGACGCTGAGTTGACGATCGATCCGCCACCCTGCGCCATCATCCGCGGGATGACCGCGCGGGCGCCGAGGAACATCGCGCGCAAGTTGACGGCCATCAGCCGATCCCACTCGTCGGGCGCCGTCTCGTGTAGGAGCTTCTCGATCTGGATCGCGGCGTTCTGGTGCAGAAAGTCGATGTGTCCGAAAGCAAGCTCGGTTTCCGCCAGCATCCGGTCAGTGTCCGCCTCGTCCGAGACATCGGCCACCACGGCGATCGCGCGGCGCCCCGCGGCGGTAAGCTCTGCTGCCGCGGCCATCACCGCCTCCGTCTTCACATCCACCAGTGCAACCGCGGCGCCCTCCGCGCAAAGCAGCTCGGCCGTAGCGCGACCGAAACCCTGCGCAGCCCCTGTGACAATGCCGATCCGGCCGTCGAGCAGGCCCATCAGCGCTTCTCGCGCGACTTCAACGCAATGCGCGAGAAGGCACGAAACGCCCGGCTTCGAGCGAAAAGATAGCCGAGTTCGGCCCCGGCGCCGCTCCGCATCACCCGGTCGAGCATCGACGGCGCTTGCGCCGCACTTGCCGTGCGTTTCCGGACCCGCCCCTCCAGCGCATCGATCACGACACGAGCCGCATTGTGTCCGGGCGCACCGCTTACCCCACCACCGGGGTGCGATCCGGCGCCGCAAAGGTAAAGGCCCTCGATTGGCGTGCGATAGTCCGTCAGTTCCGGCAACGGTCGGTTGTTGAACATATGCTCAACAGTCATCGCGACGTGGAAGATGTTGCCACCGGTAATTCCGTAAGTGCGCTCCAGGTCGAGCGGCGTAATGGTGTGACAGCCGAGGATATGATCCCGCAGATTTGGCGCAAACCTGAAGAGGGATTCGAGCACGCGACCTTGGAACTCCTCCCTTCGGCTGTCCCAGTCCCCTTCCGCTAGCTCGAACGGCAGGTTTTGTACCCCGAGGATCATTGCGTGGCGGCCCTTTGGCGTCAGGCTGTCGTCGGTCACAGACTGGATGATGACCTCAATCGGAAACTGATCCGGGAACACGCCGCGCAGCATCGCCGAATAGGCATCCTCGAAACGTTCTTCTGACCCGCCGAGGATCGCATGCCCGCGGTGCTGCGGTCCCACCTCCGCGCTGTCGAACCCTATATACTGTGGCAGCTCGTCGATCAGCAGGTGCAACCTGGCCATCGACCCCCGCACGTCGATCCCCGCCACCTTCGCGCGCAAGTCCGCGGTCAGGGCCTTCTGCGGCACAAGCTTACCCATCGTATGCTTGGGGTCTGCGCTCGACATCACCACCCGGGCGTGGAAAATCCTCCCATCGTCGAGCCGAACGCCGCGGGCAGAGCCGCCCTCAACGACGATCTCCGCGACGGGAGCTTCCGTCAGGATCGTGGCGCCATAGGCGAGGGCGCCGCGCTCGAGTGCGCTGGTGATTGCCCCCATCCCGCCTTTCGGGAATGCCCAGCGGCCGAAGGTCCCCTCGAACTCGCCGGACGCATGATACCCAAACAGATATCCTGTGCCTGGCGTTGAGGGACCGCCCCAGATTGAGACGATGCCAAAGAAGGTGTAGAACCCGCGAATTTGCGGCGACTTGAAGTACCGACTGAGAAGGTCTCGAGTCGAGCCAAAGAAGAACTCGTTGAGCAACTCCTCCTCGCCAGCATCCTCGAAATGGCGGATCATCTCCGACCGGGTCGGCGGGCTGTCGAGTGTCCACTGCGCTGTGAGGTCGCCGAACCGGCGCAGGCGCGACCCGAAGTGCAGCAGCCCCTTGGCATCCTCGGGGGCGATCCGCTCGAGTTGCTTTAGTGTCTTGTCTATGTCCTGCCACAGCAGGATATGCGAGCCGTCGTCGAACACCGCAAAGCCCTGCGGATCAGGCGCGTACATCTCGAGCCCAAAGCGGCTGACCAACTCCAGATCGTCAACGATTTTGGGCCGCAGCACCGCTTGGATGAATGAGCAGGACGAGAATCTGGCGCCCGGGAAAAACTCTTCGGTCACGCAGGCACCGCCGAGGATCGACCGCCGCTCGAGGACTAGCACCTTCCTGCCCGCCCGCCCAAGGTAGTTGGCTGCGACCAAGCCGTTGTGGCCGCCGCCGACGACGATCACGTCGTAGTCCTGCTGGGTTTGGTCCAGGGCCATGCGCCTCTCCTGTCGAGGTCCGAAATCAGCTGAAGAAGCGAAACTCCATGACGTGCCGATAGGTCTCGCCGGGGTCGAGCCGGGCTTGCGGCACGTGACTTAGGTTCGGTGAATCCGGGAAGCTCTGCGTCTCGAGCGTGAAGCCGGCGAACTTGCAGTAAGGTTTTTCGCCTTTTCCGATAATGCTCTCGTCGAGGTAGCCTCCGGTGTAGAAATGCACGCCGAGCTGATTGGTGTGGAGCTCGAACCCTCGGCCCGACGCAGGATCGCGCACGCTCAAAACCGGGCGCAGGCGACCCGCCTCGCCGGCAAGGCAGAAATTGTGATCGTAGCCCCCAAAGCCACCATCGAGGCGGCCGGCCCCTGCGTTGGGCACTGCCTCGATTTCGGTGCGGATCGGTCGCGCCTCGCGGAAGTCGAACGGCGTTCCGGCGACTTTCAGCACCTCGCCGGTAATTACGAGCTCGTCGTCTGGCGGAGTATAGAAATCTGCGCTGATCTGCAGCTCCTGATCGAGAATTGAGCCGGATGCGTGCCCCGCCAGGTTGAAGTAGCTGTGATGCACCGGGTTGCAGAGCGTGGGCCGGTCCGTGAAAGCTTCCATCTCGACCCGCACGCAATTGTCTTCGGTAAGCGTGTATGCGGCGGTCAATCGTACTTCGCCCGGGAAACCCTCGTCGCCGTCCGGCGAGACGAGAGTGAAGGCGACCGCGTTCGCCGTTTCGTCAGGCGCGGCCGACCACATGCGCTTGTCGTAGCCGTTCACTCCGCCGTGCAGGGAGTTCGGCCCTTCGTTGATCGTGGCTTGGAAAGATTGGCCGTCGAGGACAAAGTGGCCGCGCCGGATACGATTGCCAAAGCGCCCGACCGTGGCGCCGAAGTATGTCACCGTTTTTACATAATCTTCCACGCGGTCGAAGCCGAGTATCACATCCGCGATCTCACCTGATGGCGCCGGCATCTCCATGCGCACCGCAGTCGCCCCGAAGTCCGAAACGACCAACTGCGCTCCGGCCGCGTTCGAGATCACGAACAGGTGCGCTTCCAGGCCTGCGACGGCTCCCCATAGCTGCTGTGAAATTGGCACTTGAGCCTCCCCTCGGCGATTAGAAAGTTATAGTATGTCAAACTTAGGATAGTCAATATTCTACGATGGAGAATTGTTACGCTTGCGTGGGCGCCGAGAATATTCTACATTGTAGAACGAAAATGAATCAGGAGTAATCTGTAGGATGCCGAATCTCAGCATTCCGGAAACACGAGAGCCGCGAATTCAATCGCTTGGCCGCGCGGATGCAATTCTCTCTCGCGTTATGGCGAACGGAACCCCTATGGGTCTCGGCTCCCTGAGCGATGCGATGCAACTCAACAAGACGACGGTCTTCAATCTTGCAGAGAGTCTAGTCGTGCTCGGCTTCCTCGAGCGCACTACACAGCCGAAGGGTTATCGACTCGGGTTGCGTTGCCTTGAACTGGGCCGGCACGTTTCCAAGACACTTCCCATCCTAGAGGTCAGCCGCTCGTCGCTGCGCGACATCTGCCAAGCGACCCGCGAGACGGTGAACCTTGCTGTGCCCTTTCTGCAAGAGGGCATCATTCTCGAGGCGCTCCAGAGTCAGCACGCAGTGCGCGCGACCGCATACGCCGGCGCGCGGACCAACTACCATTCGAGCGCCTGCGGTAAGGCCATGCTCGCGCACTTCCCTGAAGAGCAGCGACGCTGGCTATACGGATCCGTCGGCCTTCCGCGCATGACCGAGCACACGATATGCGATGCGGAGAGCCTCGAAGCCGATCTCGATACGGTCCGCCGGATTGGCTACGCGACCGATCGGCAGGAGAACGAGCTTGGCGCTTATTGCATCGGCATGGCGATCTTCGGTCCATTCAACGAGGTTGCCGGATCGATTAGCGTAAGCGGGGTCATGCAGCGGATGACGCCGGAGTTTGTCGGCGAGATCATCCTGCTGCTTACGGAGCACACGGGAAGGATCTCGGCGAGCCTCGGACGCCGCTAGCAGGCTGCTGAAGAAGTCGTGCGTTCAGCTTTGAGAATGGCC
>CAZKMS010000218.1:0-6209 GCA_964553805.1 uncultured Verrucomicrobiaceae bacterium
GTAGCCCGTCGTCCGCTCCTTCAGCCAGCCCATCGCATACGGCCCCACGAAGCTGCCCAGGTTCCCCACGCTGTTGATCAAACCGATCGCCGCCGCGTTCGCCGTGCCCGCCAGGAAGCTCGTCGCATAGGCCCAAAAACTCGGCGTGTAACCCGTCAGCCCCACCACCGCCAGGCACAGACACAGCAGCGCCAGCGCCAACTGCCCCTGCACCAGCGTCAGCGCCGCCAGCCCCGCCCCGCCCAGCAGCAGCAGCCCCGCCGTGTGCCAGCGCCGCTCCCCCGTGTGATCTGACGACCAGCCCGCCACCAGCTTCGCCAGCACCCCCAGCGAGTACGGCAGCGACACCAGCAGCGCCACCGTGAAGTTCGAGAAACCCGACAGCGCCTTGATCATCGTCGGCAGCCAGTAGCCCAGCCCGTTGGAGGCGATCAGGCCAAAGAAATACGCCGCCGCAAACAGCAGCACCCGCGCATCGCAAAGCGCTTGCCAGACCGACACCTCCCGCCCCTGTCCCACCGCCCGCATCGACCGCTCCCGCTCCAGCTCCGCCACCAGAAACGCCTTCTCCTCCGCCGGCAGCCAGCGCGCCTCCGCCGGCGTTTCCGCCAGGCAAAACAGCACCGACACCCCCAGCGCCACCGCTGGCAGCCCCTCCAGAATGAACATCCACCGCCAGCCCTCCAACCCCAGCCAGTTCAGCTCCAGCAGCGCCCCGGACACCGGCCCGCCCAGGACCATCGCCAGCGAGATCGCCGACATGAACAGCGCCACCGCCTTCCCCCGGTCCGCCGCCCGGAACCAATGCCCCAGGTACACAATCATCGCCGGGAAAAAACCCGCCTCCGCCGCGCCGATGAGAAACCGCAGCGTGTAAAACTGCCCCGCGTTTTGGATGAACCCCATCAGCACCGCCAGCAGCCCCCATGACACCATGATCCGGCAGATCAGCCGCCGCACCCCCCAGCGCGCCGCAAACACCGCCCCCGGCACCTCCAGCAAAAAGTAGCCAATGAAAAAGATCCCCGCCCCCATCCCGTACGTCGCCGCCGAAAACCCCAAGTCCGCCGTCATCTCCAGCGCCGCATAACTCACGTTCACCCGATCCAGGTAAGCCACCACGTAGAGCGCGATCAGGTACGGCATCAGCCGCAGCATCACCCGCCGCCGGGCACGCTGGGCGATGGGCACATCAGACCGGGTCACAGCCGCGCAGAAAAAAAGACAGCCGATTCAACCCCGCCCCCGTCCCCGCCGCCAGCCATTTCCACTGGTCCGCCCTCCAGCCCAGCCCGCCCCAAAACCGCCGTGGTCCCCTCGCTCGGGCTTGGGGCGGCCCAGGCGATGCGTCACCACCACCGGCGCAGTCTGGGCGCCAGCTCTTCCATGGGCAGTCCCATGACATTGCTGAAGGAGCCTTCCATTCTTTCCAGGATGATGCCGGTGCCGTCCTGGACGCCGTAGCCGCCGGCTTTGTCGAGGGGGTCGCAGACAGCGTGGTAGGCGGCGATGGCGGCGTCATCGAGCAGTTTGAAGACCACGCGGGTCGTCACGGCGAATTCGTCGCGGTAACCACCCTGGCGCCAGCAGAGGGCGACGCCGGTGCAGACTTCGTGCGCGCGTCCGGACAAACGCCGCAGCATCGCGCGCGCTTCGTCCATGTCTGCGGGTTTGCCCAAGGGCTCGCCATCGACATACACCAGGGTGTCCGCCGCGAGGACCAGCGCGTCCGGTCTTTGCCGCGCTGCCCACTGCGCTTTGCGTGCGGCGTTGAGCAGGGTCAGGGCCTGCGGTGTCATGCCGGCGTCGTGCGCTTCCTCGACCTGAGGCGCGGTGGTTTCAAATCCGGTGACACCCGCTTCCCGGAGCAGCCGGGCTCTCCGCGGCGATTGCGAGGCCAAGAGCAAGGCGGCGGGTTCGGGCATCGGCTCGCTCATCCTTCGTGGTGGATCATGAGGACTTCGTCGGCGCGGACGAGGGCGTCGCGGCCTTGGAAGTTGCGGTAGCGGTAGTAGCCGGTTTTGCGCTGCAGGTCGGGCTTGCTGGCGGCGATGAACTCCCGCCCGTCTTTCAAGGTGATGCGGTAGGTGCCGCTGCTTCCGCAGGAACAAAGACAATGACAGGCGAGGGCGAGGCAGAGAATCAGACGCGTCATAAGCAGGGAGCGGGAGCCGCCTGAAAAGAACTCGCTTCGCGCAGGATGCAAGCTTAGCTTGCGGGCTGTGTCTTCCCTTACATTCGCCAAACACGCCCTCCGCAACTGGAGAGAGGTCGGGGCCGTCGCGCCCTCATCCCCCTTGCTGGGTCAGCGGATGTGCGAACTGGCGGAGGTCTGGCGCGCGGAACGGGTGGTGGAACTGGGGCCGGGCACGGGCGCTCTGACGCGGGCGGTGATCGACGATCTGCCGCATGAGGCTGCTTATCTCGGCCTGGAGCTGAACAGCGCCTTCGTGAGCGAACTGCGGTGCGCCCATCCCCATCACCGCTTCGAGCAGGCGGGCGCCCAGGAGTTCGATTTCAACAGCGTCTGGCCGGACGACAATGGCTATGACGTGGTCATCTCCGGCCTGCCCTGGGCTTCCTTTCCCGATGCCTTGCAACTCTCCATCCTGGACAATGTGCTGCCGCGCCTGCGGCCTGGCGGGCGCTTCGCGACCTTTGCCTACTGGGGCTTTCACCAACTGCCGGCGGGGCGCCGCTTTCGCAAGCTGCTGCACTCGCGGCTGGACGGCGTGGAGTCAAGCCGGGTGCTGTGGGCCAATGTGCCGCCCGCGTTCATCTACATCGGCCGCAAGGCGGGCTAAGGCTGGCTGCGCAGGGCTTGCTCCAGCGTGGTCAACGCGGCATTGCCGCCGCTCATGACCAGACCGACCCGGCTGCCTGCGGGGAACCCGCCACGGCGCTGTTTCAATGCGGCCCACGGCAGCACGGCGGCGCCCTCAGCCAGGTTGTGCGTCGCTTCCAAAAGCTCGCGCATCGCCACCAGCGCCTCCGCGTCATCGATCGCCACCATGTCAGCAGCGTGGCGCAGCATCAGCTCCAGCGCGTCCTCATCGGGCCGCGCGCAGGCCACGCCTTCGGCCACGCGGGTCTGGCTGGGCTGGGTGACGAGGCGCTTTTGCTGAAACGACAGAGCATAAGCCGGAGCCTGCGCGCTGACCACGCCGATGACCCGGGTGGGCAAACCGAGCGCCTCACACGCCGCCACGACGCCACAAAATCCCGAGCCCAGCCCGACAGGCACGAAGACCGCTTCCAACGGCGGCGCGTCCAGAAAGAACTCGAGCGCATAAGTGGCGACGCCGCGCACCAGCCAGGGATGAAAAGACGGCACCGCGTGCAGGCCCTCCGCCGCCGCCAACTGACGCGAGTGCTCCAGCGCCTCTTGAAACTCCCGGCCATGCTCAACCAGCTCGGCTCCGAGCACGCGCATGGCCGCGTTTTTGTCCGGGTTGTTGCCGCGCGGCACCACGATCACGGCGCGCAACCCCAGACGGCGCGCCGACCAGGCAATGGACTGGCCGTGATTGCCGGTGGAGGCGGCCACGACGCCGCGCAGGTCCGGCTGGCGCCGCTTCAACTCCGCCAAATAGACGATGCCGCCGCGCAGCTTGAACGCTCCCATCGGCGTGTGGTTCTCATGCTTGACCCACACCTCCGCCCCGACGGCCGCCGATAGCAACGGCCAGGTGTGGCTGGGCGTGCGCGGCACGTGCGGCCGGATCCATTCCGCTGCGGCTTCGATCTCAGCCAGGGTGGGCAGGCAGGCAGGCATGAGACTCAGCTTTTGACACGCGGTTCAAGCGCCGCCCGGCGCCAGCGCACGAGTCCGTATCTCGGGCTCAGGATGTAGGCCAGCAGGAAAAACCCGCCCAGCACCAGAATGATCGTCGCGCTGACAGACCAGCCCAGCGGATAGGACAAAAAGAAGGCCGTCACCGAGCCCGTCGCGCCGATCAAACCCCCACCCCAAAACAGAGCGCGCGCATTGTCCGTGAGCAAATAGACCGTGGCCGCAGGCGCCACCAGCAGTCCGACGCTGAGGATGCAGCCCACCGCCTGCAAGGACGACACCAGCACCAGGATCACCACCGCAAAGGTGGCGTAATTGAGCAGCCGCACCGGCACTCCGAGGCTGGCGGCGATGTGGGGTTCAAACAAATAAATCAGCAGCGGCCGTTGCAGCAGGGTCAAGGTCAGCACGGCGATCACACTGATGCCGAAGGCGATCCAAAGGTCGCTGTCCGCCATGCCGACGATGCTGCCAAAGAGCCATTCATCCAGCTTCTGCCGCACGCTGAGGCGTTGCAGGATGATGTAACCACCCGCAAACGCCGTGGTGTAAAGAATGCCCATCGCGGTGTCCTGATCCAGACGCGAGGTGCGCGACAAAAACACCGAACCCAAGCCGACCAGCAAGGCGGCAAACACCGCGCCCGCCAGCAGGCTCCACTGCGTGATGCCCGCCAGCAGCACCGCCAGCGCGATGCCTGGCAGCAGCGCATGACTGAGCGTGCCCACTTTCAGGGCTGACTTGCGCAGCACCACAAAGGCGCTGACGAAACCATTGGCAAAACCGATCATGATGCAGGCCAGCAGGGCGCGGCGCGCAATCGGTTCAGCCAGGAAATCAGCGAGCGTCGGCAGAGCGGATTCGTTCATGCGCCGTAGGCCTCCTCAACCGCTTGGGGAGTAAAGGCCTCTGCCACCGGACCGAAGGCCACCAGCCTCCGCTGAATCAACAGCACCTCATCAAAAATGGCCGGCACGGTGGCGAGGTCATGATGGCTGGCAATCAAGAGCCGGCCCTCCCGCGTCAGTTCGCGAAACAAGGCGGCCAGGTTTTCCTGCGCCGGTTTGTCAAGACCGGTGAAGGGCTCGTCCAGCAGCAGCACATGCGCCTCCTGCGCCAGCGCCCGGGCGACAAAAGCGCGCTGCTGCTGCCCCCCCGAGAGCGCGCTGATTTGACGGTCCTTCAACGCGTCGAGCTGCATCGCCGCCAGCGCGCGCTCCACGATCTCCTCGTCGTGCTTGGAGAAACTGCGCCACCAACCCAGGTTCGGATACCGCCCCATCTCGACCAGACCGCGGACGGTGATGGGAAAACTCCAGTCGATCTCGCCGCGCTGCGGCAGGTAGGCCAGCTCATGGCTGGACTGCGTCAGCCGCCGGCCGCGCCAGAGCACCGACCCAGCATCCGCCTTCAACAATCCGGCCAGTGTTTTGAGCAGCGTGCTTTTGCCCGCGCCGTTCGGACCGATCAGCGCGATGCTGCGCCCGCATTCAGTTTGAAAATGGATGTCGTGCAGCGCCTGGACCTCGCGGTAACTCACACTCAGGCCGGTCACCTTCAGCACATGATGATGCGGCGCGCCGGGTTCCGCGCCCCAGCAGACATGGTCCGGGTGGCCATGCGGGTGCGCGGCGTGCTCGTGTTGGGAAACCGCCGCGCTCATCACCATGTGAAAGTCAGCACGTCGCTGACTTCGCCCTCCTCCGCCCAGCGCGTCTCCGACCGCTTTTCAAGCCCTTCCGGCTCCAGCTCCACCGTCACCGCCGTCAATGGCGTGCCTTCCGGCCATTCCGCCTCCAGCACCAGTTCGTTGCCGTCGTGGGCAATCACCAATTCCGCCTCCACCACCAGCGGAGTTTCCGCACTGGCCCAATCAATTTCCTTCAACAATTCCTTTTCCCCGGCCAGCAGGCTGACGGTCTTCGGCTTGTGCGCCAAAAGCAGCCGCACGAGCACCTTCAACTCGTGCACATGCTCCTCCTCCGGATGCTCATCCGCGCCCTTCACAACGACTGGCTCGCCATGCGCATGCCCGTGGTCATGATCATGGCCGTGTTCATGATCGTGATGCGCATGCTGCTCGTGCCCATCCCCGCGCGCGCAGGTCAGGCGTGACAAAGGTATCGCCACCAGCACAAAGGCGGCGGCCAGCAGCAGCAGATGAAGAGGGGGAGAGCCACGCATGAATGAATGCAACAAGGTGGCAATAACGCCACCCGGGTCAATTCGATTTCAAGGCCGCCACAATCACCGCCACGTTGTGCCGCAACATCATCTCAAAGGTGTGCGCCTTCGTCGAGGTCCCATCGGCAATCAAGGTGCCGCCCACCCGCGCGCCGGTGCCGCGCGTGATCTCCGCCAGCACCTTGGGGTTGGCCTGATCCTCGGGAAACACGGCCTTGATTTTGTGCTCGCG
>CAZKMS010000219.1:0-6187 GCA_964553805.1 uncultured Verrucomicrobiaceae bacterium
CGACCTCGTCCTTACCAAGGACGTGCTCTACCACTGAGCTACATCAGCATGTTCTGCGGGCGGGAGCCGGGCGGCCAGGCTTCCTCCTCTTTCCCTCGAAGAACGGCGGTGATGCCCACGCCATGCTGGCGTCTGGAGACAATACACCCCCGGCCTTTTGGGGAAAAAGTGAGCGCGAAGCTAGATTCGCCCCTTCGCTTGTCAAAGGTTTTTTCGAAGGAGTTGAAAAAGTTTCGTTGACCGCGGCGGGGGGCGTGCCAGTCTGCCCGGCATCTTTCGCGCCAGCCGAGGCGTAAACCTTCTCCCAACCCCCATAAAACCAATGGCCAGCGACAATCTCGTCACCCTGAATCAAGACAATTTCCAGTCCGAAATCGAATCCTCCAGCACGCCTGTGATCGTCGATTTTTGGGCCGAATGGTGCGGCCCCTGCCGGATGCTGACCCCGATTCTAGAGCAACTTGCCTCGGAAAAAGCCGGCGCCGTCAAGATCGGCAAGGTCAACGTCGATGAAAATCCGGCGCTGGCCTCGCAATTCGGCGTGCGCTCCATTCCGATGCTCGTCTTCTTCAAGGATGGCAAGCAGGCCGACAGCGTGGTCGGCGTGCAATCCAAGGACGCCCTCGTCAAGCGCCTTGACGCCCTGGCCTGAGCGGCGTCACCCCTTCCCTCACCGCGCCACGCGGATGGCTTTGCCGCCGCGATAAACCGCCAAGTGCGTCCGTAGTTCGTTCGCCAACGAGGCATTGCCCGTGCTGGTGGCGAGTTCCAGTGTCCGTTCAACGGTTTGCACGGCCTCATGCCGGCCGGCCTCGGCGTAGGCCGCTCAAGGCATTGCCCGGCGCGGCGTTGACTTTCAACCACAGCCCGATCTCGCGCCGGTTGCCGTCATCCACCAGCACTTGCTCCACCTTGCTCATGCGGGCCACCTCGACCAGCAGCCACAGACTCAACGCCAGCCAGCCAATGCCAACCGCCAGCGCCGCTTTTTTCACCCAGCCACCCGCCCGCAGCAGGCCGTCCAAAAACCCGCCCAGCGCAAACAACGCCAGCCAGGCCGGGCCGGGCAAATACCAATCCGCCGGCACCGGCGCCGGAAAGTAGCCCAAATAAGCCATCAACCCGCCAAAGGCGAACGACGCCACCCGCACCTCGCGTCTCTGCCGGGGCAGCAGCCACAGCAGTGCGGCCACACCGCCCACTGCCCGCGTGACCACCTGCAGCCACTCCGGCCAGCCCCGGTAAAAGAAGCCGGAGGGCATGAACAGGCTGTCCACCGAGCCCAGGCTCTTGATCCAGGCCACATGCACCAGCAGCCAGGTTTGCAGCGCTCCCCGCAGCGTTTTCACCCCCGCGGCGTTGCCCTTTGCCGTGATCGTGTGCGGCACCGGCGTTCCATAATACCACCAGGCCGTCAAAAACCAGGGCAGATACATCGCCGCGCACACCAGCCCAGCCAGCAGGCAAGTCTTGATCCACGCGAGCCGTGGCCGGTCATCGGCAGACGTGTTTGGAAACAGCAGTCCGCCCAACGACAGCAGCGCAATGTAGATGACCCCGTCCGGCCGCGTCCACATCAGCGCCCCCCAAGCCAGTCCCAGGTGCAGCCACGCCCGCCGCGGTAGCACCAGCATCACCCGCAAGATCCAGGCCACACAGCCCACCAGCAGCCCGGTCTCCATGCCATTGATGCTGAAGTCCACGCTCTTCGCGTCCGTGACCAGCCACAGCACCAGCAGCCCCGCCGTCGCCGGCTGCCAGCGCAGCCGCTGCGCCGTGCCGAAAAGCAGGGCCACCCCGGTCTCGAACACCGTGCTGCTCAGAACACGAAACAGCCAGATCGCCGCCTGGTCCGAGTGGCCCCCGGTCATCAGGTGGCAGAGCGCCGGCAGCAGCACCCCCAGCGACGAGGTGAAGGTGTGCACCTTCTCCCCCGGATGAAACACCAGCCCGTGCCCCTCCACCAGGTTCTTGCTGTTCTTGAAAGTGATGTAAAAATCCTCCCAGACCCGGTCCGTCGCGGTCGCGAACGCCAGCGCCACCAGAAGGGCCAGCATGAAAACCGCCGCCGGGGAAAACCATGGCTGCTCACCCGCAGCCCGATGACGAGGGGTCTGAAGCTTGCGGTAGGCTTCGATTGGCTATCGAAGCCACAGGCAACCACCTTTCCATCCCCCGCAGATGAGCCTCCAGCAGAGGCTGGATTGACCGCTCAAAGCGGTGGAATGGGCATGGCAAACTGCGCACGCCGGCTGCCGGGCGCGGCTTGGTTGGCGATGGTTCCATTCACCACGCCATCAGGACGACGGGAGACCAGAGCCGACAAACGACGGCCCAAATCCTATCAATCCCTCATCTCACCCCGCTGCCAGTTCCAGGAAATCCCCCACCGCGAACGCTGCCGCGCCGCCCCTTAACCGAGCGCCATTCATGCCCGGCATGACTGGCACGAAAGTGCGGATGAAAAATAGAACGGAGGCTTTTACGTAAAGCAAGGTTGCATCCGCTTTGGCTTCCTGCCAAACTGCGAGTTCCAGCCATGAAAAAGCACTTCATTCCCGCTCTTTTTTTGACTTGCTGCCCGATGGCTTTTGCCGATGCCGAGCTGGACCGTTTGCGAACGTCGTATGAAGGAGCGGTCGAGCGCGCTGTCTCGCCCCTGCGGGAGACGTACAAGCAGGAACTGCTCAAACTCATGGACCGCCATACGCGCGCCGGAAATCTGGACGCGGCGCTTGCGATCAGGCGGGAACTGCAGGATCTCACGGGCGAGGCTTTCGAGCAACCGGGCGAGGGACGAACCGCCATTGGCGAACGGCCAGGAAAAGAGGTGGAGACGTTCTTTGTGGACAAGACTTGGCGGACACCGACGGGGACGAGTTTCACCTTCAACAAGGATGGCAAGGGATCACGCCAATTCGGCACTGACATCACCAGCTTCCGCTGGAAACTGCGCGGACAGGACACGGTCGAGGCGACGGGGGCCAGCAACTCGAAAGGCAAGGAGACCACCTGGTATTTCCGCTTTTTCTCAGCCGAAGAAGCCTTATATGGCAGCAGCCGTGAGACAGCAAAGTCCCCGCTGGAATTGAAGAAATGATTCGCAAGCAAGTCAAGACAGCTTCGGCGAAACGCAACGAAAGCAATAACCCGCATGAGAACAAGACGCTATAGGCCAGTCGTGATGATCGCGTGTTTTGCGGTGACCGCCCTGACCTTCCCGGCGGCTGGCGAGGACAAGGAATTGGAAGCCCTGCGCGCGCGTTACCAGTCCGCCGTCGAAGCGGCAACGACTCCCATTCAGACCAAGTACCTGGCCGAACTCGAGGGCATGAAGAAGCGCGCGCTGGAGAGGAAAGACCTGAATGCGGCCGTCCAAGTCGATGAGGAGATCAAGCGGATCAAGCCCGCGCCCCAGCCTGGGCAGATACGCTCCGCGGATGATTTGAAGGCCTACCTGAATGACACCACTTGGTCGTGGGGCCGCACGGAGAGTGCGGCGGTTAGCCTCCTGACCTTTCGAAAAGACGGCACCTGTGTCATCAACAAGGACGCCCCTGTGCCCTGGTCCGTGGCCGACGAAAAAACAGTCAAAGTGGGCGACAGCTCCTTCCTGAAATTCAATGCCGCCCATCAAAAATTTAGCGCCGACACTCCGCTGGGAAAAAGAGCGGGGAAAAAGCTCTGATTGACGGCCGCTCATTCGGCAAGCGCAAAGCGGCTATAATGGCTCATTAGATGGTGCCGTCACGAGATTGAAGCCCGCATGATGGCGCAGCGAATTTGGACGGCGGCTAAATAGGAGGAAGCCTTCTTGGCATAACGGGTGGCGATGCCGCGCCACTGCCCAGGAAGAATTGAGGCGGCTTGAAGACGCACTTTCCGGCAATAAATGATGAGAAAGGGCGGGACGACAGGCTCCCAATGATTCGGTCGAGATCCAAGAGGTGTTTTGCGGGAATCGTTGGCCGTTTCCCTTACCCCTTGGTCACCACCTTGTCGAGGTTCAAGACGAGGTTGGCGAGCAGGGTCCAGGCGGCGAGTTCGGCGGCGTTGAGGGCCGCGGAGGGCTTCGATTCGCCGAAGGTGATGGCGGCTTGAGCTTGGTCCGGCGCGGCGCGGTAGGCGGTGAGGTGCTTCTCCAGGGCGGTGCGCAGGACGGCGGTTTCTTTCGCATCCGGGAAGCGCCCGGTGGCGCTGCGGAAGAGGGAGGTGAGGCGCTCGTCGGTGCCGGGGTACGCGAGCATGACGCGCTGGGCGAAGGCGCGGGCGGCTTCGAAGAACTGTACGTCGTTCATCAGGGTGAGCGCCTGCAGCGGGGTGTTGCTGCGCTCGCGAGTGAGGCAGTAGCTCTCGCGATTGGGCGCGTCGAAGGCGGTCATGTTTGGCGGCGGGGCGGTGCGCTTCCAGAAGGTGTACAAGCTGCGGCGGTAGAGGCTTTCGCCATGATCCTGAATGTAGTTTTTGGTGTTGCTGCCACCAAAGGCGACGGGCTCCCAGATGTTTTCCGGCTGATAGGGTTTGACGCCCTTGCCGCCAATTTGCGGGCTGAGCAGGCCGGAAAGGAAGAGCGCCTGGTCGCGCACGACTTCGGCATCGAGCCGGAAGCGCGGCCCGCGCGCGAGCAGGCGGTTTGCCGGGTCGCTTCCGGCGCTGCCATCGTCATGCTGGGCGCTCTGCCGGTAGGTATGGGAGGTGACGAGCAGGGTGACGAACTGCTTCACATCCCAGCCGCCTTCACGGAAAGTGACGGCGAGCCAGTCGAGAAGCTCGGGATGGCTGGGCGGCTCACCCTGGGAGCCGAAGTCGTTGGCCGTCTTGACGAGGCCGGTGCCGAAGAACTGCTGCCAGAAGCGGTTCACCGCGACGCGCGAGGTGAGCGGGTGCCCGGCGCTGACCAGCCACTTGGCGAGATCGAGGCGGGTGGCGTTGGGGCCGGCCGGGGTCAACGGCGGGAAAACGGCAGGAGTGCCGCGACTGACCTTGTCCGTGGGCTTGTCGTACTGCCCGCGGTCCATGATGAAACTCTCGCGCGGTTCCGGCAGATCGGCCATGATGAAGGTGGCCGGGATGACATCCTCCAAAACCTTGCGCTCCGACTCCAACGCCAGCTTCTCCGCACGGGGTCCCTCGACGATCTCACGCGCGCCTTGATACTCGTTTTCGAGCCACCAGGAACGCAGGCGCCGGGTTTCCCCGGCGCTCCACTGCTCCGGTTTTTTGCCGCGCACCAAATCACGCAGGTCCTGGGGCAGGTCATTGTTGCGCCTGCCCTGATTGGCTTTGGTCCAGGCCTGCCAGGACCACTGCGGGTCTTTGACGGGATCGACGCGCGACTGCATGGCGAGGTGGTCCCAATACACGGTGCCGTCGAACTGGGTGAAAGCATAGCCGGTGACAATCATGCCGGGTTTGAGACCGAGCTTGGCGGTGTCCACCGTCAGCTCCTGCCACTTGCCGGGCTCGGGCAGCGCGCCCATGCGCACCCGCTCCGGCGTGCGCACCTTGCCAAACGGAATGGCGCCTTCCTCCCCCCACACGGCGCGGTGCTGCCAGCCCTTGGTGTGGAATTGCAGCATGACCGCGGCGGGGGGATTGGCCGGGTCGAGGTAAACCTGCACGCTGAGCTTGCCGTTGGGCGGGATGGCAAACTGGCCGCCCTTGGAGAAGTAATCCTGCGCCACCCCCTTGGCGCTGCGTTTGAGCGCGGCCGTGCCACTGAAGACCGGTCCCTCCGCGCTGCTGACGAAGCAGGTGGGATCGCCCGCCACGCCCACATTGGCGCCGGCGGGAAAGGCGTCGTCAAACCACACCACCTCGCTGGTCTGCACCGGCGGCCGCGGCTCGACAGTGGCTGGGTCGGTGTAGGCGATGGCCTGCATGGCGTCGCGGATGCGCTGCTGGGCGGCGGCGATCTTTTGATCATAACCCGCCAACTTTTCAGCTTGTTCAGAGGAGCTGAGGCGCAGGATGGGCGGTGTGAGCAGGATGTTGCCATCCATGGCCGGGTCAGCGGTGCTGTTGAAGAAGGCGTAAAGCTGGTAGAATTCCTTTTGGCTGATCGGATCGAACTTGTGGTCGTGGCAGACGGCACAGCCGGCAGTGAGGCCCATCCAGACAGCCACGGTGGTATCGGCGCGATCGACGGCGTAGCGGAAGATGAACTCCTCGTTGATGCTACCGCCCT
>CAZKMS010000220.1:0-6104 GCA_964553805.1 uncultured Verrucomicrobiaceae bacterium
GCGCGCCGCTGTTGGCGCTGAGCTTCGGCTTGTAGTCGAAGGTGTCCACATGCGATGGGCCGCCCCTCATGCAGAGGAAGATGACGCGCTTTGCCCGCGCCGGAAAGTGCGAGTTTCTGGGAGCGAGCACACCGCTCTGGGAAGCGGTGGCCGCCTGGGCGGCGTGCGTGGCTAGGCTGGCAAAAGCAAGATAGCCGAAGCCGCTCGAAAGGGTTTTCAGGGCATGGCGACGTGAGAACGGCAGGCAAGGAACGGCAGAGTGCATGAGGTCATGATTGCATCGCGAACATGAGCGGAAGATGAGCGGTATGGGCAAATCTTAACCAATTCGTGTTCGCTGCCCACTCTCTGCAAAGATTCGCCAGCGGCCAGCGAGCCTGCTTCACCTTGTCGAAAACGCGGTGACGCCCTCTCAGTTCTCACGGCTGCGCTGCCAGAAACTCCTCCGGTGTCATGACAGGAATCGTGCTTGCCTTGAAGTCTGCCGTGTTGCGGGTGATAACCACATCCGCCGAGCAAGACATGGCGGCGGAGAGCTGGAGGGCGTCCTCGAAGTCATTCTGAACTGAAGTGCCGTGGCGGCGGACTTGGAATGTCTGCGCACCAGATAGAAGGCATTGGAGAGCGTGTGCCACGCGATCGTGCCCGAAAGCGCGGCCCCGTCGCACCTTTCTATCACGGCATCACTGGCGGCGGCACCTGTTCGTTGGAAATAGCCGTCCAAGAGCACGTTGGTGTCGAGAAGAAGCCTCATGGATTAGAGCACATGCTTGGCGGTCAGTCCAGCCAGACGCGCGTCATCGCCCATATCAGCCTCGGTGAGCAGCCGTCCCTTGCCCGACCACTTCTTCACGAACGACCGGGCAGCCGTTGCCTGCGCGGAGGACGATGAGGAAATCTCAGCGTGCCGGGGCGGCGAAGCCGCCAATTCGAAGGAAATGGAATCACCCTCGACATGGAACTTCACCCAATGATCGCCCACCGGCAGCTCGAGGGTGCCGAGGGGTGTGCTTGTGGTCAGTGTGTTTATGATGCGGAAGCATAGAACACCGCACCCAGCGCGTCAATCGCCGCCGAAGTTGCTGATTGTAAGTCACCCTCGCCGACAAACGAATCGAATTTCTCCGAGCAGCTTGGTGCCACGACGGATGCCCGGCGTGCCGCTTTTGGCGGAGAGCTTGGGCTTGTAATCAAAGGTGTCCACATGGCTCGGCCCGCCCCTCATGCAGAGAAAGATGACGCGCTTTGCCCGTGCTGCGAAGTGAGGCCGCTTCGGTGCTAGCGGCCCTTCGCGTGACGCGGCGGACTGCTCGGCGGCGCGTGCGGCGAGGCCCGCGAAGGCGAGATAACCGAAGCCGCTGGAGGCGGTTTTGAGGGCATGGCGACGCGAGAACGGAAGGCAAGGATCGGCAGAGTGCATGAGGCCATCATCCCATCACGAACATGAGCAGAAGATGAGGGGCATTGGTAAATTTCAGCCGATGCGTGTTCGCTGAGTCTCCTTCGCTATGACTTGCCAGCGGCCAACTTCATCGACCTGATGAAGAACAACGACATGGTGCTTGTCATCAACGTGCCGTCCGGCAAGAACCCGCGTGAAGATGAGGTGAAAATTCGCACCGCCGTCATGCAAAACCGCATCACCATTACCCACCCTCCGCGGTGCCGATGCCGCGCTGAGGGCGATCAAGTCACTGCAAGGGAGTGAAGTGCAGGTGTGGGCGTTGCAGGAGTATCACTTGCAGTCGAAATTCACTGGTCCAGGATCATCGTCACCATGCTTCCTCTCAAATACCGCGCAGACCCAGGGCTGGCGTTTCTTCAATTCTGTCAACACTCAGATCTGAAGGATTTGGTGGACATTCTCACGACCGACAAGGGTGAGCGTCGCTGGGCTGAGTATCTGACAGGGGATGAACGGTTCAAAAGACATCGAAATGATCTCCCTAAAGCGTGGGAAATGATCGCGGCCGAGTTCCAAAGATTTGGCGCGGATGCATTAGCTTCACTGATTAGAGGAGGCGAAGGCGTGGTCTATCGGGAAATACTGACTGATGTTTGCAGCCGACTGAACATCACGGTAGGTGAGGCAGAAGATTTCGCAGCTATCGAAGCACGGCTTCTTGCAAAAGTGCTGGCTAAAAGCTGGGAGAAGATGAGCGATGAAGAAAGGATTGAATTCGCGAAGGCTGCTGGACCTGCATTCGCTGGGGCTGGATTTGACCCAGTGAAGATGGCGCCGGCTGCACTTCTCGCCGCTCTCCAAGGAGCAATTCTGGCGGGCGGTTTTGCTGCATACCAAGTCGCGATGGTCATAGCCAACGGAGCTGCGAGAATGGTCTTAAACCGAGGATTGGCACTTGCTGCGAATGCAGGTCTTGCCAGGGCGATAGGTATCTTTGCTGGCCCAGTCGGCTGGGCCATTTCGGGTATTCTTGCGTTTCCAATGCTCACTGGCCCCGCCTATCGCGTTACCATCCCAGCAGCCCTTGTGACAGCGTGCCTCCGCCAGAAATACTTAAACCGTGAAATGTTGTGACTCCTGAATCCTTGGCTCAGCAGTTGTTTGCGATTGATTGGTCGAAGGTAAAGCGGCCTGTCAGCAGGGCGCTTTTGTCAGGCAAGGCTCGAATCATCAATGGGGTCGCACGCACGCCTTCCGACGGCCACAAAATACTCCAGCACATGCCATTTCGACCTGTGGCGATAAATGGATTCGATGATGTTTCTGGTGCGGCTCAACGCTTGCAGGTGCCACCGTCGCTGCCTCCAGGGTTTGACTCTGCTTCTTTGCAAGGCGCGTTGGCCTTGTCCACTGCTGTGACCGTTGGTGCTGTCGTATTATGCACCGCCTATTTGGCATCTAAGCTCAGAGACTTGGAAGACAAGATCGAGCGCCTGCAAGCCGAACTGCAAAACCAAAATCTGCTCTTTTATGCGGCTCGTGCATCAGCCTACTTTGGTGCTGTGGAAGCAGTGCGCGAGATCATTGCCCATCCATTGTTGATCAAGGAGAATCCTGATTTGGTGGCGCAGTCCATCTCACGCTTGGCCGGACAGCGGCATGAGACTTTGGCATTTCTCAATCACCTGTTTCGGCTCTTTGGCCAACTCACTCCGAGCCATCAGGCGCTCGCTTTGGATTTCTTCCACGCCACGCTCGATTTCTTCCCGAAAGCAATCTTTGTTGAAAGTCAGGCTGCATACAAACTGGGTCGCTTTTATCTTGGCGATCAGATCAGGCAGTCAGCTCAAATCGGTTACATAAGTTGCCTCGACGAATACCGCACATGGGCAAACTCGGAGTTGAAGAAGGTGATCGAAGGCGCAGGCGGTCAGTCCGGTCGCCTGCTTGGAGATCGAATTACTGAGGCCAAGCGCATCCTCGGCTCGCAAGAGAATCGGCTCTTGTTGGAGCACTCTGTGTAGGGAACTGGGGATCGTGCAGCCATCGAATCCCGCAAAGGCAGAAGCAGCAGGGACATTCTCAGCAGGCCTAGGCAGAGGCCGTGGAGTGACCAGTGGAGTTCATCCGCCCCGTGGAGCGCGGGGTGAATCCGCCGCAGATGAACGAGCCTCACCGATCCCAACGCCCGCCTACGCCTTGACCGTCGCCCGCTTCCCCGTCGTCTTCGTCCTGGCTCGCTTCGCCTTCGCTGGCGACAACGAACCCAAACTTGAGCCGACTGCGGTCTTGCCAACCGGAAGAACGGCTGTTACAGATTCAGCAGCTTTGGAATGGGATTACCCGTTCGGCGAAAGGTCACTGGGACTACCCGGTGGCCTTTCGTTTTTGTCAGGGGTAGCATTTCAGGCCATTGCCAGACACCTGACCGTCCGGCCCACGCCACAGCTTGCTTTGCAGGATGGTCATGGCGCGGTTTGGCTGGTCTGGCCTCAGCACCGAGATGGCAACGGGCCGTGCCACCATGTCAGCGATCTGCAAGCCCTCCGAGTGCGTTCGTTTGTCGGCCCAGTCCGTTGTCGCCTTCGCAGATGCGTCGGAACTCCAGCTCAAGCTCGGTGTCCTCCCGCTTGCCACGCGCCTCGACGATGAAGTGAGCAATACGGCTGCCCTGGCCGTGCTCAACGAGCAGACGGTAAACTCGCTCAAGCCCAAACAGCAGCGCCAGATGATACGGATTGGCTGCCGAGGCATCAGTGAGGTGTAGCTCGCGTTTGTCGATCACCACGACCACCATCTGGAACTCAGCAGCGTCGATGATCTGCGTCAGCCGATTCAGAAAGGCCTCACGAGGCTCCTTGCTCATCATGGCGAACGCACCTGCCTTCTTGCGAATGTCATGCTCGTGCAGAATCACCAGATCATGTCCGAACATCTCCACCTTCAACCTGCGCACTGCCGGGGTGACTTCATCGACATAGGCTTTCTTGGAAATAACACAGAAGGCCAACGCAAACAGCGGAAAGTCAGGATTGATCGTCGCCATGCCATGATCTCCGCTCTCGTCCACAAAGACGAGGTAGTCGCTGAAAGTGTCGGGCTGCGGATTCACTGATGGCGAAGGTATGTGGAGACTGCGATTTGCCAATGAGTTCGTGTTCGAAGTCCTGGGGTCGTCCATCCATCGAATCCCCGCAAGGCAGAAGTCTCAAGGACACCCTCGGCAGGCCCAGGCTGAGGACATAGAATGCCTGGTGGAGTTCATCCGCCTCGTGGAGCGCGGGGTGAATGTGCTGATCTTCACGGACGCCGAATCTCCGGGCCGCCCTCGCGATGCAGGTGCTGAAAGTCGCTGAGATTGATCGTGTAAAGGATGTCCGCCTTGGTCTTTCGGGCGGCGACCAGATGCATGTAATCGTAAACGCCGCCGCCACGGACGCCTTGTTTTCTTGCCAGCCGAAGCGCCGCTAGGAGTTCCTCAATCCCAAGTTCAATGACTCGAACTCGTGGCAGAACTGTCTCGTTCAGAAGTTGCGCGGCGAAGTCTGCATCCACCCTGACACCCAGCCTGCCACCGGTCAGCGTGGAGAATGTCTCCAGGAACGCGTGGGCATAGACCACGTTGTCGCCCTGCATGAGCAGGGTCAGACACTCGGCGTGCCTGTCTTCATCGGGCGCAAGGGCTGCGACCAATACGGAACTGTCAAGCAGCGCGCTCATCGGCGCAGCGCGCGTTCAGCTTGCTCGTCACGGTCTGCACGGATGGCAGCTCCGGCATCCATTTTGATGCCGAGCTTTGGCAGCACGAGAACGCCATTCTCAAGCACTCCCTCCGTCACCAAGGGAATGTCCTTCACGATCTCAATGCGATCCGAAGTCACCTCGGCGCGCAGGCGCACGCCCGGCTCTGCGCCGAAGACACGCTTCAGGGCATCGGGCAGATTGATCTGTCCGGTATCGTCAATGGTAAACGTCGCAGTCATAGGGCTGATATTGCCATTCAATGCATTCAATCGCAAGCCCGCCCTCGCAAACTCCGGAATCACAGAAGCAGCAGGGACACCCTCAGCAGGCCCAGGCTAAAGCGATGGGGTGCCCGTGGAGTTCATCCGCCTCGTGGAGTGCGGGGTGAATGCGCCGCCGATAAACGAGCCTCACCGATCCCCACGCCCGCCTACGCCTTGACCGCCGCGCGCTTCCCCGTCGTCTTCCCACATTTCACGCAGCCAATCCGAGATATGGGTCTGAATCAGCGGTTCAAAAGTAGGAGCCGATGCGTCATATCCAAACCTTGTATCGCAGCTTCAGGACTTCCGTTCAGTAAGTGCTTTTGCAGGCTGGCTTGGAACTCGCTGAAAGCAGATCACTCACTCGCCAGCCTGATCGCCTTTGCCGCCAACGCCGAAGCGATCCACATGCCGCGCTTCTCCAGAGTGGCGATGGCGACACGCACGGAGGGCAGCAATCCCGTTTGCTTGGCTTGAAGCAGGATGCCAAGCGTGCCGGTGACTTGAATGCCGAGCGTGATGGCGATGCGGCGGGCTTTGAGGTCATCGAGAATGACGGCGTCGTGGGCTTCATCCAGAGCGGTCTGGATCACGGCAGCCTCGCCCATGTCGATCTGGTTTGATAGGAGGGGATGAACTGTGACTGCCTTCGAGCGGTGGAGAATGCCGGGAAGCGATTGGATTTCCTGCCA
>CAZKMS010000221.1:0-6076 GCA_964553805.1 uncultured Verrucomicrobiaceae bacterium
TGCTGCCAGGTGGCGAGCTGGCGGCTGGGAGTGTAGGTGTACTCATACCGGGCCAGTTCTCCACCACCCGCGGCGGTGGCGGCGTGGTGGATGATGCCCGTCATGAGGCGTTCCTGGGCGGCGGGCAGGCGCTCATACACCGTCTTCATGCCGGTGAGCGGGTATTGGAATTCGGTGAGGATGCCGGTGTTCCCCCGCCGCCGCGTGAAACGCCTCCCAACAAGCTAAAGTTTAAACAACGAACGGCTTGCCACCGCCACGAATACTCGGCCCTGGCGCGGAGCATTCTCGGCCCGCTCATGAATGAGCTTGCCGGGGAAGGGGGGGATCGCGTATTAGAACGGACATTGCACATGAAATTCTTTTGCCCTCTATTGATCCTGCTCGGCTTCACAGCGACCGCCGCTGCCATCGAACCCGCGCACGCCAAAGCCATCGAGGAACTCCTTGAATTGTCGAAGACCGAGGAGGCCTACGAAGCCTCTGTGATCGGATCCTTCGAAGCCTCCATTGCGGCCACGGCGAGCCAGATCCCGGCGGATCAAAAAGCGAAGTTTGAGCGGGCCATGGACCGGGTGAAGGCGCTGATGCTGGAAAAGATGGGATGGAAAGTCATCAAGCCTGAGATCATCGGCCTTTATGCCGCCACCTTCAGCCAGGCGGAACTCGAAACGGTCCTGCCCCTGCTGCGCACTCCGGAGATGAAATCATTTGTGGCCAAATCCGCCCCCTTGGCCGCGGAGGCCTCCAAATTGGGCGGCGCCAAGGCGCAAGCGCTGCAGGGTGAGATCATGAAGATCGTGCAGGAGGAGATGCAGCGTTGATTCCAAGCCGGGTTTTCCGCAACCCGGCCGAATTTTCCCGATTTAATCCTGTCCAATGGAGGTATGAGCCGCGCTGGCGGCGTTATGATCACTATGTTACGCCGCCTGCTTCGTTTTCTGCTTCCGGTCCTTCTGCTGGCGGGCTGCGCTTACCTGGGCTGGTGGTTTTATTCGACCAAGCCCGAACCCAAGGTGGAGCAGATTCCGGCACCTCTCGTTCGAGTGGAGGGACAGACGCTGAAAAAAGCGGTGTTTCCGGTGGTGGCGCGCTCGCAGGGTGTGGTGCAGCCTTTGCAACGCACCGTTCTGACATCCGAAGTCGCGGGCAAAATCGTGACGATGTCACCGCATTTTCGGCCCGGTCATTTCGTCACGGAAAATGAGGTGCTGGCCAGCATTGATCCGGTCAATTTCGAGACGGCGCTGACCGAAGCGCGCGCGGCTTTGGCGGCGGCGGCGGCGTTGCTGGTCGATGAGAAGAGCCGGGTGGAGCAGGCGGTGGAAGGCTGGCGCGCGCTGGGCCGCCAGGGCACGCCCGGGCCGCTGCTGACGCGCGCCCATCAGATTGCCAAGGCGGACGCGGACGTCGCCGCCGCCCAGGCTCAGGTGCGGCGCGCTGAGCGCGATCTGGAGCGCACCGAACTGCGCGCGCCTTATGCCGGCCAGGTGCTGCGGCAGGAAGTGGACCTGGGGCAGGTGGTCAATGCCGGCGCCGACATTGGCGAGCTTTTTGGCATCGAGGCCGTTGAGGTGCGCCTGCCTTTGCCGGAGCGGGAAATGGCGCATTTGCAGCTCCCTCAGTTGCATCCGGGGGAGGAGCATGAAACGGTGGGAGCGGAGGTGCGTTTGCTGGCGCGCGAGGGAGCCAAGTCTGGCTTGTGGCCGGGGCGCCTGGTCCGGGTTGAAGGCGCGGTGGATGCCGGCACACGGCAAACGATTGCCGTGGCGCGCGTCGAGCAACCCTTTGCCAAACGTGAGGACGGCGCGCCGCCGCTCAAGATCGGCCAGTTTGTCGAGGCGGAGATTCTCGGCGTGTCCTTGGAGGATGTGCTCGTGCTGCCGCGCAAGGCGGTCCGTGCGGGCAATGAGATCATTCTGATCACCAAGGAGAATCGCCTGCGCCGGGTGATCGTGGAGCCGCTGGCGGGAGACGCCCGGAATTTGGCGATCTCCGCGCTGGCGGAGGACGGGCCGCGTGATGGCGATGTGCTTTGTGTGACGCCGATTCCTTTTCCCGTCGAGGGCGCCCGCGTGCTGCCGACGATTGACGGCCAGACCGAGCGTCCCGGCATGGTCGGGGCGGAGGCCGGACAAACAGGCGCCAAAGGCAGCCGGGTGATCGGGGCTCCGCGCGAATCTTGAGACGGTCATGATCGCCTGGTTCGCACGCAATCATGTGGCCGCCAACCTGTTGATGGTGGGCATCGCCATGGCCGGGCTCGCAACGCTCTTGTCGGATCGCATCCCGCTCGAGGTCTTTCCGGATTTCCCGGACCGCACCATCACGGTCAACGTGCCTTATCCGGGAGCGACGCCGGACGAGACGGAGGAGATGATTGTTCTGAAGATCGAGGACGCCATCCAGCAAGTGCAGGGTGTCGAGCACATTTACAGCACGGCCGGCTCCAGCAGCGGCACGGTGACCATCGAGGTGAAGGATGATTTTGATCAGCGCGAGGTGCTTGATGACATCAAAAACCGTGTGGATGCCATCGCCGCCTTTCCGCAGGATGCGGAAAAACCGGTCATTCAACTTCCTGGCAGCTACAACACCGTCATCACCGTGGTCGTGGCAGGTGATCTCTCCGAACGCGATCTGGCCAGTCTGGGGGAAAAAGTGCGGGACGAAATCCTGACGCTGCCCGGCATTTCGCACGCCGAGCTCAACGGTGTGCGGCCCTATGAGGTGTCGATCGAGGTCAGCGAAGAGACGCTGCGCAAGCACGGGCTCACCCTGGAAAGCATCGGGCGCTCCATCACCAATTCCGCTCTGGATTTGCCCGCCGGCGTGGTGCGCACGGAGTCCGGTGACGTGGCGATGAAGACCCGCGGCCGCGCCTACAACGCCGACGACTACGCCCGTGTCATCGTGGCCAATCGCGAAGACGGCACCCGCCTCACCCTCGGGGAGGTGGCGCGCATCAGCGACGGCTTCAATGAGAACCCGCTGGTGGCGCGTTTCAACGGCCAGCGCTGCGTCACCGTCACGGTCACCCGTGAGGGCACCCAGAACGCGGTGAAAATTGCCAACCGGGTGCGCGAATACGTTGATGCTGTCAAAGAGCGGCTGCCGGAGGGCGTCGGGATCAGTTATTGGAATGACCGCTCCAAGATCGTCAAATCGCGCATCGACCTCATGGTCAACAGCGGCATTCAGAGCTTCTGCCTCGTGTTTCTGGTGCTGCTGGTGTTTCTGCGTTTCGATGTGGCCTTTTGGGTGAGCGTGGGCATTCCCGTGGCTTTTCTCGGGGCTTTCGCGGTGATGCCCTGGCTGGGCGTTTCCATCAACACCTCCAGCTTGTTCGGCTTCATCATGGTGCTCGGGGTGGTGGTGGACGATGCGATTGTCATCAGTGAAAGCATCGCTAGCAAGACTCAGGAAGGCATGCCGATGGAGCAGGCGGCGGTGGTGGGAACCAAATTGGTCTCCACGCCGGTCATTTTTGGCATTCTGACCAATGTCATCGCCTTCATTCCGCTGATGCTGGGGTTGGGGGATTGGAGTCCGATGTTTCAACCGGTGGCCATGGTGGTAGTTCCCGTCATGCTGTTCTCGCTGGTGGAGTCCCAGCTCTGTTTGCCGGCGCACTTGAGCGCGAAGTTCCTGCACCGGCCCGCGGAGGTTTTGGCGCCCGTTCAACGCCATGCGAACCGGTCGCTGAGCTGGTTTGTCCGCCGCGTTTACCAGCCTGCCCTGGGTCTCACGGCGCGCCATCGCTACATGTCCGCGGCGCTTTTCATCGGCGGCGTCCTGGTGATCGTAGGCTACATCATGGGGGGGCGCATCAATTGGGTCTCGTTTCCTCGGGTGCCCAGCGAGCGCATCACGGCCCGGCTCAGCATGCTCGAGGGCACGCCGGTGGAGGTGACGGAAGCCCATGTGAACCGCATCTACGAGATCGCCAAAGAGCTTGAAAAGGAGTATGTGGATGCGGACGGCCGGTCGGTCTTCAAACACATTCTTTCCGTCGTTGGCGGCTCCGGATTCACTTCTTCGTCGAGAAGAGGCGCCAGTGGCCAGGCGCATCAGGGCGAGGTGAACATTGAGACCTTCGGCCCGGAAGAACGCGGCATCGATGTCAGCACCGTGGAGATTTCCAACGAGTGGCGGCGGCGCATCGGCAGCATAGTGGGAGCGGAGGAGTTGACGTTTCGCGCTGAGATCTTCCGCGGGGGCGATCCCATCGACATTGAGTTGACTGGTCCGAAGGTGGAGGAGTTGCTGGAGGTGTCGCAGCAAGTGGAGCAGGAGCTGGCGGGCTATCCCGGGGTCTTCGACATCGTCAATTCGCTCGATCAGGGGCGCAGCGAGATCCAATTCAAGATCAAACCTGAGGCAGAGCAGTTTGGCATCACCGTCGGCGATCTGGCGCGCCAGGTGCGGCAGGCGTTTTTTGGCCAGGAGGTGCAGCGCATTCAACGCGGGCGCGATGAAGTCCGCGTGTATGTGCGCTACCCCAAAGAGGAGCGCACCAGCCTGGCCACCCTCGAAACCATGCGCGTGCGCAACGCCGCCGGGACGGAGTTCCCATTGGTGAGCGTGGCGGAGATGACCGTGGACAAGAGCTTCACTTCCATCCGGCGGATTGACCGCAATCGTTCGATCAATTTGACGGCTGACGTGGAGAAGGGCGTTGTCGATGTGGAGGCGATCAAGACTGGCTTGCGGGAATACATCGACAACTTGCTGCGAACCTATCCCGGCGTCCGCTGGTCGTTTGAAGGCGAGGAACGCGCCAACCGGGAGGCGGGTGAAGCGACCAAGTGGGGCGGCATTTTGGTGCTGCTGGCGCTCTACACCATGCTGGCGATTCCTTTTCGCTCTTACCTTCAGCCCTTTGCGGTGCTGCTGGTCATTCCTTTCGGCATTGTGGGCGCGGCGGTTGGGCATGTGGTCCATGGATTGCCTTTGAGCATGCTCAGCGTTTTTGGCATGCTGGCGCTCGGCGGTGTGGTCATCAACGACGGCATCCTGCTGGTGGACTTCATCAACCAAGCGCGCCGGGCGGGCAGCAGCGTCTATGAGGCGGTGATGAGCGCGGGGCCCAGGCGATTCCGTCCCATCATGCTGACTTCGGTCACGACCTTTGCCGGCCTCATGCCGCTGATCTTTGAAAAGTCCACCGCCGCCCAGTTTCTCATTCCGATGGCCGTCTCGCTTGGCTACGGCATTCTTTTCGGCACGGTCATTACCCTTTTCCTGGTGCCGGTCAGTTATCTGATCATTGATGATCTCGCGCGTCTCTGGAAACGGCTGGGCAGCTCCGAGCCGGAGCCTGAGGCGGTTGTGCCGCAGAGCATCGTTTGACCGGCGCTCAATGCGAAAGAATTGGTCTGGCCTTGTGCTTGATTCGCCTCTAGCCTCGCCGCTGTGACTTCTCTCTGGCTGGTTTTACTCGGTCTCGGCGCGGTGGTGGCCGGGCTGGTCGCGCTGCGTTTGCATGCGTTTCTGGCGATGATGCTGGCGGCGCTGGCGGTCGCCTTGACAACACCGCGCGCGCTGCTGGAAGCCTATGCGCAAGGACAGGTGGCGCTGGGCAAAATGACCGCTGCGGCGGCGGAGAAGTTCGCCTCCACGGACGCTCCTGACCGCGTCATGACGGCCTTCGGCGAGACCTGCGGGCAGATGGGGTTGCTCATCGCGATGGCTTCGATCATCGGGCGCTGCCTGCTGGACTCTGGCGCTGCCTTGCGAATTGTGCGCGCGTTGCTGGCTCTTTTTGGACGGGCCCGGGTGCATCTGGCATTCATCTTCACGGGGTTTACCCTGGCCATCCCGGTGTACTTTGACGCCGTCTTTTATTTGCTCATGCCGATTGGCAAAGCCATGGCCCGCACCACAGGCCGCGACTACCTTTTGTACATCCTGACCGTGGTGGCGGGGGCAACGATGGCGCACAGCCTGGTGCCGCCGACCCCCGGCCCCACCTTCGCCGCCAAAGAGCTGGGCGTGCCGCTGGGTTTGATGATGGCAGGCGGGGCAGTGCTGGGTTTGTTCACAGCCGGCTTCGGCTTGCTTTACGCGCTTTGGG
>CAZKMS010000222.1:0-6049 GCA_964553805.1 uncultured Verrucomicrobiaceae bacterium
ACCGCGGCGGTGTTGGCCACGCTCAAGGTGGTGCCGTCATGCCCCACCAGGCGCAGCCCGCAAAAAAAGCATGCCGGGTGCTGCCCGGGCTACGCCAGCGGGCGCAGCCCGGCTTTCATGATGGTCAGGAAGGGCGGGAGCTTCATCTTTTGCCGGCGCAGGCTCAGGACGGCCCCGCTGATCTGAAGGCCGAGGTATTGGCCCACACACTGCGCAAGGCTGCCTGGAGCATGTGCAGGATCATGGCGAGCTGGAGCTGCCAGTCGAGCAGCTTGCGCCTGGGACCGCGATGCGAGGTGGCATCCACCGTGGCAAGCTCGTCCTGTTGCCAGCCCAAAAGGGCAAGAGTGCGGGTGACGATACCGTGGGCGCAGGGGACAAAACAGGGGGAGGTGGATGCTTCCATCCGCCTTTAGTTAACCATCATTTCCAAAAGTACAGAAATTATAACTTAATGGCATTGCGTTTAAGCCCACCTGCCCACCCCATAAAAAGGATTGACCCGGGCCAGCGAAATCAGTTAAATCGCCCAAACTCTTCAGAGCACTCCCCTTAAAACGAACCATGGCACGCTTCGACTCCGACCTCACCTACGACATCGGCGTGCATTACGACAGTCCCGACACATCCAATCCCGAACCCAGCCCAAGCCCGGTTGGAACCATGAGAAACTTGAGCCGCTTCCTCGCCAATCCCTTCGACGACCCCGGCATCAGCCTCGCCGAACTGCTCACCTTCAGCACCAACCACCTCGAGCTGATGATCCTCAACAACCCCGCCAGCGCCCTGGATGCCCGCATCGCCGCCACCACCACCGCGCTGGACGCCCTCGCCGCCTGCGCCGGCACAGACGAGGTCAAGCGCGGCGTGCGCCGCGCCCGCAAAAACGGCAAGAACGCCTTCCGCGCCGCCCTGCTGGACCACGCCCGCCGCGTGCAGGGCGCCCTGGAGAGCGCCTTCGGCGTCAATTCCGCCCCCGTGAACGAAGCCTTCCCAGCGGCCGCACCATCCTCAGCCAATGCACGGATGACGTCCTCGCCAGTCACATCCAGCCCATGGCCACCGTCGTCGCCGCCAACGCCGCTCAGCTCCCGCCCGCCATCGTCACCCTCTGCGCCGGCTTGCTCACCACCTGGAACACCCTCAACAACGAGAGCGACATCGCCAGCGCCGACAAAACCATCAGCGAGCACGAAAAGCGCAGCGCCCGCCTCGCCCTCCAGCACGAGCTGCACCTCACCCTCGCCAAACTGATCGAGCTCTTCACCCGCCAGCCCGAAAAACTCCCCCTCTACATGCAGCAACACCTCCTCGAAGACCACCCCACCGAGGAGGAGGAGGAAGAACCGGAGCCTGATCCGGAGGAGTGAGCATACGAAAATTCTCCGCCGGGGCACGTGTTTAAAACCATGGCTACACTCACAAATGAGCAGAAGCAGTTCCTTGAAAAGCAGCAAGTTCCCCTATCGCGGGTTTTTGATGCGTCAGGCTTGAGCCCTTCAACATATCGAAAAATCATGAGCGATTTAGGTATGCTTATCGCAATTGGAGTAGCGCCGTGCAAACTATCTGGTCATCGCATGCGCACTCGAGCCGGACACTGTGTTCAATGCGACACCTCCAAATTGGCTTATCTCCAGCGATACGATGACGATGGGCATGTGTATGTTGCTACCTCAATACGTGCTGGATTGACAAAAATCGGAACCGCCAATGATGCTTCAAGCCGCATCAATACTCTGAACAGTCACGGTTACGGAGGAGTCAACGACTGGCGTTTACACCAATCTTTCCAATGTGAAAAAGCCGGGCGAATTGAGTTCTTTGCACAATCCAAGCTACGCAGCTCGCGGGTTGGTCGAAAATACATCAAAAATGGAATGGAGGTTGAGTGTCAGGAGCTTTTCTCGTGTGATGTTAAGATCGCAATCGAGTCAGTTATAGACGCAATTCGTCAATTACAACACAAACACGCGAATCCAACTGAAGCGCTAGTAACAACTCGAGATAGCTCATCGGTAAGGTTGGACGTGGCTAAAAAGCCGAATGCGTCAAAATTTACTACCCCAACGAAGAAATCCAATTCGGAGACGTCCAGCGATTCCGAGGATGAATCATGGTTTACGAATCTCGACAACGATCAAAAACGGCTACTAAAACGCATTGCGCAGGCTGGCCAGCTTAGATTGGCTCACGCAGTCGTTGTGTATTTTCAAAAATTGCGCGCAGAGTCTGGTAATAGAGAGTATCAGGAGGCACTGAGACAGACAAAAGAGGCCGGACCCTCCCGGTATTCCGAAAAGCGTCATCAGATGCGATCTCCAGCAAGCGCAGCACATAAAGCGCTGTCCTTCAAACTACAAGCCGCCTATCATTTCTTCGAGCAACTAGAGAATGTGAAGAATCCGATACCCAAAGATTCTTTTCGAGGCCACTTAGGGCTTTGAGCAAATTGGGGTGATCATGATCTGCAACCTGCCACTCGCCGCCATGGGACCATTCGGCACGGCCGAGCTTCTCGTCATCTTGTCCATGGGCCTCCTCATGGCACTGTTCGCCGTTCTGCCCTTTTGGTTCATCTGCAAAAAAGCGGGCTTCACGCCCTGGCTGTCATTGGTGATGCTCGTTCCCTTTGGCGTTATCGCCCTGCCCCTTATCATTGCCTTCGTCGACTGGCCCTCGCTCAAGCGCCAGGAAAGTTGATGCTTGAGCACAGGCGAGGCGTCCCCCTGACCCAGCGTTGACAAAGCACGTGCGGGCGGTCACTTAGCCGCCTGCCATGTCCGCGCCTGCCATTGACATCCATCGCGTCGCCAAACTCGCCCGCCTCGAGCTCAGCGAGGAGGAGGCTGCGCACTATGGCGCGCAGCTCGGCCGCATCCTGGAGCACATGGAGACGCTGGCGAAGCTGGACCTGGCGGGGGTGGAGCCCACCTCCCACGCGCTGCCGGTTTATGACGTGCTGCGCGCGGACGCGGCCTGCCCCGGCCTGACCCAGGCGCAGGCGCTGGCCAACGCGCCGAAGTCAGTGCTGGACCAGTTTCAAATCCCCAAAGTCATCGAATAACCCGTGTCCTCCCTCGCCGCCCTCACCCTCACTGACCTGCGCCAGAAACTCGCCGCCCGGGAAGTCTCCCCGATGGAGCTGGTGCGGGATGTCGCCGCCGCCATCGAGGCGCGCAATCCGGAGCTGGGCGCCTACCTGTCCTGGGACCTGGAAGCGGCGCTGAAGGAGGCTGAAAACGCGGACGTGAGCAAGCCGCTGGGCGGCATCCCGATCGCGATCAAGGACAACATCAACGTCGAAGGCCAGCCCTGCACCTGCGGCTCGAAGATGCTGGCGGAGAACTACACCGCGCCCTACACCGCCACGGCCATCCAGCAACTGCGCGCGGGCGGGGCGATCCCGTTTGGCCGGCTGAACATGGATGAGTTTGCGATGGGCTCCTCCACGGAGAACTCGGCTCTCGGCGTGACGCGCAATCCGGCGGCGCCGGACCGCATCCCGGGCGGCTCGAGCGGCGGCAGCGCGGCAGCGGTGGCGGGCGGCATCGCGCTGGCGGCGCTGGGCTCCGACACGGGTGGCTCGATCCGCCAGCCGGCGGCGCTGTGCGGTTGCGTGGGCATGAAGCCGACCTACGGCCGGGTGTCGCGCTTCGGCTTGGTGGCCTTTGCCTCGTCGCTGGACCAGATCGGGCCGCTGACGCGCACGGTGGCGGACAGCGCGCTGGTTTTGAACCATCTCTGCGGCCACGACCCGCGCGACTCGACCTCGCTGAACGAGCCGGTGCCGGATTTCACCGCCGGGCTGGGGCGCGACATCAGCGGCCTGCGCGTCGGTTTGCCGAAGGAGTATTTCATCGACGGCCTGCACCCGGAGGTGGAGGCTGCGGTGCGGCGTGGCATCGCCAAACTGGAGGCACTGGGCGCGCGGGTGGAGGAGATCAGCCTGCCGCACACGGAGGCCGGCGTGGCCACCTACTACGTGCTGGCTCCGGCGGAGGCCTCCGCCAACCTGGCGCGCTTCGACGGCGTGCGCTACGGCCACCGCAGCAGCGCGGCGGGTGATCTGATGGAGCAGTACTTGAAGTCGCGCGCGGAGGGTTTCGGCCCGGAGGTGAAGCGGCGCATCCTGCTGGGCACCTACGTGCTGAGCTCGGGCTACTACGACGCCTATTACCTGCAGGCGCAGAAGGCGCGCACGCTGATCAAGCGGGACTTCGACCAGGCCTTTGAAAAGGTGGACGTGATCGTCTCCCCCACCTCGCCGACGCCAGCGCACAAGCTGGGCGAGCTGACGGGCGATCCTTTGCAGGCCTACCTGGAGGATGTGTTCACCATCCCCGCCAACCTCGCCGGGCTGCCGGCGCTGAGTGTGCCCTGCGGAGTCATCGACCACGAGGGCGCGCGGCTTCCCGTCGGCCTGCAGTTCATCACCCGGGCGCTCGACGAGGCGACGCTGTTCCAGGCGGCGCACGCCTTTGAGGCGGGCTGAAAAAGGGCGGGAGTCAAATCCCGCCCTCCGAATCCGGTCAGGCGAAGAGCTGCGGCAGCGGCTTGCCTTTGTCCGCGAGGGTGAAGGGGCGGCGGGTGGGCGAGTAGAGCACCTGGTCGAGCGGCAGGCCGAGGGCGTAGCCGATGGTGGCGTTGAGGTCCGGGATGTTGACCACATCCGTCACGGCATTGGCACCGCGCTCGTCGGAGGCGCCGTGCACGGTGCCGCCTTTGATGCCGCCGCCGGCGAGCAGGCAGGAGAAGACTTTGGGGTGGTGGTCGCGGCCGTCGTTGACGTTGATCTCCGGCGTGCGGCCGAACTCGGTGGCGAGCACGATGAGCGTGTCCTTGAGCATGCCGCGTTTCTCCAAGTCGGAGATGAGGGTGCTGAGCGCGGTGTCGAGCTGATCACAAAGCTCAGGCACGCGGGTGAAGTTGGCGTTGTGGGTGTCCCAACTGCCGAAGGAGACTTCAACGAAACGGATGCCGTGCTCGACGAGGCGGCGGGCGAGCAGGCAGCCCTGGCCGAAGCGGTCGCGGCCATATTTTTCGCGCAGCGCGTCGCTCTCGGCGGAGAGGTCGAAGGCCTTCAACTCCTCGCTTTTCATCATCTTCACCGCGTCCTCATACATGTCGGTGTAGGCGCGCACGCGGCTGAGGTCGTAGCTTTGCTCGAAGGTGCGGTCGAGCTGGCGGGAGAGGCTGAGGCGCTCCTGGAACTGGGGCTCGGTGAAGCGCTCGAGACGGGTGACGTTTTTGAGGCCGCTCTCGGGGTCGTTGACCATGAGCGGGGCGAACTTGGCCTCGAAGAAACCGGCGCCGGGGTGGCGGCTTTCGTTGCCGATCATGACGCTGGCGGGCAGGGTGGGGTTGCCGCGGTTCTGGAACTTCTCCAGCCAGGCGCCCATGCCGGGGTGGCGGATGGAGCTGCGCAGGGTGTAGCTGGTGCGCATGAAGTACTGGCCCTGCTCGTGCGCGCCCTGGGTGGAGGTCATGGAGCGGATGATCGCCGCCTTGTCCATGTGGCGGGACATGAGCGGCAGGTACTCGCTGATGAAGACATCGTCGGCGCTGGTCTTGACGGGCTTGGTGAGGCCCATGACCTCGCTGCCGGCGGGCTTCGGATCCCAGGTGTCGAGGTGGCTCATGCCGCCAGTCATGTAGAGGTAGATGACATTGCGGGCGGTGGGCACCTGCTTCAGCGGCGAGGTGTTTTCGCCGGGCACGGCGAAGGCTTTGCCGCCGAGGTGGGTGGCGGCGGTGACGCCGAGGAAGGTCTTGGCGGCGCCGGAGATGAACTCGCGGCGGGAGGTTTCACTGCGGAGGCTGGAGGCGAGCATGGAGTTCATGGCGGAGTTTTGAGGGGCGGAGTTTTTTGAGACAGGATTGACGGGATTTGAGAGGATTAACAGGATAGGGATGGGGGTGTTTGCTTCTCTCAATTTCGGTGAATCATCCTGTTAATCCTGCAAGAAATCCTGGCAATCCTGTCAGAACACAGGGATGCCGGGCGCGGGGCTCACTGGATGAAGAGGAACTGCTTGGTGTTGATGAG
>CAZKMS010000223.1:0-6021 GCA_964553805.1 uncultured Verrucomicrobiaceae bacterium
AGCAATCAGACGGTGGGCCGGGCGCTGAAAAAAACGAGATAAAACCCTGGCGCACGAAGCAATGGTGCCTGCCGCCGGAGCAGAGCGCGGCCTTCGTGTGCGCCATGGAAGACGTGCTGGAAGTGTATGCCCGGCCGCATGACCCGAAGCGCCCGCTGGTGTGTCGCTTTGCGCTACCACCACCGGCACGATGACCGGCAGGCCAGCCCCCAAAAGCCTTGCCGGCACCATGAAGGGAAGGTATGCTGAACCCATGAAAATCACCACCGGCCTCGTGCTCGTATTTGCGCTCGAGGCCACGGCGCAGGTGGTGCCCACCACGCCGACCAAGTTCGGCCAGCGCTCGATGGGTGTCTCCAACGCGGGTGGCGGCTCGGCCAGCATCGGGCTCGCCCCAGGCACGGCCAATCCGAAGCCGGTCGTCAAGCAGATCAGCTACATCGCGCTCAGCGAGTCGCGGCAGTGGACCAGCAACGACGGCAAGACGCTTGTTGGAAAAGTGATCGCGTTCGAACAGATGGAGCAGGTGCTCGCCGACGGCCAAACCGACAGCCCTGAGGCGCCGAAACTGCCCGCGCGGCCGACGGTGATTCGTGATGGCAAAGCGAGGCTGCTGGTGCAGCAGAAGCCGTTTGAGCTGCCGCTTGAACGACTGTCTGAGGCGGATCAGACGTTTGTCCGCCAACTCGACGAGGCGATTGGCAAACAAGCCGCCGCCAACAGCCCGTAGTCATGACCAACGAGCCGGATGCCTTTGAGAAGCGCGTCCGTTTTGGCTGCGGGTTTTCCTTCGGTGCTGGGGTGTTTTTTCTCGTCGCCTTGCGGGAGATCGGCGAATTCACGGGTGGATTCTGGGTGTTCGTCATCAGTGCCGCGATTCTTTGCGGTGTGGTGGCCTTGCGTTACGGGGACGAATTTTGGCGCCAGATCACCCGATGGTTTCCGTGAAGGTTGCACGCGGCGCGCACGCCCTACAGCGTCCGTCCTTCCAGGGACGCCTCCGGCAATTGAAACGCGTCTTCGACCACATGCAGGCGCGGCACATGACCGGGCACCAGCAGCACCTCCACGATGTCAAAACGGATGGGAATCGGCGGATGTCCGAGCCGGCGCAGCCAATCCTGCGCGCCGCGCCGCACCAGTCGTTGTTTGTCGGGCGTGACGGCGTCGGCAGGGCGGCCAAAGGCTTCGCTGCTGCGCGTTTTGACCTCGACAAACGTCAGCACCCGGCCGTGGCGGCAGACCAGGTCCACCTCGCCGCGATGCTGGCCGCGGTAGTTGCGGTAGAGCAGTTTGCGGCCGCGGGTGCCCAGCCAGCGCGCGGCGTGCAGTTCGCCGAGCAGACCCAGTTCCGCAGTGGTCAGCCGGCGGCCGAGCAGCAGCGGGTCATGCGGTCCGACGCGAAGGGAGCGCCAGCGCAGCAGCCAGCCGCGCCAGGGTTTCCTCCACCACCAAGCCACCAGCTTGCGCCACCAGACGGGCGTGTTCATGGCGCTTATTTTTTCGTCCAGTCCACACGCGGCGCATCGTTCCACAACTCCTCAAGAGCGTAGAAGCCGCGCTTCTCCCCGGCAAAAACATGCACCACCGCACCGGCGTAGCCGAGGATCAGCCACTGGCTGTCGAGCCCGCCATCACTGACCAGGGCGGCCTGGCCGTGGTCCAGCTTCATGCGGTCCGCCACCTCGTCGCGCACCGCGCGCAGATGCGGGCTGGAGGTGGCCGAGCAGATCACGAAGTAATCGGTGATTGGCGACAGGCCGCGCACATCCAGGATGACAATGTCCTCCGCTTTTTTGTCATCGGCGTAACGCGCGCACAGTTGGGCGAGTTGGAGGCTTTCCAACGAGGTGGTCGCTTTGGCGGCTGGCATTGCGTTCTTTTATCAAGGCTTCACGTGTAAAGCAAGTACCTCTGGCGCGCGGAGCGGAAGGCGCCCACGGTGCCGCGCCAGGAAGCCGTGATGCTGGCGGGCGAGGCGCCGGCGCGCAGGTCCCGGTAGAGGCGCTCGCTGCCATAGACCTTGTGAAAGAGGTTCAACTTGGAGGCGCTCATGTTGGAGAGCACCTTGCCCCCGGACTGGCGGTTCAGCTCCGCGATCAAATAGACGTCCAGCGCGGTCAGGTCGGCTGGCGAGCGCAGATCGATGCCCAGGCGCGCGCCACCGAAGCCGTTGCGCGCGTAAGGCTCGAAGGAGACGCCGGACATGCCCCAGCGCTTGCAGGCGGCCACGAACGCGTCCGGATTCACCCCGCGTCCGCCGGCGTAGCCAAAAGGGTTGGAGGTGCCGATGCCGATGTCCACCGCCGAGGCGCCGCCCAGCATGCCGGTCGCCACGTAATAAGCGGGCGAGTCGGCGTGCGGGATGTTGGGCGAAGTGCGATACCAGCGCAGGCCGGTGTCACGCCACATCATGTTCCGGCTCCAGCCCTGCATGCGCACCACGCGCAGACGCGGCGCGCTGCTGATCCACTTCTGCGCCGCGGTCATCATCGCCAGTTCGCCCGTGGTCATGCCATGCACGTAAGGCACCGGCAACTGGCCGACAAAGGACTTCCATTTCGGTTCCAGGCCCGGTCCTTCCACACGCAGGCCGCCGAGCGGATTGGGACGGTCCAAAACGACAAATTCCTTGCCGTTTTCCGCCGCCGCCTCCATCGCCACCGCCAGCGTGCTGATGTAGGTGTAGCTGCGGCAGCCGATGTCCTGCAGGTCGAACACCAGCACATCGATCGGCGCCAGCATCGAGGGGCTTGGTTTGCGCGTCGGGCCGTAGAGCGAGTAAACGGTGAGCCCCGTGGCGGCGTCCTTGCGCGTGCTGACGTGAATGCCGGCGCCGACCGTGCCGTCGATGCCGTGCTCGGGCGCATACAAGGCCCGCAACTGCCCGCCCAGCGCCCGTTGCATCGCCACCCGCGTCTTTTCGCCGCGGCCGGTCACGCTGGTGTGGTTGGTGATCAAGCCCACGCGCCGTCCGCGCAGCAGGTCGAAATTGCGCGCGGCCAGGAAGTCGATGCCCAGCAGGAACGGTCCGCCCGAGGACGCCGCAGGCCGCGAAAGTCCGCCGCTTTGACAACCCGTCAGGAGCGCGCAGCCGGCTCCCAGCAGCATTCGATTCACATCTTGGCGTCGCATCGCCTTTCATAACGCCAGCGAAGGCATTCGGCAAAAACAAACGCTGGCCGCCGTTCAGGAAAACTGCCAACATCACGCACCATGAAGCCGCCAATCCTTCTCGCCACCTGCCTTGCTTTCACCACCGCGTCCGGCCTTGCCGCCGAGTGGATCGATCTTTTTGATGGTAAAACGCTCGACGGCTGGACCCAGCGCGGCGGCAAGGCGGAGTATCGCATCGAGAACAGCGAGATCGTCGGTGTCAGCGTGCCGAAGACGCCGAACTCCTTCCTCTGCACGGAAAAGAATTACCGCGACTTCATCCTGGAGCTGGAATTCAAGGTGGACACCAACCTCAACTCCGGCATCCAGTTCCGCAGCCAAAGCCTGCCCGAATACAAAAACGGCCAGGTCCACGGTTATCAGTGCGAGATCGACCCCAGCGATCGTGGCTGGACCGCGGGCATTTATGAGGAAGGCCGCCGCGGCTGGCTCAACAACCTGTCGCGCAACGATTCCGCCCGTTTCGCCTTCAAACAAGGCGACTGGAACCACGTCCGCATCGAGGCCATCGGTCCGCGCCTGCGCACCTTTCTCAATGGCGTGCCCGCCGCCGATTTGGAGGACGACATGACGCCGGAGGGCTTCATCGCGCTGCAAGTGCATGGCGTGCCCGACAAATTCACCGGCCTGGAAATCCGCTGGCGCAACATCCGCCTCCAGGAGAACCCCGAGGCGGGCACCCCGCCCGCCGCCGCCACCGCCGCGCCCGCCGAACTCTGGCCCGCTCAGCCGGACATCAAAAAAGTCGCCGAGGGCTTTCAATTCACCGAAGGCCCGGCACTCGGACCGGACGGCCGCATCTGGTTCAACGACATCCCGAACGAGCGCAGCCACGTCTTTGATCCCGCCAGCGGCGCCACCAGTCTGCATCGCGAGCAGACCAATCGCGCCAACGGCCTCATGTTCACCCCGGCAGGAGCCTTGCTGGCCTGCGAGGGCGGCGGCCGCCGGCTCACCCGCCAGGAGGGCAGCGGCGAGGTGACGGTGCTGGCGGACAGCTTCGACGACAAACCCTTCAACGCCCCCAATGACCTCGACATCGACGGCAAAGGCGGCATCTACTTCACCGATCCCGGCTACGGTCGCAAACCAGAGGAAATGCCGCTCGGAGTCGAGGCGGTCTATTACGCCACGCCTGACAAAGACCGCACCAAGCCCGCCAAAGTCGTGCGCGTCATCGACGACCTCGTCCGCCCCAACGGCGTGCTCGTCTCCAACGACAAAAGCGTGCTCTACGTCATCGACAACGCCGCCAACAGCCTCTGGGCCTACGACATCCAGGACGACGGTAGCGTCAAAAACGGCCGCAAGCTCTGCCACTTCGACCCCAGCGAGGAGCGCGGCGGCGACGGCCTCACCAGTGATGAATTCGGCAATCTCTACGTCGCCGCCAACGGCATCTACGTCATCAGTCCGGAGGGCAAACAACTCGGCGTCATCGAGATCCCCGAGCGCCCTGCCAACTGCGTCTTCGGCGCGCGCGGCAGCCGCACCCTCTACGTCACCGCCCGCACCTCCCTCTACGCGGTCAAACTGAACGTGGACGGGCGGCGTTGAACAAAGCCGGCCGGCCGGAGCGTTCTCTATGGGAGACTCGTTTCGCGATGAATCCCTTCCTTGAGCATCAGGCGCTGCACACCCGCCGCCGTTTTCTGGCGCGCGGCCGGGACGCGGTCGGTTACGCCGCTTTGACCTCCCTGCTGGGCGAGTCCCTGGGCCGCAGTGCCACCGTCCAGCCGCAGCCGCATTTTTTACCGAAGGCGAAGCGCGTCATCTACCTGCACATGGTCGGCGGACCCTCGCAGATGGACTTGTTCGACTACAAGCCGCAGATGGCCGAATGGTATGACAAGGACCTGCCCGCCAGCATCCGCCAGGGCCAGCGCCTCACCACCATGACCAGCGGGCAGGCGCGCTTTCCCATCGCCCCGTCAAAGTATCGCTTCGCGCAAAAGGGCCGCTGCGGCATGTGGCTGAACGACGAGCTGCTGCCCCACCTCGGCCGCTCCGCCGATGACATCTGCTGGATGCGCTCCCTGCACACCGAGGCCATCAACCACGAGCCCGCCATCGCCGCCATGCAGACCGGCAACCAGGTCACCGGCCGCCCCTGCCTCGGCGCCTGGGCCTCCTACGGCCTCGGCAGCATGAATCAAAACCTGCCCACCTTTGTCGTCCTCGTCGCCACGCCGACCAACCGCGCCCAAGAGCAGGCCATCTCCTCCCGCCTCTGGTCCTCCGGTTACCTGCCCGGCGAGCACGCCGGCGTCTCCTTCCGCAGCTCCGGCGACCCCATCCTCTACATCAACAACCCGCCCGGCGTGCCCGCCTCCGTGCGCCGCCGCGCGCTCGACGGCATCAACGCCCTCAACGAGCTGACCTACCAGCAAATCGGCGATCCCGAGACGCACACCCGCATCCAGCAGTATGAGATGGCCTTCCGCATGCAGTCCAGCGTGCCCGAGCTGACCGACCTCGCCAGCGAACCCGAGCACATCTTCAAGCTCTACGGAGACGACGCCAAAAAGCCCGGCTCCTTTGCCAACTCCGTCCTCATGGCACGCCGCCTCGCCGAGCGCGGCGTGCGCTTCGTCCAGATCTACCACAACAACTGGGACCACCACTCCGACGTCAACGGCCGCATGCCCGCCCAGTGCCGCGACATCGACCAGCCCTGCCACGCCCTGCTGGAGGACCTCAAACAGCGCGGCATGTTCGAGGACACCCTCGTCATCTGGGGCGGCGAGTTCGGCCGCACCATCTACTCCCAGGGCGGCCTCTCCAAAGAAAACTACGGCCGCGACCACCACCCCCGCTGCTTCACCATGTGGATGGCCGGCGGCG
>CAZKMS010000224.1:0-5997 GCA_964553805.1 uncultured Verrucomicrobiaceae bacterium
GCCCCGGCCACGCTGACTACGTGAAGAACATGATCACCGGCGCCGCCCAGATGGATGGCGCCATCCTTGTCTGCTCCGCCGCTGACGGCCCGATGCCGCAGACTCGTGAGCACATCCTCCTCGCCCGTCAGGTCGGCGTGCCCGCCCTCGTGGTCTTCCTCAACAAGGTGGACATGGTCGATGACGCTGAACTGCTCGACCTCGTCGAGATGGAGGTGCGCGACCTGCTTTCCAAATACGAGTTCCCTGGCGACGACATCCCGATTGTCAAGGGCTCCGCCCTCAAGGCGTTGGAAGGTGATGCCGAACAGCGCGCCAACATCTTCAAGTTGATGGACGCCGTGGACGCCTACATTCCGCTGCCGGAGCGCCCGATCGATCAGGACTTCCTGATGCCGATCGAGGACGTGTTCGCCATCGAAGGCCGCGGCACCGTCTGCACCGGCCGTGTCGAGCGTGGCATCGTCAAAAAGATGTCCGAAGTCGAAATCATTGGCATCCGTCCGACCGTCAAGACCACCGTCACCGACATCGAAATGTTCCGCAAGCTGCTCGACGAAGGTCGCGCCGGCGACAACGTCGGTCTGCTGCTTCGCGGCATCAAGAAGACCGACGTGGAGCGTGGCCAGGTCATCGCCAAGCCCGGTTCCGTCACCCCGCACAAGAAGTTCAAGGCTGAGGTTTACGTTCTCTCCAAGGATGAGGGCGGCCGCCACACTCCCTTCTTCAACAATTACCGCCCGCAGTTCTACTTCCGCACCACCGACGTGACCGGCAGTGTAACCCTTCCGGAAGGCGTGGAAATGGTCATGCCGGGCGACAACGTGTCGATTCAGGTTGAGCTGATCACCCCGATCGCCATGGAGAAGACCATCCGTTTCGCCATCCGTGAGGGCGGCAAGACCGTGGGCGCCGGACGTGTGTCCGACATTCTCGACTAGTTTTCGCGTCCTCCCGGTCGCTTGTCTTGGGCGCCGCGGGATCTGCCAGCCAGCAGATCCCGCGGCTTCCGTCTCCACGGGAGAAGCCCGCAGGCACGCAACCGGTTCAGTTCTGTCAGTTTCCACAGGTCAGTAGCTCAGTTGGTAGAGCGTCGGTCTCCAAAACCGAATGTCGGGGGTTCGAGCCCCTCCTGACCTGCCATTTTTCGCCTCATCCTCCCGCCATCCCACGCCGACACTTATGAACCGCATCCGCAAATACTGGGGTGAAGTCATCCTGGAATTGAAAAAGGCCACCTGGCCTTGGGATCCCAAGGAGAAGGGCTTCGTCAAATACAAGGAACTTATCGACTCCACCATTGTGGTGTTTGTGGCGATGCTGCTCTTGGGCGCCTTTGTTTCCTTCTTCGACTTCGCTTTGCGCAAGTCCTTCGAATTTTTTGTCAACTGAAGCCCTGTTCGCGCAGGGATTCCGCACCCTTTTCTGATTCAACACCATGGGAGCCATACCCGCCCCTCGAGACCAATGGTACGTCATCCACGTCCGCTCCGGCATGGAGGGGCGTGTGCGTGACAGCATGATCCGCCGCATCGAACAGGAGGAAATGGGGGACTACATCTACCAGGTCCTCGTCCCGGTCGAGCGCGTCTCCGAGGTCAAAAAAGGCAAAAAGACCGAGAGCAACCGCAAGTTTTTTCCCGGCTACGTCATCGCCAACCTCTACCTGCTGGACGAGCACAATCGCCTGGTGGACAAGAGCTGGTATTTCGTCCGTGAAACCGACGGCGTGCTGAATTTTGCCGGCGGCAAGGACCACCCCATTCCCATGCGTCCGCGTGAAGTGGAGGCCATCCTGGCCCAGGTGCGCGAGCGTGAGGATTCGGTCATGCCGAAAATCGCATTTAACGTCGGCGACTCCGTGCGGGTTGCCGACGGTCCTTTCGAGAGCCAAACCGGCCTCGTGGAGGAAATCGACCCTGCCCGTGGCGTGCTGCGGGTGGCGGTCAACATCTTCGGGCGCTCCACCCCCGTGGATTTGGAATACTGGCAGGTGGAGAAAGCCTAACGCAAAAAACCCCGTTCGCCGGGGCCGGATCACCTGATCGGGACACGGCGGACACCCCAAACATCACCAGAACGAAGGGAAACCCCCCATGGCCAAAGAAATCGTCAAACTCATCAAACTCCAGATCAAGGCTGGAGCCGCCAACCCCGCGCCGCCGATCGGCCCCGCGCTGGGCCAGGCCGGCGTCAACATCATGGGCTTCTGCAAGGAGTTCAACGCCGCCACGCAGAAACTCGGCGGGGACATCCTGCCCACCGTCATCACCGTCTACAAAGACAAGAGCTTCACCTTCATCACCAAGCAGCCGCCCGCTTCGATACTGCTGAAGAAGGTCGCCAACATCGCGTCCGGCTCCGGCGAACCGAACAAAAAGAAGGTCGCCAAGATCTCCCGTGCGCAGTTGCTGGAAGCCACCAAGCTCAAGCTGGAAGACCTGAACACCCAGGACCTCGACCGCGCCGCCCTCATCATGGCTGGCACTGCCCGCCAAATGGGCATCGAAATCACCGACTAACCCTTTTACGCAGGAGAGACCCCAAACTCGCCACCACTGCACACCATGCAAACCAGAAGCAAACGTTACAAGAAGGCCGCCGGGATGATCCCGGACGGCAAGCTCTTCACCCTGGAGGAGGCCGCCGAACTGGTGCGCAAGCTCCCCGGCACCAAGTTCAACCAGACCGTCACTCTTTCCTTCAAGATGGGCGTTGATCCCCGCAAGGGCGACCAGATGGTTCGCGGCACCTGCCCGTTGCCGCACGGCACCGGCAAGAGCGTGCGCGTCGCCGTCTTCGCCCAGGGCGCTGCCGCTGAGGCCGCCAAGGCCGCGGGCGCGGAAAAAGTCGGTTATGAAGACTTGATCGCGGACGTGAAAAACGGCGTGCTCGATTTCGATGTCGCCATTGCCACCCCGGCCGCGATGAACGAAGTGCGCAAGCTCGGCAAGCAGCTCGGCCCGCGCGGTTTGATGCCCAACCCGCGCACCGGCACCGTCACGGAAGATCCTGCCGCCGCTGTTGCCGCCGTCAAGGCCGGCCGCGCCGACTTCAAACTCGACAAGAACGGCAACATCGCCGCCCCGATCGGCAAGGCTTCCTTCGAAGCCGGCGCCCTCACCGAAAACGGCACCGCGCTGATCGACGCCATTGTGCGCGCCAAGCCCGCCTCCGCCCGCGGCAAGTACGTTCAATCCATCACCCTTGCGGCCACCATGTCCCCGGCCATCCGCATCGACACGGGCCGTTACGTCAAAAACTAATTCCCTGGAGACTGAGACACCATGAAAGCTGAAAAATCGCTGTTGATTGAGGACCTGCTCCAGCGGGTGAACGCCTCGCCATTCCTGTTTGTGGTCGATTACACCGGCCTGACCGTGGACAAATTCGCCGAGCTGCGCAAGCGCCTTGCCGGCTGTGAAGCGGAGATTCACGTGTACAAAAACAACCTTGTGCGGAAGGCCGCTGAGCGCGCCAGCTACCCCGAGGGCATCGGCGAAGTGCTGGTCGGACAGACCGCCGTCGTCACCGGCGCCAAGGACGTCTGCGCCGCCGCCAAGGTGATGAAGACCTTTGCCGATGAGTTCAAGAAGCCGGAGATGAAAGGCGGCGTGCTCGACGGCGCGCTGCTCGACGCCGCCGGCATCCAAGTTCTGGCTGATCTGCCTTCGCGCGAGGTTCTTCTCTCCCAGTTGCTTGGCGTCCTCCAGGCACCGGCTTCGAAACTGGTCCGCACCCTCAACGAGCCCGCCGCCTCGCTGGCGCGCGTGCTCCAGGCCAAGGCGGATCAGGCTTGATTCAATCCCACCGACTCGAACACACACACTTTGATCAGATGACGGATCATCCCGTCTGAACCCAACACCCAATGGTTCCTCGCCGGTTGGCAGGCTTGCCAACTGAAATCACTCGGAGCTCCGAGACACGGCGATACCGAAAATAAGAACATGGCTGATATTGCAAAAATCGTAGAAGACCTGAGCGGGCTGACCGTTCTGGAAGTCGCTGAACTCGTCAAAACCCTCGAAGAGAAGTGGGGCGTTAGCGCCGCTGCTCCTGTGGCTGTCGCCGCTGCCGCTGGTCCTGCCGGTGCCGCCGCTGCTCCTGTCGAGGAAAAAACCGAATTCGACGTGATCCTTGCTGACGCAGGCGGAAACAAAATCGCCGTCATTAAGGAAGTCCGCGCCGTGGTGCCCGGACTGGGCCTGGCCGAGGCCAAGAAGCTCGTCGAAAGCGCTCCCCAGCCCCTCAAAGAGGGCGCCAAGAAAGAGGAGGCCGAAGAGATCAAGAAGAAGCTCGAAGCCGCCGGTGCCAAAGTCGAGATCAAATAACCTTCATTCCGCATGGGCCGCTGCAAGGCGGCTCATGCGGAACCTTTCAACAAGCAACGAACAACCCAAAAACCGAGCCGCCTGACTCCTGCAGACAGCCTCACCGTCTTTAGCAGCCAGTCCGCTGGTCCCTTTTCCCACCGCCTTTGTTTCACCCTCTCCTGCTGAGTCCAGTTTATCATTTCGCCGGCCTTCTGCCGCCTGCTCAGCCCGCGTCACTCACGACCGGGCAGGGGAAGGGTGCGTCGAAGGCCTTGCGCCGTACCGCATCCCTTTTCCCGCCCGTGCCCGTTTGGTTTGAACTCCTGTTTCGAACCTGCCGTTCGCGTGTGTGAAGTCTGAAACCACCGCCGGTTTCCCGCCCTCATCCCAGTCCGTTGCCACCCCCCTCCAGATCATCTTATGTCCCAGCGCACTAACTTTGGCAAGATCCACGAAGTCGCCGAGGCTCCCAACCTCATCGAAATCCAGCTCCGCTCATACGAGGAGTTCCTGCAGCGCAACATTCTGCCCTCCAAGCGCAAGGAGCTTGGCCTGCAGGCGGTCTTCAAGGAAGTGTTCCCCATCGAGAGCTACGATGGCAAAATGACGCTCGATTTCGTGCAGTATGAAATCGGCGACCCCAAACTCAGCGCGCTCGAAGCGATTCGCGAGGCGGAAACCTACAGCGCCCCGCTCTACGTGACGTTTGAGCTGCGCGACGAAGCCGGCGCCAAGCAGGAGCGCGTTTACATGGGCGAGCTGCCCCTGATGACCGCCCGCGGCACCTTCGTCATCAACGGCGCTGAGCGCGTCGTCGTCAGCCAGTTGCACCGCTCGCCCGGCATCAACTTCGAAACCTCCATGCACCTCAACGGCCGCTGGCTGTACGGGTTCCGCATCATCCCGGACCGCGGCACCTGGCTCGAAGTGCAGTTCGACACCAACGACCTGCTTTACGTCTATCTCGACCGCCGCCGCCGCCGCCGCAAATTCCTCGCCACCACCCTGCTGCGTGTCATCGGTTACCCGACTGACGAGGACATCCTCAAGCTTTTCTACAAAATCGAGGACCTCAAACTCAAGGAAGGCATCGCCGATGAGGATCTGGCGGAAAAACTTCTGTTCAAAGACATCCTGGATGGCGAGCTCATTGTCGCCCGTGCCTACGAGCCGCTGACCAACAGCGTGGTGCGCCAGCTCATTGAGTTGGGCCACAAAAACGTCAAGGTCATCACCGCCTCCCCGGACGACCTGCTCATCACCTCCCTGCGCAAAGACACCGCGCCGGACGAGGACGAAGCGCTCAAGGAAATCTACCGCCGCCTGCGCCCGGGCGATCCGCCCACCGTGCCGAATGCGCGCGCGCTGGTGAAGCGTTTGTTCTTCGATCCGAAGCGCTACGACCTGACCCGCGTCGGCCGCTACAAGATCAACCAGAAGCTCGGCCTCCACATCGACACCGAGATGCGCGTCATGACCAAGGAGGACGTCGTCTCCTCCATGCGCTACTTGTTTGGCCTGCGCGAGGGCGAGGGTTTGCTGGATGACATCGACCACCTCGGCAGCCGCCGCGTGCGCGCCGTCGGCGAGCTTTTGGCCAACCAGTGCCGGGTCGGCCTCGCCCGCACCGAGCGTCTGGTCAAGGAGCGCATGACGCTGTTCGACGTCAGCATGGACACCA
>CAZKMS010000225.1:0-5987 GCA_964553805.1 uncultured Verrucomicrobiaceae bacterium
CTCCTGCTCCGCCAGGACAACTGCGACCTCCGCCTCACCGAAAAAGCCGCCGCCCTCGCCCCCGCCCTCATCACCCCCCAGCGCCTCGCCCACACCCGCGAAAAAGCCGCCCTCCTCAGCGCCGCCCTCGACCACGCCCGCCAGACCAGCCACGACGGCCTCCGCCTCGAAAAATGGCTGCGCCGCCCCGAGAACGACCACACCCGCCTCCCCCACGAGCTGCGCGCCCCCTTCCCTTCCGACATCTGGGCTCTCCTCGAAAACAACCTCAAATACGAAGGCTACATCACCCGCCAGGAAGCCCTCGTCGAAAAAACCGCCCGCATGGAGGACAAGCGCCTCCCCGCCCACCTCGACTACGCCCACATCACCGGCCTCAAAAAAGAAGCCCAATTGAAGCTCGCCCAGATCCGCCCCGCCACCCTCGGTCAGGCCGCCCGCATCCAAGGCGTCACTCCCGCCGACATCGCCCTCCTCGGCATCGTCCTCCGCAAAGGCCCCGACACCTGAGCCCGCCCCCCGCCTTTATCGTTGAAAGGCAGCGCCTCCTGCAAGCATTTTAGCCGCATGAAGCTCACCGCCATTTATGAGCCCCGCAGCCGAAGGCGGCTACACCTGCTGGGTCCAGGAAAAATCCCCGCCGCCATCTCCGAGGGCAACACCCTGGAGGAAGCCGAAGCCAATCTGCAAGACGGCCCTCGCCCTCGTTCCTCGAGTGCCAGCGCGAGCAGGCCATCCCCACCCTTCCTCACAGATCATCCAGCGGACTCGTGATCTCCCCGCGCATCGCCCGCGCCAGTTGTATGTAGATTTCCGTCGTCGCCACATTTTTATGACCCAGCAGCTTCCTGGAGTGAACGGATGTCCACCCCGCGCAAGAGCAGATGTGTCGCATAACTGTGCCGCAAGACGTGCGCCCGTCACCCGCCGCGTCAGACCGCACGCCGCCGCCCGTGCCAGCTCGCGCGTGACGCTGATCTCATATAGGTGATGCCGCCGCACCACCCCCGCGAGCGCGGGTCCTCCGACTGGCTCTTGGACGGGAAAAACCAAAACCACGGCCAGCTCAACGCCGCGCTCGGGTTTTTCACCGCCATGGCATGCGGCAGCTCCACCCCGGGGCGCCCCACCCTGCGATACGCCATGAGCTGGCGCGGGTGGGCGAAGCGATGGATGTCCCCCAGCTCGCTCACCGTGATCATGGCGGCCACGGTTTGGTAGCCTCTAAAACCCATCAGGGCTTTGACCACGGGAGCCAGATGCCACTCTTCCAGCAACGCCTTCATGTGCTGCTCCAGTCGCTCAATGCGCTCGGCTGCCGCATCAATGCACTGCAAATACTCTTCGAGCACGATCTTCATCGCACGGCATGGGGCAGCACCAGTTCGCGCAGGTAACGCATGTGCGCCTGGCTCCACGCGGTCTGCTTGGTGTAGCGATAGCCGTTGCGCAGCAGGAACGCTTTGAGCTGATGGCGGGCGCTGTGCAAGTCCTGCGTGGCACAGGTCGCGGATGCCCCAGCTTGCGCACCAGCTTCTCGACCGCGTGCAGATCACTGGAGATGATCCCGTGGTTCCTGACTTCTCCGTCGCGGCCCGCTTCAGCGTTGGCGACGGCGATACTTTCCGCATGGACATCAAGGCCCCAAATACAATACTTCTTTGCTCATAATATGTGGTGCGCTGGTTGCGTTTTACTAGGTTCGTCCGGCAGGGACCGCGCTTCCCTCCCCGAACATGCGGATAGGCTTCGCCAGAAGCAGCCCGCGATTCCCATGCAGCCAGCACACCACGCCTGCTTCAGTCAAACGTGCTGCGCTTCCAGCCTGCTCGCGCAAGCCGGGCCGCAGCCATAAGGTCTAGGCGCTGCTACGCGTATCCCGTAACGAATGCCATTTACTCCCTTCCATTTCGGACCGGGCGCAGCGATCAAGGCCGTCATACCGCGGCACTTTAGTTTCACCGTCTTCTGCTTCGCGCAGGTCGCCACTGACTGCGAAACCGCCCATTACATGATTCAGGGGGCGTATCCGTGGCACCGTTTCCTCCACACCTACCTAGGCGCTACCCTCGTCGCGGTGTTCACGATACTTATTGGTCGTCCAGTTTGCCAGCTTGCCCTCCGAATCTGGTCAGCGTGGCGAGACGCCCCGTTCAAAAACCTCTTTCCGAGTTCGCCGATCATTCCGTGGCGCAGCGCCATTGTCGCCGCCTTCATCGGCACTTACTCGCACGTCTGCCTCGACAGCATCATGCACAGCGACACGCGGCCTTTCATGCCGTTCAGCACCGCCAATCCTTTTTACAGCACCGTGAGCTTGTTCGCTCTTCATGCCTTTTGCGTCGTCCTCGGTCTATTCGGAGCTATCTATGTCGCCTATACTAACAGCCGAAGCGCCTAACCATGCGCTGCAGAACTGCTCCGCGCGTCACGCTTGGCTGCTTCGGACCGTCCCGCCGCCTGCTCCCACCACCTTTCCGCAGCCAACGCGCCCGCTCCGCCTGTCGCTGAGCTTGCGGTCGTTAGCCGAAGAAATGAGCCACACTTGACCAGCGAGTCTCCCACAACAAAGCTGCTCCGTGCTCGCCGTCATCGACACCAATATCCTCGTTTCCGGTCTTCGTTCACAGTTCGGGGCGTCCAACCTGCTTTTGACACGTCTTGCTCTACGCCACTTCCGCCCGGCCATTTCGACCGCTCTATGCTTGGAGTATTCAGATGTTCTTCATCGTCCAGGGTTGCTTCCCTCCTTATTCGCCGCAGCAGATCGACATATTTCTGGATTCCTTCTGTTCCTTGGCCAAGGAAGCTTCCATTTATTTCCGATGGCGTCCATTCCTGCCTGATCCGAAGGACGATATGGTGTTGGAGGCGACGGTCGCGGCCAGTGCCGATTATCTCGTCACGTTCAACACTTCCGACTTCGACGGCGCGTCTTCTTTGGGCGTCCGCGTCATCACACCGCCACAATTTCTCGCACTAATTCCGTCCGCATTACCATGAGCACACTGAGCATTCGACTTCCCAATTCCATTCACCAACACGCCAAGCGTTTGGCGCGCGACGAGGGCGTTTCCGTCAATCAACTCATCAGTAGCGCGCTAGCCGAGAAGCTCTCCGCGCTCGACGCGGAGCGCTATTTGAGCGAGCGCGCCGAACGCGGCAAGAAGGTCGATATTGACGCCATCCTCGCCAAGATTCCTGCGGTTGATCCCGAGCCACACGACCGAATTCGCGAATGACCGCAACGGCTAATCGGGTCGAGGCGGCAGGATTGCGCCTGCCGCCCCTTCCACACCACCCGGCGTGCGGGTTTGCCTCGCTTCGCTCGCCCATGCGGGCAGCCTGCGGCTGGCTGTCTCCCTTCGGTCGGCTGCACCGGGCGGTTCCAGTCAGATCACTGAGCTTTGATTTGCGTCTCCGTTGCGTGATGCAGCTTGATCCGGATACTTTTCAGTTCAGGCACTCCCCGTTCCTTTAGCACGCGGTTGGCATATGGTTCTGATTCCCGTTCATCGCCGGCATCGCGCTCGGCGGGCTCCGCCGCAGAAAGCGCCCGGTCGCGCAGGATCATTGAGGCCTGGGCATCCGATTCCCGAGCTCGACATCAGCCATATATTTGAGAATTTTACTCGGTAATAAAAACTAGATGACTGGCGAGTTGCGCTTGACCAGGTTGAGGGGATGTTGCAGCCCCGCCCGCCCGCCGGTTCATGCGCTCGTAGTTCGGGCTTCAGCCCGTTTCCCCACGCTCCTGTCTCCCCCATACGGGGCCACTGCCGCGCACCAGAGAAAGAACCCACCCCTGACCGGAACCACAAAATCCCGCACCCGTCTCCATCTGCGGAAATAATGGTGCTGACAAACGAGCGCGTTTTGTCGATAATCTCCCTGTCAGGCGGTTATACCCCATCTTCCAAACGAACATTCTTTGCTTTGCACTGAGTCAAAGCTTGAACTCCTCTCTGTTATGATTCGTTATTCCACTCTCGTTGTTGTCCTTGCCGCCCTATCTGCTTCTGCGCAAGTTCCCACCGCAGCGTTAACCGGAGAAAAGACGTTTCAGAGTCCCGGCGTGATGCTGGCGCAGCGCACCTATTTTGAGGCGCTCAAGCGAGCCCGCACTGATTTTGCGACGGACCTCGACCCTGCCATGAAGGCCGCCATGACATCAGGCCTTCTCGATGAGGCCAACGCGATCAACGAACTGAAAAAGCATCTTCTGGCCGATGGCACGCCTCCCGTCTCCGGACAAATCTTCCAGACACCCCGCGCCAATGACGCCCGCACGCGCTTCGATAAAGCCGTGGGCACAGCCCAACAAAAATACGCGGCTGACCTTCAGCTCGCCTTGAAAGCAGCCATGAATAATGGCGACTTGAACGAAGCCAACGCGATCAACGGTGAACTGAAGGCGCTAAGCGCCGCCGCGGTGGCTGTGGCGGCCGGCACACAGGCGCCCATCGGATCGCCCGCCCGCAGGCCCACCGCGGGTCTCCTGCTGACCCGTTATCCGATGCATCCCTCACAGACAGGCGGCAATCGCTACGAAGGCTATGTGCCACACACAGACCTCGGCAAACCCCTTGCCGCGTCCCGAACGGTAAGGACCATGTCCGGCTGGTCCAAAGTCGCCGATGAGAATGCCGTCGTTGCCGGATTGATTCGGATCGACCAGCCGGGCCGCTACGAGTTCCGCACCGATAGCGGCTACGATCGCAATGAATTGCTAATTGACGGCAAGGTCGTCTGCAAGTTTCGCGACGGTTCTAACAAAGCCAGCTCCGTGGAGTTGCGCGCTGGTCTTCTGCCTATCATCAGCGTGGGCTATGCTCATTCCACGACCGAAGTGCGTGTCCAGTGGAAGCCGCCAGGAGCCATTGAGTTCAGCGATATTCCCTCCAAGATCCTTTTCCATTGAACAGAACGTCTAACCAACCCCATGAACCCAGACATCTGAACCTACAACGCGGCGCAGACGACAGGGGAGCGGCGATTTGCGAGCGGCTGACGTGCGCGGGATGCTCCGTGAGTTGGCTCGACAAAAGAAGAATCCATATTGCACAATGGTCACCAAAGACGACTCTCGAAGCTGGCTGAGCAGATAGGTTGACGCTTGAGCCGAAAGATCATTCCGCTGACCGACGATCGGCTTTGAACCTGACTGGATGACGGAGGCGCGCCGCTTCAAGCGGCCCAGTGCTGGGCGATCTTGCGCTGGAGGAAGGCGACGCTGCGCTCGAGCTGGGCCATGCCATCGACGCCGTCTTCGATGCTGATCCAGCCGTCGAAGCCTTTGCTGCGCAGCTCGGTGAAGATGGCGTCGTAGTCGTTGAGGCCTTGGCCGATCTCGCCGTGGCGGAGGCGCTTGGCGTAACCCTGGGCGCCGCCTTCCTCCCGTCGCAGGTCTTCGAGCGTGCCTTCGGCGAGGTAGCGGTCGCTGGCATGCATGGTGACGACGCGGTGGGAGACGCGCTGCAGCAGCTCAATGGGGTCTTCGCCAGCGAGGTAGGTGTTGCTGGGGTCGTAGTTGACGCCGAAGTTGCTGTGCTCGATGGCAGCGACGAGCTGGCAGAAGACGTCTGCCTTTTGCGCGAACTCGGGGTACTCCCAGAAGTCGTCCTTGTAGTGGTTTTCGAGGATGAGCGTGATGCCGCGCTCCTGGGCGTGAGGCAGGCAGGCGTGGATCGAATCAGCGGCGAGTTTGACGCCTTCGTCGATGCTGAGTTCCGGCCGGCGCTGGCCGCTGAGCACGCGGCAGTACGATCCGCCGAGGGCGTGCGTCATGTCGATCCAGCGTTTCTGTTTGGCGATCTCTTTTTCACGGAAAGCGGCGTCTGGATGCGTGAAATCGGGCGAGCAGCACATCATGGGGATGACTTTGCCGCTGTCCTCGACCTCGCGACGGAAGCGCGGCCAGTTGGTTTCATCGGCCATTTCGAGGAAACCGGCGTACCATTCGAGGCCCTGCACATCGAGCTTGGCGG
>CAZKMS010000226.1:0-5876 GCA_964553805.1 uncultured Verrucomicrobiaceae bacterium
GTGAAATGCAACCTCGAAGGCCGCGAGTACCAGGTCTTTGGCTACAAGGGCAAGCAGGTGCGCGACAACATCCACTCCCACGACGTCGCCCGCTTCATCGAGGCCTTCATCCAGGCCCCGCGCATCGCCGAGGTGTACAACATCGGCGGCGGCCGCGCCAACTCCTGCTCCATCTGGGAAGCCTTCCAGCTCGCCGAAAAGCACTCCGGCAAACCGCAGGTTTATCGATACGTCGAAGAAAACCGCATCGGCGACCACATCTGCTACCTCTCCAACCTCGCCAAAATGCGCGCCCACTACCCCGCCTGGGACATCACCATCAGCCTGGAAGAGACCATCCGCCAGATCGTGGAATCGAGTTCTGTCAGAATGGCGGTGAGATAGGTTTTTTCGTTCTTGGTTCTTAGTTGACGGCTTCTCCGTTGTTCCTCCCCCTATTGTAAAAGCACCGTACAACAACGAGCGGAGGACGATGATTCGATGAAAATCGAACGATTTGAGGACATCGAAGCTTGGCAATTGGGCAGACAACTCACCCGTCTCGTTTATCAAGCCACCCGGCAGGAAGGATTCACACGCGATTTCGGCCTCAAAGATCAAATTCAACGTGCTTCCGGCTCAGTGATGCACAACATCGCGGAAGGTTTCGATGGTGGAAGCAACGCTGAATTCATCAAGTTTTTGCGCTACTCGCAACGCTCCTGCACGGAAGTCCAAAGCCAGCTTTAGGTCGCGTTGGATCAAGGCTACCTCGACACCGAACACTTCCAACGGCTCTACGACCTTGCCGCCCAAACACACGCCAAGGTTGGCGGATTCATCGCCTACCTTCTCCGCTCCCACCGCAAGTAAGAACAAAGAACAAAGAACAAAGCATCGCACGTTTCCCCTTCCCTTGAACCACGGCGTTTCCCGCGCTAACTTGCCCCGTCATGCAACTCGTCATTGAGCTTCCGTCTCGTGAGGAGCAGCTTGCTTTCAATCGCAAGCGCTGGGAGGAAATCTGCGCCGACCTTGAACTCGCCAAACTCCCCGGCAAAATCGAGTCCAACGCTCACGGCCATGTCCTCATGATGCCTCCCGCCTCCGGAAAACACAGCGACCACCGAGGCGAGATCGCTTTTCTTCTGCGCTCATTGATCGGCGGCCGCGCCCTCCCCGAGTGTCCCATCTCCACCCTTGATGGCGTCCGCGCCGCTGATGTCGGCTGGTATTCCGAAAAGCGTTTTGCCCAGGTCGATGGCCAGATTGCCTTCGAAATCGCCCCGGAAATCTGCGTCGAAGTCCTCTCCCCCAGCAACACCCCCGCGGAAATAGAACGCCAAAAAGCAGCTCTCCTTCGACGCCGGAGCTGAGGAGGTCTGGCTCTGCGGCGAGGATGGCCACATGCGCTTTTTCAACCGCGAACGCCCTGCGGAATGCCAGCCGCACTCGCCCCGTTGCCCCGAGTTCCCGGCCCAGATCTGAATCCCTCTCGTAAAAGGCGGACGCGCCCCCGCCGAAGCCTTACCTGCCCGCCTTCTTCGCTGTCTTCGCCGCCGCCCTCATCCCCACCCTCCCCGGCCTCATCGCTTTCCGCCTCGCCATGCCCCACCTCCTCGCCCGCAGGGGGATAAAGTGGCAGAAGCGCCCCGCTTGCCTTGCCACTCTCCTCGCCCCCACCCTCATCAGCGGCTCCCTAAAAAGATCGCATGAACGAAGCCATCGACTATGACGGAGCCTGGAAGGAAGCGATTGAAGGGTATTTGCAGCCTTTCCTAGCGCTGTGCTTCCCGGATGCCGCCGCGGGAATCGACTGGGGCACGCCGGTGGAATTCCTCGACAAAGAACTCCAGGAAATCGTCCGCGATGCCGACCTCGGCAAGCAGCGGGTGGACAAGCTCATCAAAGTCCGGCGGCGCGATGGGGAAGAGGAATGGGTGCTGCTGCATCTGGAAGTGCAGGCCCAGTTGGACGAGAGTTTGCCCCTCCGTCTCTACCAATACCACCACCGCATCGTGGACCGCTTTGGGCGGCGCGCGGCCACTTTGGCGCTTTTGGCGGACGAACGCCAGGGCTGGAAACCCGCCTGCTACGAAGACGAACTCTGGGGCTGCCGGGTGCGGTTCGATTACCCCGTGTGCAAGCTGCTGGAACTGGCGGGAGAAACGCTCGAACGGGAAACGGTAAAGAAAAACCCGGCAGCGGTGGTGGTGGCGGCGCATCTGGCCACTCAGTCAACCGGCGGGGACATGGATTTGCGCCAGCAGATCAAATGGCGGCTCACCCGCCGGTTGTATGAACTGCAATACGGCAAAAAGGACATCCTGAACCTCTACCGTCTGATCGACTGGCTGATGGTCCTGCCGAAAGAATTGGAGATGGAATTTCGCCAGGAAGTGATAAATTACGAAAAGGAGAACACCATGCCCTACGTCACCAGCATCGAACGATTCGGTCGCGAAGAAGGCCGTCAAGAAGGCCGTCAAGAGGAGGGAACCCGCCTCCTGCGCCGCCAATTGCAACGCCGCTTCGGCGACTTGCCCGTCTGGGCGGAAAAGCGGCTGGCCGAAGCCACCCTGGACGACCTCGAACAGTGGAGCGACCGCGTGCTGGATGCCGTCATCCTCGAAGACATCTTCGCCTAAAGTGGAGCCACTCTCCTGGCTGCCTCTCCCAAGGGGCGCAAGCGGCCCGCTTGCACTCTCCCCCACGACAGGCTGAAAGCCTGCGCCACACCTCTCAGGCAGAATGCCTGAGCTACTAATTCCCGCTTTCCCCATGGAAACCATCCTCGAACCCGGCCGCGCCGAGAAAAATTACTGGCGCGACCTCTGGCGTTACCGCGAGCTTTTCCAAGTCCTCGCCTGGCGGGACATCTCCGTCCGCTACAAGCAGACCATCATCGGCGTCGCCTGGGCTCTGATCCGCCCTTTTCTCACGATGGTGGTCTTCACCGTCATCTTCGGCAAGGTCGCCAAACTCCCCAGCGAAGGCGCCGCCCCCTACGCCCTCATGGTTTTCGCCGGCATGCTGCCTTGGACCTTCTTCTCCACCGCCCTGTCCGAAGCCAGCAACAGCCTCGTCGCCAACGCCAACCTCATCAGCAAAGTCTATTTCCCCCGCCTCATCGTCCCCACCGCCACCGTCGTCGTCGCCTTTGTCGATTTCCTCATCAGCTTCGCCATCCTGGCCGGCATGATGCTCTGGTATCAATTCCTTCCCGGCTGGCAAATGCTTCTCCTGCCCGTCTTCATCCTGCTCGCCTTCGCCGCCTCCCTCGGTCCCGGTCTCTGGATCACCTCGCTGAACGTCAAATACCGCGACTTCCGCTACGTCATCCCCTTCCTCGTCCAGTTCGGCCTCTATATTTCGCCCGTCGGCTTCTCCAGCAGCGTCATCCCGGAACAATGGCGGCTGCTTTATTCGCTGAACCCCATGGTCGGCGTCATCGACGGCTTCCGCTGGTGCATTCTCGGCGGCCAAACCCCCATCGACTGGCAGGCCTTCGGTCTCTCCCTCGCCGTCACCGCCTTCTTCCTCTGGCTCGGCATCCGTCAATTCCGCAAAATGGAAAAGAGCTTCGCGGATTTGATTTGAAGAGCTCGAACCGGAGATCGGGAGTCAGCGATTCGCGGTTTCCAGAGGTGCCCAGAGAGATCTTTTCTGGACAGATGTCCTGTTCAGGTTTATCAATCCGCATGCCCGCCGTTTCTTATACCGAAGCCCGTGACCGGCTCGCCAGCATTTGGGACGAGGCCGTCTCCAGCCGTGAACCGGTGATCATTTCCCGCCGGGGTTCCGAATCCGTGGTGCTCGTGCCGCTGGACGAGTGGGAGGGCTTGCAGGAAACCGCCCACCTGCTCCGCTCCCCTGCCAACGCAAGGCGTCTGCTCGGTGCGCTCCAGCGGCTGGGCGAAGGAGAAGGGCGGTCTCTCACCATGGGAGAACTCAAACAAAACGCCGGCCTGCCCTGATGGCCTCCGAACGGCTGCTGGTGTTTGATCGCGATTTTCTGGAAGACCTGGCGCATTGGGTGGCCACGGATAGAAAAACAGCTCTGAAAGTGCTTGATCTGGTGGAAGCCGTGCGCCGGGAACCCTTCACGGGCGTCGGAAAGCCCGAACCGCTTCGTCACTTGGGTTCCGGCGTGTGGTCCAGACGGATTACCGGGGAACACCGCCTGGTCTATCGCGTCACCGATGACCGCCTGCTCTTTGCCCAGGCTCGCTACCATTATTGAGCGTTGGACGGTTGCCGGTTGAGTTCAAGGAGCTCGCCAAACGGTTCGCCGCTTACAACGCGGAGAAATACGTCGCCGAGGCGATCCAGAGAGTTCTGGACCAAAACCTACCCGGACTGCGGGCTCCGGTTTTGACAAAAACCGGCTTTGGCGTAGGTTGCGGGCATCATGGAACACGCCGGTTGCGTTTGCGGCAACCCTGATCGCCGATGAAAACCATGCTGGAGCTTCCCGAATCCTTGCTGAAAGAAGCGGAAGCCGTAGCGGTGAGCACCGGCCTCCCCTTGGATGAATTTGTCGCCGGGGCCATCCGGTCCAGGCTTGCTGCCGCCTCCGGGGCTCCTTCCAAGCCATGGATGAAACATTTCGGCTCGCTCCGGCATCTGCATTCCGAATCCGAACGGATCCTGCGGATCGTCGGCGGTGAATTCGGAGACATCGATGAAAAAGCCTGGGAATGATCCTCGACACCAACGCGCTTTCGGCTTGGCTCGATGGCAACCCGGAGATCGGGCGGAAGCTTGCGGGGGCGGAGCGGGTCTTGTTGTCGGCCATCGCTCTCGGCGAGTATCGTTTCGGCATCCTGTTTTCGCGCCATCGCGCGGAATACGAACAAAGGCTCGCTCTTGTCGAAGCCGATCTTCCGGTGATCGGCCTGGAGTCCACAACCGCCGTGCGTTATGCGGACATTCGGAAAGAACTCAAAGAAGCCGGAACCCCCATCCCATGGCATGATCTTTGGATCGCGGCGCAGGCCCTCCAGCACGGCATGCCAGTCCTGAGCCGGGACACTCACTTTGATCGTGTTCGCGGAATCTCCAGAGTCTCCTGGTGAACTGCCCCACCCGGCACTTTCTCCATGTCCCATCCTCTTGTCAGCATCATATTCCCTTGCCGCCGGCCGGAAAGCGGAAAACCAAAAGTTGATAGCTGAAATAAGGCAGGGACGGTTGCCGGTTGAGTTCAAGGAGCGCGCCATACGGTTCGCCGCGTCGATCATCTGCCTCTAAGTTGCTCTGCCCAAGCAACGCGAGGAAGTGAAGGTCTGGGGCAAGCAGATGTTAAGGGCTGGAACTTCGGTCGCTGCTCATACTCGTGAAGCCTCATGTGCCAGATCGGATGCCGAGTTCATCTCGAAGCTTGGCGGCGCGCTCCAAGAGGCCGATGAAACCCCGTTGTGGCTTGAACCCCTCCGCCCTCCGCCCGCCGGTTCGCCCTTGCATGACTGGAGCTGCGAAGCACTTTAAATCCATGGACACCCTGATCGTCGAATATCCGGAAAGCCTGCCCGACAGCGCTCGGCTGTCCCGGCGGGAATTCGAGCACACGATGCGGTTTGCTCTGGCCTCCAAATTGTTCGAGCTTGGCCGCCTGTCGTCCGGACAGGCGGCGGCGCTGATCCCGATGGATCGCGCCTCCTTCCTCCGCTCCTTGCACCGGATGGGGGTCGCGGCGCTGGATTGGGACAGGGAAGAATTTGTCGATGAAATCGAGCACGCATGAGATCGTCATCAATACGGGGCCGGTCATCGCCTTGGTGGCCGCCACGGATCCGTTGGGCTGGCTTGCGTCGCTGTAGCGGAATGTCTGGCTTCCCCATGAGGTGGAAGAGGAGCTTTCCGCCGGTGGCACCCTCGCTCCTGAACCGGCTCTT
>CAZKMS010000227.1:0-5819 GCA_964553805.1 uncultured Verrucomicrobiaceae bacterium
AGCACGACCGCAAAGTGCAGATGGGCAACCAGCGCCGCAGCTACCCGCTGGTGCGTGAGGCCGTGCAGCGCCTGCACGAAGGCGTCATCGGCCGGCGGCTCTATGCCCGCTGCTACTACAACAGCAGCCGCACCGCCATCGCTCAGGGCGACAAAAAGCCGGGCGCGCATGTCGATCTCGACCTCTGGCAGGGCCCGGCGCCGCTGCGCGACGATGTGGCCAAATTCCTCCACTACGACTGGCATTGGATCTGGCACTGGGGCGGCGGCGAGCTGGCCAACAACGGCCCGCACGGCCTCGATGTGATCCGCTGGGGTCTCGGCGTCGATTACCCCGTGAAGGTCACCTGCAACGGCGGCCGCTACCATTACGACGATCTCCAGGAGACGCCGGACAGCATCGCTGCCGCCTATGACTTTGGCGATTGCGGCGCGCTCTGGGACGGCAGCAGCTGCCACGCGCGCGCGCCAGAAAAGAACCCCTTCGTCATGTTTTATGGCGACAACGGATCGCTGGCCATCAGCGGCCGCGACGGCTACACGCTTTACGATCCGAAGGGCGCGGTGCTTGAGGAGAAAACCGGCGCCGCCAGCGACGTGCCGCATTTCCAGAACTTCATCGACGCCATTCGCACCAACGCGCCGATGAATTCAGAGATCGAGGAAGGCCAGAAGAGCACCCTGCTCTGCCACCTCGGCAACATCGCCTGGCGCACCCAGAGCACCGTCTTCTTTGATCCCGCGACCAAAAAACTGAGCGGCGACAACGCCCAGCAGCAAGCGCTGTGGTCGCGCGCTTATCGCGAGGGGTGGGAACCGCGGGTGAGCTGATCTCCCCCCAGGATTCATGCTTGACCGTTCCAGCGAGATGTAGAAGATCGCTCTTAAAGCCAAGCTATTCACCATGAAATACTCCGTCACCGCGTCTGCTTTCTGTTTTTTGGCGTTGCTCGCCGTCATGATGACCGGGTGCGCCGGTCTGGACAGCCCGCAACAGGAGCAGATGCTCTCCGCCGCTGGGTTCACCATTCAAACGCCAGACACGCCCAAGCGCCGGGAGATCTATGACATGATGGAGCCCTACAAGCTGGTGAGCGGCACGGTGCATGGCCGCCTTTTGTTTGCCTACAAGCAGCCTGAGAAGGGCATCGTTTATGTCGGCAACGAGGCGAACTACCAGCGCTATCAAGCCTACGCCCTGCAGCGCAACATCGCCCAGCAGCAGGTCATGGCGGCTCAGATGAATCAGGCCGCGATGATGCGCTGGTCCTACTGGGGCGCGCCGGGTGCCTACTGGTGGTGAGCCGATGCCAGTGCTGAGAATTTTTCAACCACGTCTTAACCCAACCATGAAACGCTTCGCCCACGTCTTGATCCTCACCGCGCTTGCCGGCGCGCCCTTGCATGCGCAGACTCCCGCCGCTGAAACGCCGCCACCCACGCGCGCCGAAGTGGAAACCTATGTCAAGGAACTGGACAGCTACATCGCCGGACGCGAGCAGCGCGCTGCCCAGATCGTCAATCAGATCACGGATCTCGATGGCTCGCTGCAAGCCACGGTGAGCAGCGTTGTCCAGAAGCTCAAAACCATCACCGACAGCCAGGACTCCAAAACCAAGGTCGCCCGCACCAAACGCGATGTCATGGAGCGCATCGCCCGCGCCGCCAACTACTACGCCAGTGAGCGCGCGAAACTCGAGGAAGCCCTCCGCACCAGCAGCAACAGCTTCCGCCGTGAGGACCTTTTCAAGGAGCGCGCGCAGTTCGACAGCAAGATTGACCAAATGGTCAACGCCGTCGTGGAACTCGCACTGAGCATGGACTCGCATCAGGACTTCGAGAAGTACCTCTACGAAGGCGGCAGCGACTGGTGGAACGACAGCCTGCTCATCCGCAAGAACCCTGAATACGAGCAAAACCGCCGCGCCACCACGCAGACCGATCGCGCAAAGACCGGCGTCAGCTCGGCCATCGAGAAGTCGCTGGACCGTTTGCAGGTGAGACAAAATGATCTGCAGGCAAAGATCGAGCAGCCGGGTGTCAGCGCCGCGCAGAAAGAGCAGCTCCAACCGGAACTGGATCGCCTCACGGCGATTCGCGAGGAGCGTCTTGCGCAACTTCACACCCTCGCCTCACCTGCGCCACAGCCCACCGCCCCCGCCGGCCTGAACGACGCCATGCATTTGGAGGACATGATCGAGGACGTCGCCGCCAATGCCCGCCGCGACATCAGCAGCATCTTCGCCCGTTACCGCGAGTTGCGCGCCGAGCGCGATGCGATTGCCGTGCAGAAAGCCAAGCTCGCCCACGCTGAGCAGTGGCTCAAAGACAACCCGTGAGCTAAACGCTTTCACTCGCCCCTGCCGCAGGCAGAAATCCCAAGCCGGGATGTCTTGTTGTACCTGGCCCCTGTGAGGCCGGCTGAGTTGGCGTGACAAAACCCCGCCCGCGAGCTAATCGTGCTGCCGCACCAGCCTGAATGGCCTCCAGGCGTGCGTGAATTTTTCCACGCAGGCTTTTCTTTTGCCACCGCAACACCTAGGCTGCCGCCATGAACCCGCCTTCACTCACCCGCCGCGGTTGTCTCGGCGCGCTTTCCTCCACCCTCAGTGCCGCCAGCGTGATCGCCCTGCTGCGCGAGCAGAGCTGGGCAGCCGAAAACGCCGGCAAGGTGCGCCACTCCGTCTGCAAGTGGTGTTACAAGGACATCCCGCTGGAGACCCTGTGCGAAGCCGCGAAGGAGATCGGTCTGGAGTCCGTCGAGCTGCTCGACCCGCCCGATTTTCCGGTGCTGAAAAAGCACGGCCTGCACTGCGCCATGGTCAGCTTTCCCACCGCGGAGGGTGCGGACGGCAAAAAAATCGGCGGCATCCCGCATGCCTTCAATCGCCTGGAGCACCACGATTTGCTGGTGCAGGTGTATGAGCCGCTGCTGAAGACCTCCGCGGAAGCCGGCTTCAAAAACGTCATCTGCTTCAGCGGCAATCGCGATGGCCTCGACGACGAGCAGGGCCTCGAAAACTGCGCCACCGGCCTGCGCCGCCTGCTGCCGCTGGCGGAGAAGCTGGGCGTCACGCTGAGCATGGAACTGCTCAACAGCAAGGTGAACCACAAGGATTACATGTGCGACCACAGCGCCTGGGGTGTGGCGCTGTGCCGGAAGCTCGGCTCGGAGCACTTCAAGCTGCTCTACGACATCTACCACATGCAGATCATGGAGGGCGATGTGATCGCCACCATTCAGGCCAACCACGCCTATTTCAGCCACTACCATACCGGCGGCGTGCCGGGCCGCGCCGAGATCGACGAAACCCAGGAGCTGAACTACCCAGCCATCGTCAAAGCCATCGCCGGCACCGGCTACAGCGGTTATCTCGGCCAGGAGTTCATTCCAAAGAAACCGGACAAACTGGCCTCGCTCAAACAAGCCGTGGAAATCTGCAGTTAACCTGTCCCTTCCCGGTCACATCCGATCCGGCGCGGCCCCGCTGCTCCCGCTTGATTGATGCCGATCAGCCCAAAAACAAACCGCCGCCGCCCGGAGTTCGAGCGACGGCGGCGGGGGGTTTTAAGCTGGCTCAGGCAGCCGGCCTACTTTTTGCAGCAAGCGTCGCAGGCACCGGTGGTGCTTTTGCAGCACTCGGCGCATTTGCCTTTGCAGCAGGCCTTGCAGGCATCCACCGAAGTGCAGGAAGACAGGGTGGCGACAGCGGCCAGGGCAAGAATGGAGAACAGTGTTTTCATGATCGTAATGTGATGTGAGTTAATAGGGTTCAAACGAATGGCACAGTGCCGGACTGCTGGTGTGGCGCGGCAGGACGATGGCAGACCGGCGTGGATCGCATCCTGTCACGCTCCCTTTCGACGGGACATGCGCGGCGCGTTTTTTTGACGCGCCTTGCGGCCATCAACACAACAAGGCGCGATGCCTGATGAACAATCGCGTCGGGCCGGCTGGCAAAGGCCCCGCGCGCGCAGGCAAACGATAATCAGCAGCCAAAAGCCATGCCGGCGGCGAAAACTCGCTGGTTTCCGCCAGCAAAGCGAACGCCCACGCCGGCATCTCCAGAGCCAGCATGCGCGGCGCCAAATCCCGCTGCGTCAACTGGCTCAGGCAGGGGCAGCTCTCCTCATTTTCCGGCGCGAGATCCGCCGCCTCCTGGCAATGCAGGCACACCGGCTCCGCGGCCGCCACCGTCGCGCCGTCGAGGCCATGCCAGCCACAGCAACAGAGCGGCGCCGCCAAAACGGCGCACAGCAGCAGGGCGAACCAACGCGAGGTCATCACCAGTTAGAGTCCGGCGCGCCGCAATTATTCGATTTTTTCCGAATGAAGTCCCGCGAGATCGGCTTGGCGATCATTCACACTGACCTCATTTATCCATTTACCGCACTGTCTTTCGTGGCAGGGGCGGGAGCGGGCGGAGCATCCCAGCGGTTGGCGACGGGCGGAGCCGCGAGCTTTGCGAAGCGCTGGATTTATTTTCTGTCAACTATAGATTCCTGACCTTTTCTTGCTTCAACCGGAGACTTCTCATCCCATCGACCTCCAACCTCCCGCCGGCGCCACGCGCGGTGACGTGATAAAGCGCGCCTGGATACTGAATGCGGAGCATGCCTGCGAGGCTACCTCTCATGCATCGTTTGTCAAGTATTGACTCCTGACCCTTTCTTGCTGGCTGCGGGGCGGTGGGTGGCGAAGCGAGGATGGCCCGCAGACAGCAGCACCACGGGCCGCGTGGGAAGGTTGTGGCTTGCGCCGTGGGGCGGGAGCATGGGCTGTGACAGCGGCGGGGCGAGCCGACCGAAGGGAGACAGCCATCGAAGAAGAAGCCAATGACATGATGGCAACGCGGTTGGCCGCTGGCACTGACCATGCTTCGGGTTTGCGGCGCCTGACGGCCATGCGGCCTGAGCCATGACGCGGCAGAGTGAGGCGGGGGCCGAACGTAGCCGACACGAACCGGGAAGGAGGTAACTACACACAATGTCGCGGTAATGTGGCGAGGCTTTGCGAGCGCACAGTAGGCCGCCGGGTCCCGTCCGCAGCGCAGCGGAGACGGGTGGCGGCCAACTGCACATTACTCCGCATTGTGTGTAGTTACCGTCCAGGGTGCGGAGCTGGCGAGTTGCACGAGCCACACTCGACGCGGCTTGTTCAACGGGTGCGAATCGAGGCGAGAGGCGAGCCGAGATAGACTGCGAGGAACGAGCAGCCCGAAGGGCGAGACGAGCGGGAGCGAGCGAGTCAACCTGCGGCGTTACGGAAAGCCGCACTGTTCCTTGCGGCAGGGGCGGGAGCGGGCGGAGCACTTCGGCGGTTGGCAACGGTGCGGAGCTGGTGAGCTGCGCGAGCCACACTTGCCGTTCTCGATGACGTTGCAGACCGCATCACTTCCGGTTCTGGCACACAATCCAAAGTAGTCGTGCTAAGAGTGCCCCGATCATATAGACCAAACCGTTTGAGATCGAGATAGCAGATACCGCAAATGCGCTCGTTTCTCCAAGCCGCCGATCTACTCTTTCAAGACCGCTGGCAATCGCAGCACCTGGGGCAGCCAGTGCCGTCAACCATTGAAGGCGATATGATGACACCTGCGCTCCATACTGCCGTTCATTCCAAACCATCGTCGCCACAGCACACAAGCCAACAACAATGCCTATTACGGCAATCCTTGTCGCAAACACGATGACGCTGGGCTTGTGTCTATCGTTTGTCCTGGATGGCAGGCTCCCGTTTGGCAGTTCGACTTTCATACTTCTCGGAACGTGGGGAAAACGGGGTCAGGCTGCAACTGGCTGACAAAATGTTGGCATTCG
>CAZKMS010000228.1:0-5695 GCA_964553805.1 uncultured Verrucomicrobiaceae bacterium
TGCATGAGCTTTGCACGAACTACGACGTGGACGGCGTCGAACTCGACTTCCAGCGTTTCCCAAAGTTCTTCCGCGACGCCGACCTGGAAATCGGGCGCGGCGTGATGACAGCCTTCTTGCGTCGCATCAAAACCATGATGGAAGACATCGGTCGCCAGCGAGGAAAGACGCTGAAACTCTGCGTCCGCGTGCCCGAAACCCTCGCCAAATGCGAGAAAGCCGGACTCGACATCGCGGAGTGGAACCAGCAGAAGCTCGTGGAGATGATCAATATTTCTTCGTTCTACATCCACACCATCGAACTGGGCATCGAAGAATTCCGGGCCGCCGCGAGCTACGGCAAGATTTACGGTGAAATGAACTACGTCACCTATCAGGACTCGCGTCAGCCCAAGGGGCTCAACCGCCGTTACACGACCTTCGAGATTTATCGCGCTTCAGCACTGAACCTTTTTCATCGCGGCGCGGACGGATTAAGTCTGTTCAATTACGACTACGTCCCCGGCGGTCAGCGCGTCGCGATGGCGGAGGGACTCAAGCGCATCACCGATGACGATTTCCTCCGGCAGGCGTCCAAGAACTATGCGATCTACGCCGGCTTCGGCACTTTCCCGGCCAAGAACGCGCGCACAATTAAACTGATCATTCCCGACGACACTAACAAGGTCAAATTCGACCGCGCCGTGCTACGCATCGAGACGAGGAGCGACAGCGCGCAGTTGCAAATCGGAGTCTGGCTCAATGACATGGCTTTGGAACCTCTGGAGCACGAGGGAACCGAACTCTTCATCCCGGTGACGCAAAATCCAGCCTATCCTGCCGCCGAAGTTCTGAAATTCTACACCGTGCCGCTGGATCACCTTATCCAGGGAAGCAACAAGATCAAAATCAGCAACCTCGACCTGAAAAAGGGCAACTGCGACCTGCGCTCAATGGAACTCGCGCTTTATCGATGAGGCCAGCCGGCCCCTGGCTCTTTCACGGCAAACCCTCTGCCAATCCGTCACCTTCCCATGAAATCGCTCCTTATCCTTTTCACCCTCTTTCTCAACCTCGCGCGTGCGGTCGAACCGGCGCGCAGTTACGACCTCGTCGTCATCGGCGGCACGCCGGGCGGCATCGCCTGCGCGGTGCGTGCGGCGCGCGAAGGGTTGTCGGTGCTGCTGGTGAACCGCCACGAGCATCTCGGCGGCATCATGTCGAGCGGGCTGGGCGTGTGGGACACGCAATGGGAGGGAAAACGCTCGCCCATTTATGACGAGACACGCGCGGCGTTCTTTGAGCACTACAAAAGTACTTACGGGCCGGATTCCCCGCAATACCGCGACGCCCTGCCCGGTGAGCGTGGCCACACCAACGGACGCTACGAGCCGCACATCGCGGAAAAAATTCTCACCGGCCTCGTCGAGCGGGAAAAGAACATCACCGTGCTGAAGAACCGCATCCCGGTGGCCGTCACGCATGAAGGCGCTTTGCTGAAGGCGGTGACTTTGCGCGAGACGCGGGGCGCGGGCGAGCACACGGTGAGCGCACCCATTTTCGCCGACTGCACTTATGAGGGGGATCTCGCCGCGCTGGCGAAGGTGCCTTATCGCGTCGCTCGCGAGGCGCGGTCGGAATTCAACGAGCCGCACGCGGGCCTCATCTTCATGCGGCCCGTGATGCAGGCGCCGGACGCGAAGACCGCGCGGCTTGCCAAGCTGCGCGACGGCTTGAATCTGCGGAAGTTCTCCGGCTTCCAAGAGATCCTGCTGCCGCAGAGCACCGGCGCAGCGGATGACGCGGTGCAGGCCTGCAACTACCGCACCATCCTAACCACCGATCCCGCCAACCGCGTGCCTATCGAGAGGCCCGCGAATTACGATCCGTATTTCCTCAAGTCGCTGGAGATTTTCTCCGGAGTCGAGTCCATTCCGAACGGCAAGTTCGGTTGGAACCGCCCGCAAATCGTGGGCCGGCAGACGGCTTATGTCGAGGCGGACTGGGACGAGCGGCAGCTCATCATGGACGAGCATTGGGAGGCGACACTGGGGCTGCTCTACTTTTTGCAGAACGATCCCACCGTGCCGGAAATCGTGAGGAAGGCCTGGCTCGAATACGGACTGGCCAAGGACGAGTTTGCCGACAACGGCCACCGGCCTTACGAGATGTATGTGCGCGAGGCGCGGCGCATCAAAGGCCGTGCGATTTATACCCAGCATGACGCCACTCTGCCACCTGGCCTGGAGCGCGCCCCAGCCCATGCCGACAGCGTGGCCATGACCGAATGGTACATGGACAGCCATTCCTGCACGCACGCCCGCATCGCCGGAATGTTGGAGGAAGGTAAGGTCATGCTCCATCAGGAGACTTTTCCGGGCCAGATTCCTTATCGCTGCCTGCTGCCGGAGGCGCTGGACAACCTGCTGGTACCAGTATGCATCAGCGCCACTCATGTCGGTTGGGGGACCGTGCGGCTGGAGCCGGTCTTCATGCAACTGGGTGAAAGCGCTGGATATGCAGCGGCGCTGGCGGCCCAGGCAAAAACCACTCCGGGCGCTCTGGACCCGGATCTTTTGGTCCGCAAGCTGGCCGCCAGCCACACAACCATCAGCTTCTTCAATGACGTGGACATCACCTCCGATGATCCCCAGGTCACCGCCGCCCAGTACTTTGGAACCAAGGGTTTCTTTGCCGGTTATGACGCCAGGCTGGCCGCGCCGCTGACCGCAGGCGTGAAAGCCGTCTGGGAGGAAGGGTTTAAAAAGCTTCAGGCAGGCTCGCTCAAACCGGGAGAGCTGGCGAAGGAGACGCATGCGGCTGAAGCGCAGGAATCGTTCGCAACCCGCGAGACACGCGGCGCGTTTTTGAGCGCATTGTTTTCAAAACTGGACCCGCGATAACATTCAAGTTTCATCGCCGCTTTTTTGAGGCGAATCCAACCCTTTGTGCTGCTCTGGCCATGATCTTTTCCTGCCCCTCCCGCCGCCGTTTTTTGCAAACCTTGATGACGGCCGCCCCGGGCATGGGGATGCCTCGGTTGTTGAGCGCGCAAAACAGAGCATCCATGGCTTCCTCCGAGGCGGCGGGCCGTGAGTTGAAAACCGACGTGCTCATCATTGGCGGCAGCCTGGGTGGTGTGGCCGCTGCCCTGGCCGCCGCACGCATGGGCAGGCGGGTCATTCTGACCGAGGAAACCTTGTGGATTGGCGGCCAGGCCACCACGCAGGGTATCCCGCTCGACGAGCATCCGTGGAGCGAGCGGTTTGGCCGCACTCAAAGTTATGCGGACTTTCGGGAAGGGGTGCGCGATTACTATCGCGAAAATTATCCGCTGACGGCTGAAGCGCGGGCGGACCGCTACCTCAATCCGGGCGCGGGCTGGGTGAGCAAGCTTTGCTTCGAACCGCGTGTGGGGCTGGCTGTGCTTTATGAAATGCTGGCTCCGCATCTGTCCGCCGGGCGCATCATCATCCTGCTCCGCCATCAGCCGGTCAGCGTGACGATGGAAGGGGATCACGCCCGGGCGGTAACGGTGCGGGATGAGATTCATCAGGTGGAGCGTACTCTCACCGCCCCTTATATCCTGGATGCCACCGAGCTTGGGGATCTGCTCGAACTCGGCAAGGTTGAATCCGTCATTGGGGCTGAGTCGCAGTCAGAAACCGGGGAACCGCTGGCCGTGGACGGACCGGCCGAGCCGCATGAACAGATGATCTTCACGCATGTGTTTGCCCTGGATCACTTGCCGGGGGAGGAGCACATCATCCCCAAGCCGCGCGACTACGATTTCTGGAAACAGGCGAAGAGTCATCGGGGGGATTTTCCCAAACTCACGCTGCCGGATCTTTTTGGAGCCCAACATGACCACCTGGGCCGCGTTCCCAAACCCGGCAGCTACGTGGCCAGCACCTGGAATTTCCGCCGCATACTCTGCCAGAGTAATTTCGTTTCGGGCACCTTTCCGAGCGATGTGACCGTGGCCATCTGGCCCACCAATGAGTACCACCTGGGTGTGCTCTGCGGCGTCTCACCAGAAGAGCGCCGCAAGCATCTGGAAGCGGCACGCCAGTTGAGCCTCAGCACGATTTATTGGCTGCAAACGGAAGCGCCGAATCCTGCAACCGGTGGCCAGGGCTATCCCGGTCTGCGTCCGCGCGGTGATGTCTTTGGCACCGATGACGGTCTCGCCCAGGCGCCTTACATCCGCGAATCGCGGCGCATCCAGGCGGAGTTCACCGTACTTGAGCAGCACTTCCGTTCCGATCTGCCGGAGACCCTGCATGGCCCCGTCAAGTATCACGACAGTGTCGGTCTCAGCGGCTATCGCGTGGACATTCACAAACCCACCGCACCGGGAAAACCGAGCATCACCGAGGTCGCGCACGGCAAGCACTGGCTGCAGCAAATCCCACTCGGTGCGCTCATCCCCGTGCGCGTTGAGAACCTCCTGCCCGCGTGCAAAAATCTCGGTGTCACGCATGTCACCAACGGCGCGTTCCGTGTCCATCCCACGGAGTGGAACATCGGCGAATCCGCCGGTGCGCTGGCCGCGTTCTGCCTCGCCCGCAAACTCACGCCGCGCCAGGTGCGGAATACGCCGCAGCACCTCGCCGATTTCCAGCGTGAACTGGAGCGCCAGGGCGTCGATCTTGACTGGCCGCGCATGGAGACATCGCGCTCCTATTACAGCCATCACAACCTCGAACTCAAAGACGCCGACACCTTTTATTTCGGCGAAGCTTCGAGACTCAAGTATTAATGCGGTGGGCAAATACATGCAGTAACACAGGTTTCCAACCTGTGCTGTCATGCAGGCATCTTGCCTGCATTGAACTCATTTGCTGGCCGGATTAATAAACTACCCTTGGCTTCTCGTGAATCGCAAGAAAAGCATTATGCCAACAACCCGTTTAGTCCGCCATGAACCGTCGTCACTTCCTCCATCATTCCACCGCAGCCGCCGCGGGCGCCGCTTTGTTCCCTTCCCTGTCCGCCGCGACGAAAAGCGGGCGGCCGCCGCGCATCCTGCTGCGCAGCTCGTGGCAGAGCGTGAACATCGGCGACATCGGGCACACGCCGGGGGCGCTCAGCTTGATCGAGAAGCATTTCCCCGAGGCGGAGGTGACGCTGTGGCCGGGCAATCTCGGCCACGGTTCGCGCGAGCTGCTGACGAAGGGGTTTCCGCGGCTCAAGATCGTGGAGGGCAGCCTCAAGGACGATCAACCGAACAACAAGGAACTGGCGCAGGCGTGGGAGGAGACGGACTTGTATCTGAGCGGATCGGGCTCGGGTTTTCCGGCGAGCCATCACGCGCTTGCCTTCCAGAAGGCGACGGGCAAGCCGCTCGGCGTGTTCGGCGTCAGCACGGACCCGGTCTCCGGCATCGGCGGCGACCGCGACCCGGAGGGCGGCACCTTGAAAAGCATCCGCGAGCGCGCGCTCAAGCTGCCGCCGACGCATCTCTCGGAATCGTATCGCTACATCCTGGATCGCGCCGCGTTCTTCTTCTGCCGCGATACGATCTCGCGCGACTACCTGAAGGCGCAGGGCGTGAAGACGCCGGTTCTGGAATTCGGGCCGGACGCGCAGATCGGCATGCACTTGCGCGACGACGAGAAGGGCTTCGCCTGGCTCGCGGAGCGCCAGCTTGAGGAGGGTAAGTTCATCTGCGTGATCCCCCGGCTGCGCTACACGCCGTATTACAAGATTCACA
>CAZKMS010000229.1:0-5679 GCA_964553805.1 uncultured Verrucomicrobiaceae bacterium
CCTCGCCCAAGCCTGGAGCGGCGGTGGTGGCGGAGGTGGCTTCGGCCATGAGTTTCTCCGCCTGGCTTTCGCGGGCGGCGGCTTCCTGTTTCGCCTCGGCCAGGGTCAGGATCTCCTGGGCGCGCAGTTCGGCGGCCTCCTTGGCGGCTTCGGCGGCCTTGGTCTGGTTGAAGGCATCCTCCTCCGCCTTCAGCTTCGCAGCCTCTTTGGCCGCTTCGGCTTCCTTGATCTTCTGAATGAGTTGCTCCTGCGCGGCTTTTTCCGCCAGGGTGACGGCGACCTGCTTCTCGCGGTCGGCGGTGGCGAAGGCCTCGGTGTCCTTGATCTTCTGCTGCTCGATGACCACAGTCTTCTCCAGCACCACGCGCTCCTTGATGACTTCCTGGATGTTCTTCTTCTCGACCTCGACCGCCTTCTCCTTCTCGATGCCTTTGATGGCAGTGACGCGCTCGCGTTCGATCTGCTCCAGCATCCGGTCGCGCTCGACGCGCTCCAGTTCGATGCCGTCGGTGCGCTCCTTGTTGCGCTGGGCGACGAGGATTTGCCGGTCCTTGTTCTCGGTGGCCACCGCGATCTCCTCCTCGGCGGCGATGCGGGCACGCTCGGCCTTGAGGCGCTCCTCCTCCTGCACCTTGATGGTCTCGGCACCCTCGCGGGCCTGCACGCTTTCGACGTCGCGCTTCTGCTTGGCCTCGGTCTCGGAGAGCTGGCGCTCCAGCTCCAAAATGGCCTCACGCGCCTGCACGTCCTGCTGCTTGATGACCTTCTCCTTGTCGCGCTGGATGTGGTTGGCCAGCTTCGCCTGGGTGGCGGTCAGTTCGGTGATCTTTTTGATGCCCTCGGCGTCCAGAATGTTCTGCGGATCGAGGTTCTCAAGCTGCGTCTGCTCCAGGAAGTCGATGGCACAGTCGTCCAAAGTGAAGCCGTTCAAATCGGTGCCGATGACCTTCAAAATCTCCTCCTTGAAGTGATCGCGCTCGTTGTAGAGCTGGACGAACTCGAAGCGTTTGCCCACCGTTTTGAGGGCTTCGGAAAACTTGGCGTCAAAGAGGGTGCGGATGGTGTCCACGCTGGAGGCGCGCTGGCAGCCGATGCTTTGCGCCACGCGCAGCACGTCCTCGTTGGTTTTGCTGACGCGGACGAAAAAGGCCACCTTGATGTCGGCGCGGATGTTGTCCTTGCAAATCAGGCCCTCGGTGCCGCGGCGCTCAATTTCGATCCGCTTCACCGAGATGTCCATGTACTCCGCCTGATGCGCCACCGGGATGACCAGCATGCCGTTGAAAGACACCTTGGTGCCGCCGATGCCGTTGCGTACGATGGCCTGCCCCTGCTGCACCTTGCGGAAGAAGCGCGAGAACAGAATCAGAATGCCGAGGAAAATGCCTGCGGCGACGACGGCGATGAACAGCGCGGTGCTGCCCAAGAGGGTGGTGAAGGCGAGGGATGGCAGGGTTGTTGTCATGGCGTGTGTGCTTTCAGTTTGAAATCCAAGTCAGGAATGGTCATCGGGCGGCAGGGCAGCCTCCACGTAGTAAAAACTGCCGTCAGGCGAGGCGCTGAGCACACGCGCTGGGTCGCCTTTTTTCAAAGGGGCGCTGCCGGCGCTAACCCGCACGTTGAGCAGCACCGGCGCGCCGCCGGTGGCGATTTGAAGCTGTCCGTAGCGCTCGTCCACCGTCGAAGTGGTCACGGCTCCAGTCTTGCCAATGACCTCGACGCCTTCGGTGTCGGCATCCGCCATCGCGGCGAACAATTTGCCAACAGGGAGCGTCACGATCTTCGTCGCCACCAATCCGATGATGGAGGCCGGCACAAACAGCAGCGCTGCCCGCCCAAAGTCGCGATTCCCCGGCTCGCCATTGAAGTAGTAGTTCAGCAGGAGCGCCGCCGCCCAGGTAAACAGCACGGCGAAACTGCCCCACACCGCGACCGGCACCTTCGCAAACCCAAGCAACCTGCCCGCCGCCACCCACGCCCCGCCCAGCGCGGACGGCCCGTGATGCACGTCGTGCACATCCGGCAGATCCCCGCCATCCAGGATGCTGCTGTCAAAATCCAGTCCGCCAATCATCACGATCAGCCAATAGAGAATCACCAGGCCCAGCACCATCGTGGCTGGAAGCTGGTGCGCGCTGAAGGCTTCTCGAATAAACTCGAACATGACTTTCCGGCAAATTCGGCGCGACTTTAAACAGGGTTGCTCAGAATGACCATTACAAATGCCCCGGTTTTTTCGATTCGAGGCCTCGCAACAATTTTTCGCTTTCGCCACCGCCGCATCCGGCAACAGTTGGCTGTTCAACCAACCCTCCAAAACCATGTTCCGTTTTCTGCCACTTTGCCTCGCCGCCACCACGCTGACCGCTGCCGAGACCTTTGATGTGGTCATCTACGGCGGCACCTCCGCCGGCATCGCCTCCGCCATCCAAACCGCGCGCATGGGACGCACGGCGGTGATCATTGAACCCACGCAGTTTCTCGGAGGCCTCACCACCGGCGGTCTGGGGGCCACGGACATCGGCAACAAAAACGCCATCGGCGGCATTTCGCGCGAGTTTTATCAAAACGTCTTCAAATACTACACCGACTCATCGCGGTGGAAGCAGGAGACGCGCGAGCAGTACTTCGCCGCCAAACGCCATCACAACACCGGCAGTGAGGACAGCATGTGGACCTTCGAGCCGCATGCCGCCTCAGCCATCTTTGACGCCATGCTGGCCGAAGTCGCTGACAAGGTCACCATCGTCAAAGGCGAGCGGCTCAATCGCCAGACCGGCGTCAAAAAAGACGGCGCCCGCATCCTGGAAATCGTCATGGGAAGCGGTCGCGCCTTCAACGGCCCGATGTTCATCGACTGCTCCTACGAGGGCGATTTGATGGCCGCCGCGGGCGTCAGTTACCATGTCGGGCGCGAGGCCAATTCCGTTTATGGCGAGACGCTCAACGGTGTCCAGGTCGGTCACGCCAGAAGCCATCAGTTCACGGTCAATGTCGATCCCTACGTGGCGCCGGGCGATCCCGCCAGCGGCCTGCTGCCCGGCATCAATCCCGAATCGCCCGCCCCCGACGGCACCGGCGACAGAAAAGTTCAGGCCTACAACTTTCGCATGTGCACCACGGACGATCCCGCCAACCGGCGCGATTGGGAGAAACCCGCGAACTACGACGAAAAATGGTTCGAACTCGCCCTGCGCAACATCGAAGCCGGTGATCACCGTCTAAACTGGGCACCCGCCTGGATGCCGAACCGCAAAACCGACACCAACAACAAAAACGCCATCAGCACCGACTTCATCGGCATGAACTGGGACTACGCCGAGGCCGGTTACGACACCCGCGCGAAGATCTGGCAGGCTCATGTCGATTGGCAAAAAGGCCTGATGTGGACCTACGCCCACCACCCGCGTGTGCCGGAGGCCATCCGCGCCGAGTATCAGAAGCTCGGCCTCGCCAAGGACGAGTTCCCCGACAACGACAACTGGCCGCGCCAGCTTTATGTGCGCGAGGTGCGCCGCATGGTCAGCGACCACGTCATGACCGAGAAGAACTGCAAGCGCGAGGAAGTCGTCGAAGACAGCATCGGCATGGGCGCCTACAACATGGACTCCCACAACATCCAGCGCTACGTCACCGCCGAAGGATTCGTCCGTAACGAAGGCGACGTGCAGGTGCGCTCCCGCCCCTACCCCATCAGCTTCCGCAGCATCCGCCCGAAGGCGTCCGAGTGCGTGAACCTGCTCGCCCCCACCTGCCTCAGCTCCAGCCACATCGCCTTCGGCAGCATCCGCATGGAGCCGGTGTTCATGGTGCTCGGCCAAAGTTGCGCCACCGCCGCCGTGCAGGCCATCGAGCAAAACACCACAGTCCAGGACATCGATTACGAGCGCTTGAAAGAGCGCCTGCTGGCCGGCAAGCAAGTGCTCGACTTTGAGCTGCCTCCCCTCCCGAAGATCGCACGCTTCACCAAGCAACAGATCGGCGGCATCGTGATCGACGACAGCGAGGCCGTGCTCAACGGTTTTGACAGCCAGGCCGCCACCATGTCCGGCTTCGTGCACGAGGGCTACCGCCACGACAGCAACGAAAACAAAGGCAACCAGCGCGCCCTCTTCCAGCCCGATCTGCCGCAGGCCGGCAACTACCGCGTCGCCATCGCTTACGTCCCACAGGCCAATCGCGCCACCAACGTGCCCGTGCTCATCCACCACGCCGACGGCTCCAACACCGTCACCATCAACCAGCGCGTGCAACCGCCGGAAAACAAGGTCTTGAAACCTCTCGGTGTCTTCCGTTTTGAAAAAGGCAAAATCGGCTTTGTCGAGATCAGCAACCAGGACACCAACGGCTACGTGATCCTCGACGCCGTGCAGTTTCTACCGGTGGACACCGTGCTGACGCCCGCTCAAATGGCCGAACCGCCGCCAAAGCCCGAAACCAAGCCTCAACTGATTCCGCAGAAGAAGTGAGCTGGCAATAACCGGCTGAAACAGGGCGTTCCGAAGATAGCAGGGCAAAGCAAAGAGGGCCTCCGCCTCGCTCAGGCACGCCTGTCAAAAACCCTTCAATGCGGATCGTCGCTGGCGGTTTACCGCGCGGGCGCCGCGGCCTTGGGCTCAGAGCCTGTCCGGCAAATGCTGCTTGTTGTACCTGGCCTCTGTGAGGCCGGCCTCCCGTGCGCGCCGCACCCGCCTTCAACCGGGGTCACAGACCCCGGCTACAGCGGAATGAAGAGGAGGAGCCCGAAGTTCAGCGCCGCCAGCCAGAAAGGGACTGCTTCCAACGGTCCTCATCACATTCCGCCCATTCATTCTCAAATTTGATTCACCCGTCAGCCGAATGATACAAATATTGCCTCAATTTCGAGATTTTTCATTGCCATGCGTCTTATTTTTGTTATTTTTATGGAAATAGCCAAAAGTAAGTCATGATCGCCTCCACCCTGTCTTCCACGATGATGAGCCCAAGCCTGGCTTTGCTCGCGACCCAATTGCTGGCCCTGCCCGGCATCAAAAAGTCGGGAGCCGCCAAACGGCTCGAGCCCGTAAAACGCTGGCGCGCAACCCATCCGGAACTTTTTGAGCAGCGTCGCATTGAGGGCATGCGAAATTCTCCCCTGGTCCGGGAAAACCTGCTCCGCCTGCATCGCGAATGCAAAGCCCAGTGGCATGCCTCGGCCCGCCGCAATCCCAAGCTGCGCGCCACCACCCAGCACATCGCCGCCAAGGAATGGTGCCTGCGCGCGCCGCTCGGCAGCGTCCACCGCTTCCGCAACTTGAAGCAGTTCATCCGCGAGCACGCCGGTCTATTCGATGCGGAGGACGTGCTCTGGAAAGAAGTCCCCAACCGCCCCAGCCAAGCCTGGTGCCGCGCCTTTCACGGCCTCTCCCGCCTGCGCCCCGGCAACGCCAAGCTGCTGCCCGAATGGCGCGGCTGGACCTGGGCGGAGCTTTGATGGTCTCCTAACCGCAACGCCGTTGGTCCGCCGAAGAAGGAACGGAGAACAGGCCAAGACGCCCCGCGCCGCGGCAACACCACTCGTTGGTGTCCCGCCTTCACGCGGCGCAGCCGCCAACCGTACCACAGCCCGTCCCGGCTGTGTGTTGCCAGCTGCGGCGCGGTCACCAACCGTACCACAGCCCGTCCCGGCTGTGTGTGTTGCCAGCGTCTCGCTGGCAT
>CAZKMS010000230.1:0-5599 GCA_964553805.1 uncultured Verrucomicrobiaceae bacterium
GAGGCCGGCTTCTTTGGCGTCGCCCCCGGCACCAGCGACCAGACCAACCCCAACGCCATGGCCGCCCTGCGCAAAAACACCATTTTCACCAACGTCGCCCTCACTCCCGACGGCGGCGTCTGGTGGGAAGGCATGACCGCAGAGCCCCCCGCCCGCTGCACCGACTGGCAGGGCAACGAATGGACCCCCGCCCTCGCCAAGGAGACCGGCGCCAAAGCCGCCCACCCAAACTCCCGCTTCACCGCCCCCGCCGCCCAGTGCCCCACCATTGACCCCGACTGGGAGAACCCCGACGGCGTCCCCATCGCCGCCATCATCTTCGGCGGCCGCCGCGCCAGCACCATGCCCCTCATCTACCAGGCCTTCAACTGGTCCAGCGGCGTCTATGCCGGCGCCACCATGGGCAGCGAGATGACCGCCGCCGCCGCCGGCACCCTCGGCAAAGTCCGCCGCGACCCCATGGCCATGCTCCCCTTCTGCGGGTATAACATGGGCGACTACTTCCGCCACTGGATCTACATGCAGCGCCGCCTCACCGAGAGCCCCCGCGTCTTCCACGTCAACTGGTTCCGCAAAGACGCCGACGGCAAGTTCCTCTGGCCCGGCTAGGGCGAAAACATGCGCATTTTGAAGTGGATCATCGACCGCGCCACCGGCCATGGCATGGCCAAAGAGACCCCCATCGGCTGGGCTCCCCGTTATGCCGACATCGACTGGACCGGCATGAAGTTCAGCAAAGAGCAGTTCGACGCCCTGCAAGCCATCGACCGCGACGCCTGGCGCCGCGAGATCCTCTCCCACGAAGAACTCTTCCTCGACCTCCGCAGCCACCTCCCCAAAGAACTCATCTACGAGCGGGAGCTGCTTATTTGCCGGTTGTGATCCTTGTTCGCCAAAAAATCATAACCGCTCATGCCGCCTTTCTCCCAGACAGAATACTTCCGGCACACGCGGCAGCGGCCGGACCGGGCTGGGATCAAGGACGAGTGGATCGAACAGGCGATCCACCAGCCAGAGGCTGAGGAGATGCAGTCGGATGGCCGGATTCGCCGGTGGGCACGAATTTCCGGCTTTCAGAATCGAGCCTTGCGCGTTATCCTTCTGGAAGACGGTCAGACCGTCCACAACGCCTTCTTTGACCGTGATTACGAGGAGCGAGCCTGATGAAAATAAAATACTTTGAAGACACGGATACCGCGCTCTTTGAGCTGGGCGGCGGCGCAGCGGCGGAGACGCGGGAGCTGTCGGAGGACATTTACCTGGATTTGGACGCCTCCGGTCACGTGGTCTCCATCACCATCGAGCACGCCAGCCAGCGCGGCGATCTGTCTGAAGTCACGTTCAAAAGGATCAACAAAGCGACCAAGGTCGTGGAGTCCTTGCCTTGACCGTGGACGGTGAAAAGATGGTGGCGCACGGGCCGGTTGTGAGAGCGGCGCTCCTTCAGCCCTGAAGGCCCGGCATCTTCTCGCCAAAACGGCTGGCAATCCCGCAGAGGCGCGGAGATTCTTTGGCCATCTGCCTCTGCGCCTCCGCGGGAGTTCCCAAACGGGAATTTTTCCCGGTGCTGAAGGCTTAGCATCAAAAAGCTGGAGCCATTCAACATAATGAACAGCACATCGCACTGATTTATGCGACGTTTCACTTCCGTCCTATGCGCGCTCCATTTGGCCACCAATTGCATGGCTGAAGACGTCATTGTCTGGAAAGTCCAATCTCGATGGATCCCAGTCTCCACCATGACGATCAATTTTGGCAAAACGGTGGATGTCGATGACCCAATTGATATTCAGCTTTTCGAGGCTGAGCAAAATCTCGGAAAATTCTCCATCAATGGCGATCTCGCTTCGATCTATAAAACGGCGAAAGAAAAAACGCATGATGGACCTTTTTTCGGCGAGGTCACGACATGCCTAATTCAAGATTCAAAAAACAAATGGTGGTTTGTGTGGCATGAACGCGAATTCGGGCCTTCCTCGCGACTGATGATTTTCCCAACCGCAGAGGTATCAGAAAAACCGAAGCTATTCTCTGCCTCGGCATTCGGACAAGCTTGTGAAAACCCAGAACTAGCTAAAGTGCTTCATTCTTTACTTCCAAAGAACAAAGAAAAGTGATCGTGTCCGGAGGCTGCCGTGGCGGGAGGCGGTGCGGACGGGTGGGGAGACGAAGGAGGGCTTGCTTCGCCGGCCATGGGTCAGCTTTCGCGCTCGCGCAAAAAGCTGCGCGGGTTGCTGGCGAGGAAGTCGGGCGCGGGGAGGGCGGGGTGGCTGTCCGCCTGCGCGGGGTCTTCGGTGGGCATGTAGGTGCGCCGGTTGGCGAGGCGGGTGTCCAGGGCGGGCAGGAAGTTGCGCTGGTTGGCGAGCATGGCGTCCCGGGCGGGGGATCTGGGTGTGTGCTGGGAGCTCATGGCGGCGAGGGCTGGGGGCTGAAGGAGGAGGCGGAAGGAGGCCCAGCAATATGCTCGATGCGCGGCGGGGTCGCCGGTGATGGCGGCAAGACGATCAGGCAAGAAACCAGGGCTGGAGTTGGCATCCATTTGACGATGGAAGCAAAATACCTCTTCGGGCGCAATCTTTTTTTAACGATCCACAAAGAAAAACTCTAGTGCCGTTTCGCGGCGCTCGGGGCGCGCAACCAGCGGGGGCGGGCTGGGTTTCATCGGGACCATGAATACGCTGCGTGTTGTTGCTTTGATGTCGCTGGTCGGGTGGGGCGGGATGCCGGTGGGGTGGGCGGCGGACTGGCTGCGGTTTCGCGGGCCGAACGGGAGCGGGATCGCGGCGGATGGGAAGCGGCCGCCGCTGGAGTGGGGCGCGGAGAAGAATGTGAAATGGAAGGCGGCGCTGCCGGGACCGGGGTCTTCGAGCCCGATCGTGGTGGGGGACCGTGTTTTCGTGACGTGCTGGAGCGGCTACGCGGTGGAGGGGCGGGCGGAGGGGGAGATGACGGAGCTGAAACGGCACCTGGTCTGCCTGGACCGGGGGACGGGGGCCCAGCTTTGGGAGCGGGCGGTACCGGCGCGGCTGCCGGAGGATCGCTATGAGGGGATGTTTACGCAGAATGGCTACGCGAGCCACACGCCGGTGTCGGACGGGGCGCGGGTGTATGCGTTTTTTGGGAAGTCGGGGGTGCATGCGTTTGACCTGGAGGGGAAGGCGCTGTGGCAGGCGGAGGTGGGGGAGGGGCTGGAGCGGCGGGGCTGGGGCAGTGCGTCGAGCCCGATCCTGCACGGGGAGGTTTTGATTGTGCCGGCGCTGGTGGAGGGGCTGGCGCTGCTGGGCTTTGACAAGGTGAGCGGGGAGCGGCGCTGGGAGTCGGCGGCGGATGGCTTTGCGAGCACGTGGGGGACGCCGGCGCTGGCGGCGGCGGAAGGGCGCACGGACTTGGTGATCTCGGTGCCGGGGGAGGTGTGGGGTTTTAACCCGGAGTCGGGCAAGCTGCGCTGGTTCTGCCCTGGGCTGCCGAGTGACTCGGTCTGCAACAGTGTGCTGGTGGACGGGGAGGTGGTCTATACGATGAGCGAGCGCGGGGGCGGTTCGCTGGCGGTGCGGGCGGGCGGCCAGGGGGACGTGGGCACGGGACGGACGCTGTGGACGGGGCCGAACGGGCCGCGCATCCCGACGCCGGTGCTGTGGGAGGGGCGGCTGCACTGGGTGAGCGGGAGCATCGCGGCGTGCCGGGATGCGGCGACGGGGGAGGATGTGTACACGGAGCGGCTGCCGACGGTGAGCGGCGCGGCGGCTGCATCCAGCACCGGGGGCGGCAGCTACGGGCGGCGCGGGGGGATGAGCGGGCAGGATTACGCGTCGCCGGTGGCGGCGGGGGGTTATCTTTACCATGTGAGCCGGCGGGGGGAGGTGCTGGTGGTGAAGCTGGGAGAGAAATTCGAGCTGGCGGGGCGGAACCGCATCGAGGGTGACACGTCGGATCACAGTGCGACGCCGGCGATCTGCGATGGGGAGCTTTTTCTGCGCTCGGCGCGGACGGTGTACTGCATCGCGGAGACGGGGGCGGAGTGAGGGGGTGCCTGGGCGCTGGCAATGGCCGGGGCTTTGGTGCATGAGTGGGGATGCATGAACTGCTGTCCCTTCGAGCGCGCGGGCTGGGCCTGCCGCTGCTGGTCTGTGCCTGGGTGCAGCCGGTGTCAGGGGCTGGGGAGGGGGGGCCGCTGCCGGTGACGACGCGCAGTGTGGCGGCGAACCGCATCGCGGAGACGCCGGATTACGCGCATGAGTGGGGCGGGGCGGGGAGCTGGCTGGACTTTGGCCTGGAGTCGCGGACGCGCTACGAGCGGCGCTGGCATGACTACAGCTACCCGGGCCTGATCAGCGATAATGCGCTGGTGACGCGGAACCTGCTGTTCCTGGGGGTGAGGGAGGGGCTGGACCCGCTGCGGCTGGGGCTGGAGCTGGAGGATTCGCGGCGTTTTTTCAGTGACCGGATCGACCTGCCGGCGATCGAGAACGAGCTGGAGGTGCTGCAGGCTTATCTGCAGCTTTATTTTGAGGCGGTGGCGGGCGCGCCGCTGCGGCTGAGCTTTGGCCGCATGGCGTTTGACTGGGTGGACCGGCGGTTGATCGCGCGCAATCGCAACCGCAATGCGATCAGCGCTTTTGACGGGCTGCGCCTGCGGCTGGGGGAGGAGACGGGGCCGTGGGAGCTGGAGGCGATCGCGACGCGACCGGTTGACCGCTACATCGAGGACTTTGACGAGTCTTCGGACCATGCGCGGCTCTACGGGCTGGCGGGTTTCTGGCGCGGCTGGTCGCCGCATGTGGTGCTGGAGCCTTACTGGCTGTGGCTGGACCAGGAGGACCTGCGCGGGCTGCTGCCGGTGCGGCGGGATTTGCACACGCTGGGGCTGCACGCTTACGGCTGCTGGGGGCGGCAGCTGGCTTGGGACTACGACTTGAGTGTGGCGGGCCAGTGGGGGGAGACGCTGGGGGAGAGGCATCGTGCCTGGGCGGCGCACGCGGAGGTGGGGCGGACTTTTGCCACGGCCTGGAAACCGCGCCTGGCGCTGTGGCTGAACTACGCCAGCGGGGACGATGCGGGGGGCGACGGCCGCAATGAGCGCTTCGATCCGCTCTACGGGGCGACCTTTGCTTTGTATGGCTACAGCGGTTACTTCGCCTGGCAGAACTTGGTGAACCCGGCGCTGCACCTGAGCTTCCAACCGGCCGGGAAGCTGCGGTGCGAGCTGATGCACCGGGCGGTCTGGCTGGCGAGCGAGAGCGATGCCTGGGTGCGCGGGCTGCGGCTGGACCGCAGCGGCGGCAGCGGGGCTTTTGTCGGCCAGGAGACGGACGTCCGCGTGGTCTGGCAGGTGGCGGAAAACTTTGACCTGGATCTGTGCTACGCGCACTTTTTCCCCGGCGGCTTCGCGGAGGAGACCGGGGCGGCGCCGCAGTCCGACCTGGTGCAGATCGCGGCGACGCTGCGGTTTTGATTCGGAGCGGGCGGCGGCACCACCCGGCGGGGTCAGTCTGCGGCGTCCTCGGGCTTTGGCTCGGGCAGGAACTGGGTCAAAATCGCGCCGATGAGGGCGTAGCCGCCGGCGACGCAGGCGCCGACGATGGCGATGCGGGCGGGGTCG
>CAZKMS010000231.1:0-5212 GCA_964553805.1 uncultured Verrucomicrobiaceae bacterium
CGGCCGGTGGTGGCGCCGAATTCGCGGCCCATGTTGTGCAGCATGTCGCTGATGGCGTCATCTTCAGTGGTGAAGGGGCCGGAACCGACGCGGGTGGTGTAGGCCTTGGCGACGGCGACGACCTTGTCGATCAAGCGCGGCGGCACACCGGAGCCCGTGCAGGCGCCGCCGGCGGTGGTGTTGGACGAGGTGACAAAGGGGTAAGTGCCGTGGTCGATGTCAAGATAGGTGCCCTGAGCGCCCTCAAACAGCAGTTTGCTGCCGGCGCGGATGGCCTCGTGCAGGCGGACGGTGGTGTTGGTGACATGCGGCGCCAGCACAGCCGCGGCAGCCAGCACCTTTTCCACCATTTCGTCGGCGTTTTCCTCGGAAATGCCATTCTCTTTCAGGAACGGATTGTGCTCGGCCACACGATGCCGGATTTCCGCCGCCAGCTCCTCCGGACGCGTCAGCAGAATCGCCCGCAAACCGGAGCGCTCCACCTTGTCCGCATAGGCCGGGCCGATGCCACGACCCGTGGTGCCAATTTTTTTGTCGCCGCGCCGCGTTTCACGCGCCTTGTCCAAAGCCTTGTGATACGGCATCACGAGGTGGCAGGTCTCCGCGATGAGCAAGTTCTCCGGCTCGATGACGACGCCCTGGCCGCGCAGCTTGGTGATTTCCTCGATCAACCCAAGCGGGTCCATCACCACGCCGTTGCCGATGACACAAAGCTTGTCCCTCCACAGGATGCCTGACGGGATGAGATGGAGGATGTATTTTTCACCACCGTTGATGACGGTGTGGCCAGCGTTGTTGCCGCCCGCGGCGCGCACGACGATATCGGTGCCTTCGGTGAGGTAATCGACAATTTTGCCTTTGCCTTCATCACCCCACTGGGCGCCGACAACGATGGTATTGGACATGGAATAAACAGGAGCGGGGCGGACACCCCGTGAGAGAGTTAGTGAATGAGAGGGAAAAGCGGCAACAACGCCGCCCGCGTGGGCGGCGTCAAGCTCCGGCCGCTTGGGCGGAGCCTGCTTCAGGCGCTCATGCCGGAGAATAAAAAGACGGCCACGCCGCAAGCGATCAGGCCGAGAACGCCGAACAGCATCAAGCCGGCGCCGCCCTTCTTTTGCTTGGCCTTCGGACCGAAACCCGTGCGCAGACTGCCGTCGTAGGCCAGCGCGCCGTAGCCTTCCGCGCTGTGCGAAGCGGCAGAGAGACCCGCGGAGTAAGCGGCTGCCGTCTCTTCCCCACCCCCATCACCGGTGAACACGCAATCCACTGAACCCAGGGTGAAATTCGGGTTCTGGCTGAGCGAGATCTGCTCGACGCGCTCACCCTGCACCTTGGTGCCGTTGGTGGAACCGACGTCCGTGAAAATCCAGTCCGCGCCGTCAAAAACGAGTTCGCCGTGGTGACTGGAGACAGAGCCGTCTGGGATGACGATGGCGTTGTCGTCGGCGCGGCCGACAGTCATGGACTCAGCGGTAAGTTCGGCTTCGCCGGTGGCGCCTTCGGGGGTGGTGTAGTGGATCCTGGCCATAGAATGCGATTTTTTAGCGATTTTAGCGCGCTTGTTCAATGAGTTTGGCGAACTCAGCGAAAAAATACTTGGCGTCGTTGGGTCCCGGGGCGGCCTCCGGGTGGTATTGCACGCTGAGCACGGGGTGCTCGCGGTGCCGCATGCCCTCGACGGTGCCATCGTTCAGGTTGATGTGGGTGACCTCAACATTCGACGGCAGGCTGGCGGGATCGATGGCGAATCCGTGGTTCTGGCTGGTGATGGCGACCTGGCCGGTGCGCAGGTCTTTGACCGGCTGGTTGCCGCCGCGATGGCCGAACTTGAGCTTGAACGTGCGGCCGCCATAGGCGTGGCCAAGGATTTGATGCCCCAGGCAGATGCCAAAGACGGGCTTGCGGCCCATCAACTGGTTGATCTCCTGATGGATGTGGCCGAGCGCGGCCGGATCGCCAGGACCGTTGGAAAGAAAGACCCCGTCCGGATTGCGCTTCAGCACCTCCTCCGCCGTGGTGTGCGCAGGCACCACATCCACCCGAAACCCCTGCTGGCGCAGGCAACGCAGGATGTTGCGTTTGATGCCAAAATCATAGGCGACAATGCGGTATTTCGCTTCCGGCAGGGCGCGAAACAAGCCTTCATCGCCACCGAGCGATTTCTGCGAGGGATTGGGGATGCCCCACTCGCGGCTGTCCTGATCTTCCGGATCCCAGGTGTACGCATCGCGGGTGGTGACCTCGCTGACAAAGTCGGAGCCTTCCATCGGCGCGCTGGCACGGGCGGCGGCCAGGGCTTTTTCGCCATCGAGCTCGTTGGTGATGATGCCGCGCATGGCACCAGCGGTGCGCAGGTGTTTGGTCAGCGCACGGGTGTCGATGCCCTGAATGCCGGGAATGTTCGAGCGCTTGAGGTAGTCGTCCAGCGAGCCGGTGGCGCGCCAATTGCTGGGCGTCTCGCACAGCTCCTCGATGACAAAACCGCGCACATGGGGCTCCGCGCTCTCGGGATCCAGTTCGTTGACCCCGTAGTTCCCGATCATCGGGTAGGTCATGGTGACGATTTGGCCGCGGTAGGACGGATCCGTCAGCACTTCCTGGTAACCGGTCATGGAGGTGTTGAAACAGACCTCGCCGGCGGCGGTCACGGGCGCGCCAAAGGACTCGCCTTCAAACGCGCGTCCGTCTTCAAGAACTAAAAGGGCCTTCATCAAGTGGTCAGAGCAAACGGTCAGCCGTTAGCGCATCCGCGGAGCAATGCAAGGAAGAAGGGTTTTTGTGCACCGCCGCACCGCACGACGTGTTGACAGCAGCCCCGGCCACGCTAGTTTGCCCGCTTCGCGCAAGCGTCCGGCGAGGTAGCAAAGTGGTAATGCACTGGTTTGCAAAACCGGTATGCGCGGGTTCGATTCCCGCCCTCGCCTCCATATTGAAAATCAAGGAATTACAATCCTGGAAGAGGCGCGTTTACAACGGGACTTACAACAAGGCTCTCCGAAACGTGGGAATCATTGTCGCAGACGATATGAACGTCTTTGCCTGCGGGGATCGTCCTGCGGATGAGGTTCAGAAACCGAATCCACTCCTGATGGCGGTGCTTCTTCAGGCAGTCGCCGATGACGCGGCCGTCGGCGATGTTGAGCGCGGCGAACAGCGAGGTGGTGCCATTGCGTTTGTAGTCGTGCGTCATGGTCGCACAGCGGCCCTTCTTCAAAGGCAGGCCAGGCTGCGTGCGGGTCCAGAGCCTGAGCCGAGCGGAGCGAGACAGACAGCCGCAGGCTGCCCCGCAGGGGTGGAGCGGCAGCGACATCAATCTGGCTTTTCTCATCGCACGAGAGCACGATGGCATGCTCAGGGGGATTGAGCTACAAGCCTGCAATGTCCTCGAGCTTTTCCACGAAACGCTTGTCATTGGACAGCTTGAAAGTCTTGACCCGATGCGGCTTGATGCCGTGCTCACGCCAGATGCGGCCCACCGTGGAGGCGCTGACTGCCGCAACCCCAGCCATGCGATCTGGGCTCCAGTGCGTGGCATTGGCGGGCTTCTCTTCGAGAGTCATGCGCACGATCTGACGACGTTTGGCTGCGGAGAGCTTGGGCTTTCGCCCCGGTCTGAGAGCATCTTTCTCGATGCCAGCCAAACCTTGCGCGGCATATCGCTCCCGCCAGCGGGAAACTTTGAAACGGCTCATGCCAAGCTGGCTGGCGATTTGAAGGTTCTGCATTCCATCCGCAGCAAGCAGAACAATGTTGGCTCGCTGTGCCAGACAAACGGAGGACTTCTGACTTCGGCTCAATGAGACGAGTTGTTCGCGCTGTCGATCTCCAAGTTCAATGGCAGTGGCCACTCTCATGCAGCCTCATCATTCACCGGATGCCGCGCTGCGCACACTCGCTCTCGCCGCGGGTGAAATGAGCGAAAGCGACTACGCGGCCTGGCTGCAATCGCAGTCGGACCTGCCCGCCGCCGCCGATTGATCCAGAACCTTGCCCAAACGGCTGGCGCACGCCGCCGCCCCCGTCCGGTTCATCCCATCGATGAGGAAAATCCCCTTTGCGTCCCGGCTCGGGGCGGGTATGACTCCCTCCCGCGCCGGGCTTTAGCCTGCGCCGCCGGGATCTGAAAAACGCACCCCCCCGACAGAAAAAACATGAGCAAAAAGAGTGACTTTGGATTGATCGGCCTCGCCGTCATGGGCCAGAACCTGGTGTTGAACGTGGAAAGCCGCGGCTTCCAGGTCAGCGTCTTTAACCGCACCACCACCACCACCGACGAGTTCATCGCCAAGCACCCCGGCAAGAACCTCGTCGGCACCCACACCCTGGAGGAGTTCGTGCAATCCCTGGCCACCCCGCGGAAAATTCAGATCATGGTCAAGTCCAGCGCCGTCAAGGACAGCGACCGCGACGCCGTCGACGCCGTCATCGAGCAATTGATCCCCCTCCTCGAAAAAGACGACATCATCATCGACGGCGGCAACAGCTACTACCAGACCACCGAGCGCCGCGACGCCTGCCTTTCCGAAAAAGGCCTCCGTTTCATCGGCGCCGGTGTCTCCGGCGGCGAGGAAGGCGCGCGCAAAGGCCCCTCCATCATGCCCGGCGGCCCGCCGTCCACCTGGGAGGTCATGAAGCCCATCTTCGAGAGCATCGCCGCCAAAATCGATGGCGAGCCCTGCGTCATCCACATCGGCCCCGGCGGCGCCGGCCACTACGTGAAGATGATCCACAACGGCATCGAGTATGGCGACATGCAGCTCATCTGCGAAGCCTACAACCTCTTCAAAGCCGCCGGCTTCAGCACCGACGAAATGGCCGCCATCTTCAACGAATGGAACGAAGGCGACCTCCTCAGCTACCTCATCCAGATCACCGGCAAAGCCCTGGAACAAAAAGATCCTGAGACCGGCAAACCCATCGTCGAACTCATCGTGGACAAAGCCGGGCAGAAAGGCACCGGCCAGTGGACCCTGCTCAACGCCGCTGAAAACGCATCGTCATCAGCACCATCAACGCCGCCGTCGAGGCCCGCATCCTCTCCAGCAAAAAGAAAGAGCGCGTCGCCGCCAGCAAAGAGCTCACCGGCCCCACTCCGAACATCACCGGCGACAAAGCCGAGCTCGTCAAAAAAGTCCACGACGCCCTCTACGCCTCCAAGATCATCAGCTACGCCCAAGGCCTCGCCCTCATCAAAACGCAGGGCGAAAAG
>CAZKMS010000232.1:0-5202 GCA_964553805.1 uncultured Verrucomicrobiaceae bacterium
AAATCATGGTCGGCCACCTCCAGCAGGCGGGCATGACCATGACCCCGGAGGCGGAGCTGGCGGACGTGCTCATCATCAACACCTGCTCCTTCATCGACATGGCGAAGAAGGAGTCCATCGGCGCCATTCACGACGCCGTCGATGCGCGCGAGGGATCGAAAAAGCAGAAGAAGCAAAAAATCATCGTCGCTGGCTGCCTGTCCCAGCGCTTCCGCGAGGAGCTGCCCAACCTGATGCCGGACGTGGATGCCTTCATCGGCCTCGACCAGATCACCCAGGTGGCGCCCATCATTCAGGGCTTGGTCGGCACGCCAGCGCATCAGGAAAACCTCGTCACCCGCCAGCCAAAGTACATCCCCGACTACGACACCCCGCGTTTCCGGCTGACCCCGAAGCACTCCGCCTACATCAAGATCGCCGAGGGCTGCAACCACCCCTGCTCCTTCTGCATCATCCCGCAAATCCGCGGCCGACACCGCAGCCGGACCCAGGAAAGCATTGTCAAGGAGGCGCGCGAGCTGGTCACCGCCGGGGTCAAGGAGATCAACCTGATCTCCCAAGACACGACCTACTTCGGCATGGACAAGTGGACCGAGGAACGGCCGAAACCGCGCAGCGGCGTGGACTCCAGCAAGGGCGAGTCGCTTTCCACCCTGATCCGCGCGCTCAATGAGATTGAGGGCGACTTCTGGATCCGCCTGCTCTACACCCACCCGGCGCACTGGAGCGACGACCTCATCCAGGCCATCGCCGAAAGCCCCAAGGTGGCCCGTTACATCGACATGCCGCTGCAGCACATCAGCGACCACATGCTCGGCCTGATGCGGCGCGAGACCGACGGCGCCTACATCCGCGATCTGTTGAAACGCATCCGCGCCGGCATTCCGGACATCGCCATCCGCACCACCTTCATCGTCGGTTTTCCCGGCGAGACCGAGGCGGATTTCAACGAGCTGATCCAGTTCATCGAGGACAGCCGCTTCGAGCGCGCCGGAGTCTTCAATTACTCACGCGAGGAAGGCACCCGCGCCGACAAGATGGAGGGCCACCTCCATCACATGACGCGCAAAGCGCGCTGGAACGAGGCCATGCGCGCCATCCAGCGCGGCGTCGAGCACTTCAACACCACGCAGATGGGCCGCACGGTGCGCGTCCTGGTGGAGGAACCCGGAGTCGCCCGCTCCGCCATCGACGCGCCGGACATCGACACCACCGTCTTCGTGGACAAGAGCCTGCCCGTCGGCGAATTCGCCGAGGTGACGGTCAAGGACTGGCGCGGCTACGATCTGGTGGCATGAGGCTGCCTCAACAAGAAGCGAGAGGAATGATGCATTGCAACGTTTTCGGAACAAACTAACGACAGCGCCTTATATGAAATCCGCCTTTTTTTATCTTGATAGGCATTTCACTATTGAGCATTCGGTTAAATGCAGAAAAAGTGGTGATTTATGAAGGTCCTCTCATGCCTTACCCGTCACCGATTCTCATTCCAATGACCATTGGTGGTGAGAAACTGGACATGATGCTGCATTTAGCTGGAAAAGACATTTTCTTATCTGAGTAATATCAATCTCTATTGGGAGAAAAAAATCGGCGAGGATACACAAGTTACAATTACTGGAATATCAACTCCAGTTGAATTTTATAGCTGCTCCGGTGCAAAAATTGGTGACCATGCCCTCATCGTTCATAGTGCTGGAATCCAGAATTTGAACCGAATGCGCGGCTTTACCGGAATGGAGATGGATGGCATTGTTGGCATCGACTGCTTCAGTGATTGTCAGTTTGATCTTATTTACAGTCAGAACGTTTTTCGAATTGTTCGAGGTGCTGAGAAGTCATTCGAATTTCATGAAGTCCCGGTGGTGAACATCATGGGACTGCCGGCGATTCAGATCGATATGAATGCCTGCCGCACGAATTCCACGGCATTCGTGGGAGATCGAGTACTTTGGCACGCCAGACCTCAATCAGGGCAAAAAGCACGGCCTCAGAAATCGGAGTCTTCATCCTCAAAGAGGTGATGCAAAGGATTCAAGACTCACCCTTTCAATCACCTCCAATTTGCTCAAAAATTCTTGCCTGAACGTCGTCCCGCATGAAGCTGCTGTTTGACGAGAATCCCTCGCCCCGGCTTTCACTGCTGCTGCTGCCAGAGCGGATGTGGTGCGCGCCTCAGTGCCCGCCGCCTGCCAGCTCCACGGGGCGGTAGCCGCCGCGGGCGCGGAACCAGAAGAACATGAAGAGGTAGCAGAGCAGCATGAAGGCGGGCAGGATGGCGATGGTGGTGAAGACGCTGCGCTTGCTGGCGGCCTGCACGCTCTGAAGCTGCTTTTGCTCCGGCTCGGGCAGGGTCTTGATCTTGTCCTGGTTCAGCGCCGGGGCGGCGCCGAACAAGCCGGAGACGGGCTCGCCCTTGACGCGCTGGTACAGCGCGGCGTGCTCCGGCGCGCTGAGCCGCTGGTCCATGTCCAGGTCCTGCTGATAGCCGATGTAGGGGCTGCCCAGCACGCCCAGGAACAGCACGCCGACGGCGGAGACGCCGTTCAAGGTGAGCGCGCCGCCTTTCGGGAACTGCTCGGAGGTGAGGCCGAGGGTGGTGGACCAGAGGAAGGTCTTGCCGAGGGCGTAAACGGTGGCGGCAGCAACGATGGCCCAGCCGGTGGATTTGGAGAGCAGCAGCAGGCCGGTGACGGCGACGGCGGCGCTCAACACGAGCAGGCCGATGGGGGAGAATTTGTGCACGATGGGCCCGGCGTAGAAGCGCAGGACGGTCATGATGACGGAGACATAAACGAAGACCCAGGTGGCGAAGTTCGGGAAATCGGGGCCGCTGAGCTTCAGCAGCTCGGGCATCCAGCCGTCGGTGCCCAGCTCGGTGGTGGCGAGGGGGCCGATGGTGGCGAGCACAAGGAGGAAGAGCCAGTTCCCCAACGAGCCGGTGTACAGCCCGGCGATGACGCCGAGGCCGGCGCCGACGAGCAGGGAGGATGGCAGGGTGGCTTCGCGGCCGAGCAACTGCATCAAGGCGGAATACACCAGGGCGCCGATGATGAAAAAGCCGATGCCGCCGACTTCGCGCAGCATGTCGCGGTAACTGACGCCGGCGGCGACGCGCTCATTGACCGGGAAGGTGCGCGCCAGGATGAGCCAGCCGTAAAGGGCGACGGGGATGAAGCAGAGGGCGAAGCGGAACTGCCAGACTTCGGTGAAGAAGAGCTTGGTGTCCGGCAGCAGGGCGCAGAAGAGGGCGCCGAGCGCGAGGCCGGCGGGCCAGCCGGCGTGCAGGATGTTCAACCACTTGGATTTCTCCTTGTGGAAGGCGGTGGCGACGACGGGGTTGATGAAGGATTCGACGGTGCCGTTGGCGACGGCGACGAGGAGGGTGCTGTAATAGAAGTCGTGAAAGCCGGAGGCGCGCAGGGTGAGCACAAGGGAGACGAGGTGGCAGACGACGGCGAAGATGGCGACGAGCTTGTAGCCGATCTTGTCGATGATGAGGCTGAAGAAGATGATGCTCAAGGCGAAGGGCCACATGCCGGCGCCGTTGATCGCGCCCTTCTCGGATTCGGAGAGGTTGAAGGAGCTTTGCAACTCGCCAATGGTGTTGGCGCGCACGCCGAACACGAAGGAGGTGGCGACGAGGGCGATGAAACAGGCCCAGAACAGTTTCATGTCCTGGGCGGCGGACGGAGCGCGGTCGGAGGGAGAACTCATGGGAGGGGAATGCCGTGCCGATTGAAGGGAGAGGCCGCGCGGCTGGCAAGTCTTTTCCGGGTGAAAAACGGATTGGCTTTCGCGGCGCGGGCGGGGACAATCGGCAACTCCCGCCAAGATGCCCGCCCCGTTCCAAGCCTACGCCGCCTCCCACCTTGCCGCGCTGCTGGTGACGGCGGCGGCGGTCGCGTTGCTGATCGGGCTGCGGCGCGGGCAGAGTCCTTTTGCCATCGTTGCGGAGCGCCTGCTCGGCACGCTGCTGCTGGCGCTGTGGCCGGTGTCCGTGCTGCACCACCTCAGCCTGGGCACCCTGACGCTGCAAAACGGGCTGCCGCTGCATTACTGCGATGTCGCGGCGGTCTGCGGCGGCCTGGCCCTGTGGCGGCCGCGTCCGCTGCTCTGCGAGATCGCCTACTTCTTCGGCCTAGCCGGCACGCTGCAGGGCCTCATCACGCCGAACCTGGAGGCGGACTTCCCGGCCGTGGGTTACTTCTTCTTTTTCCTCTGGCACGGCGGTGTGGTGGCGGCGGCGCTGCATCTGGTCCTCGGCTTGCGGTTTCAGCCGCGTGCCGGCGCGCCAGGACGGATGGTGCTTTTCACCGCCGCCTACGCCCTGCTGGCGGGGGCGGTGAACGCGGCGCTCGGCACCAACTACGGCTTCGTTTGCGAGCCGCCGCCGGTGGCGAGTTTGATCGACCACCTCGGCCCGTGGCCCTGGTATCTGGCCGCGCTGCTGGCGGTGGCGGCGCTGCTTTACACGCTGCTCGACCTGCCTTTTCGGCGCGCCCGGATAAATGCTTTGCAAGACCCGCCGAATCATGTTTGATGGGCGCAATCAAAGCGTTGCATGGGTGATTTATCAGGCCGAAAACCGTTCCGTCGGGTGTTGTTGAAGTTGAGCGGCGAGGCTCTGCGCGAGCCCGGCAGCGCCGACAACATCTCTCCGCCCATCGTCGAAGACATCGCCACCCAGATCAAACAGGCGCACCAGACCGGGCTTGAAATCGCGGTGGTGGTGGGCGGCGGCAACTTCTGGCGCGGCGTCGCCGCCAGCAACCGCGGCATGGAGCGCGCCACGGCTGACTACATGGGCATGCTGGCCACGGTGATGAACGCGCTGGCGGTGCAGAGCATGCTGGAGGCGCTCGACGTGCCGACCCGGGTGCAGAGCGCGATCAAGATGGACAACGTCGCCGAGCCGTTCATCCGCCGCAAAGCCATGCGCCACCTGGAGCTGGGCCGTGTCGTCATCTTTGCCGCCGGCACCGGCAACCCGTTTTTCTCCACCGACACCACCGCCGCGCTGCGGGCCGGCGAGATCGGCGCGGAAGTCATCCTCAAAGCGACCAAGGTCGACGGCATCTACACCGCCGATCCCGCCAAAGACCCGAGCGCCACCCGCTACGACCGGATCACCTACAACGAGGCGCTCACCCGGCGGCTCGCCGTCATGGATTCCACGGCATTCTCCCTCTGTATGGACAA
>CAZKMS010000233.1:0-247 GCA_964553805.1 uncultured Verrucomicrobiaceae bacterium
ACCGGCCCCACCGGCTCCGGCAAGACCACCACCCTTTACGCCTGCCTCAACTTCATCAACCGCCCCGACCGCAAAATCATCACGGTCGAAGACCCGGTCGAATACGAGCTGGCCGGCATCAACCAGGTGATGGTGAAGGAGGACATCGGCATGACCTTCGGCGCCGCCCTGCGCGCCATCCTGCGCCAGGCGCCGAACATCATCATGATCGGGGAAATTCGTGACTTGGAGACCGCCTCGATCGCCA
>CAZKMS010000233.1:257-5121 GCA_964553805.1 uncultured Verrucomicrobiaceae bacterium
CCCTGCACACCAACGACGCCCCTGGCGCCGTGGCGCGTCTGACTGACATTGGCGTCAAACCCTTCCTCTCCGCATCCGCGGTCCGCGGCATCCTGGCCCAGCGGCTGGTGCGCAAACTCTGCCCCGCATGCAAAAGCCCCGGCGCGCTCAGCGACAACGAACTGCGCTCCCTCGGCCTCGAAGCCTCCCAGATGATGAGCGCCAACATCATGGCGCCAGAGGGCTGCAACAAGTGCAACCATCGCGGCTATCGCGGCCGCATGGTCATCGCCGAAATTTTGGAAATCGACGACGAAGTGCGCGGCATGATCAATGAGCAGCTCACCACCCCGCAGTTGCGCCGCCGTGCCCGCCAGCTCGGCATGCGCACCCTGCGCGAGGACGGCATCCGCAAGGTGCTCGCCGGCATGACCACCGCCGACGAGGTCATCGAAGCCACCATGTCCGACGCCGATTGATCCCCTTCCCCATTGCTTGACCCTCTTCTGAATTTCTGACCCCTTGACCCTCCCCCGCCCATGACACCCCAAAACGTAGTGGACATGCTTGAAGCCCGCGGCATCGTCGACAGCGGCCAATCCTACGACCTGGTCCAGGACATGCTCACGAACGGCAAGACGCCCGTTCAGATCCTGATCGACTGGACCATCTTCAACAACGAGGATGAATTTTGGGCCGTCGTTGCCGAGGAGCTTGGCGCCGAGCACTTCGACCTCACCGACTTCGAGCCGCCGCCTTCCGTGGTGCAGCTCATTCCGAAGGGCATGGCGCGGCTTTATGGCGCCTTCCCCATCACGCTCGATGCCCAGGGCCTGCACGTGGCCTTCACCGATCCGCTCAACCCGCAACTCGTCGAAGATCTGCGCTTCAGCCTCGGCAAAAACATCGTGCCGGTGGTGGCGCGCCTGAGCCAGGTCCAGGCCCTGATCGACAAGCACTACGGCACCGGCATGCCCTCCGTGGAGGAGATTTTTGGCCAGCTCGCCACGCAAAGCAGCGACAATCCTGAAGCCGAGGCGAACTCCGCGCCCATCGTGAAATTTGTGGACCTGGTGATGACCCAGGCCATCAAGGAGCGCGCCTCCGACATTCACTTCGAGCCCTTCGAGACCGAGTTCAAAATCCGCTACCGCGTGGACGGCGCCCTTTATGAAATGGCCCCGCCGCCAGTTCACCTGGCCAATCCGGTGATCTCCCGCATCAAGGTCATGGCGAACATGAACATCGCCGAGCGCCGAATCCCTCAGGACGGCCGCATCATGACCGTGGTCAACGGCAAACCCGTGGACATGCGCGTCAACTCGCTGCCCACCCAGCACGGCGAGTCGGTGGTGCTGCGCGTGCTCGACCGCTCCTCCATTCAGCTTGAGCTTTCCGATCTCGGCATGCCGCCCTTCCTGCGCGACTACATCGAGGAGACGATCCAAAAGCCGAACGGCATCTTCATCGTCACCGGTCCCACGGGCGCCGGCAAGACCACCACCCTCTACGCCGCGCTGCGCAAGATCAACACCGTGGACAGCAAGCTGCTCACCGCCGAGGATCCGGTCGAATACGAGCTGGACGGCATCATGCAGGTGCCGGTGAACGAGGCCGTCGGCCTCACCTTTGCCAAAGCGCTGCGCGCCTTCCTGCGTCAGGATCCGGACCGCATCATGGTGGGTGAGATGCGCGACGTTGAAACCGCCCAAATCGCCATCCAGGCCTCCCTCACCGGTCACTTGGTGCTCTCCACCCTCCACACCAACGACGCCGCCGGCGCCGTCACCCGCCTGGTGGACATGGGCGTCGAGCCTTTCCTGGTTTCCGCCACATTGGAGGGCGTGCTTGCCCAGCGCCTGCTGCGCACCATCTGCAAGGTCTGCCGCGCCCCGTATGAGCCCAGCCAGTCCATCCTCAATCAACTCGGTGTCTCCGCCACCGACTTGGCAGGCAAGCAATTCTACACCGGTTCCGGCTGCTCCACCTGCGGTGGCAACGGCTACAAAGGCCGCAAGGGCATCTACGAGCTGATGGACATCACCGACCCGTTGCGCGATCTCATCATCGAAAAGGCGCCCACCCTCGTCCTCAAACAGAAGGCCATCGAGCTCGGCATGGTCAGCTTGCGTGACGATGGTTTGCGCAACATCTACGACGGCGAAACCACCGTCGAGGAAGTCCTCAAATACACTTAAGCTCGCAAGAAGACGCTTTTGTCCCCTCCCGCCCGCATTTCTTGGTGGACAGGGGCAACGCCATCCCGCTAATCTCCACCGGAAAATCGACCGACTCTACGAAATTCTCCTTTTATGCCGAAGTTCCACTACATTGCTCTCGATCAAAACGGCCAGGAAACCGCCGGCGTCATTGAAGCCGCCTCAGACAGCGACGCCATCAACCAGCTCCGGCAAAGCCAGCTCTACCCCACGCAGGTCGTTCAAGAGGGCAAAGGAGATGTCTCTGCCATCAAGAAAAAGCAGCGCACCGGCGGCAAGTCCAAGGGCAAAACGGCGGCCGGTGGCGCGCCTGGCGCCCTCAAGGTCAAAGGCAAGACGCTGATGATTTTCACGCGCCAGCTCGCCACCCTCATCGACTCGGGGTTGCCCCTGCTGCGCGGCCTCACCGTGCTTGGCCGCCAGGAGCCGAACCCGCAAATGAAGCGCGCGGTCAACACCATCGCCGACAACGTGCAGACCGGCTCCACCTTCTCCGAGAGCCTTTCCCAGTTCCCGAAGGTCTTCAACAAGCTCTACGTCAACATGGTCAAGGCCGGCGAGCTCGGCGGGGTGCTTGAAATCGTGCTCAACCGCCTTGCCGAATACCAGGAAAAGGCGCAGAAGCTCAAAAACAAGATCGTGGCGGCGATGGTTTACCCCATCATCGTCATGTTCATCGCCGTAGCGATCATGGTCTTCCTCATGCTCGTCATCGTGCCCCGCTTCGAGCAGATTTTCGAGGACATGCTCGGCTCCAAGGACAAGCTCCCCGGCCTCACCAAGGCCGTCATCGGCTTCTCCCGCTGGATGGGCGACAACATCTGGTACATCCTCATCGTCTGCGCCGTCCTCTACGTCTCCTGGAAAGCCTTTTCCAACACCAAAGGCGGCCGCCAGACCATCGACCGCATGAAGCTCAAAATGCCCCTGTTTGGAGACGTGCAGCGCAAGACCGCCATCTCCCGCTTCACCCGCACCCTCGGCACCCTCGTCACCTCCGGCGTGCCGATCCTGCAGGCGCTCAACATCACCAAGGAAACCGCGGGCAACGTCATTGTCTCGGACGCCATCACCAAAGTCCACGATGCCGTCAAGGAAGGTGAGTCGATGGTCGGTCCGCTCGAAGGCAGCGGTGTCTTCCCGCCCATGGTCATTTCCATGGTGGATGTCGGCGAGGAAACCGGCCAGCTCCCCGAGATGCTGCTCAAGATCGCCGACGTCTATGAGGACGAAGTGGACAACTCCGTTTCCGCCCTGACCTCGATGCTGGAGCCGCTCATGATCGTCATGCTGGCCCTCGTCGTCGGCGTCATCGTCATGGCGCTCTTCCTGCCGCTGATCCAGGTCATCCAGGGCCTCAGCCAAGGCGCGGCGGGTTAGTCCCCGTCCGCCTCCAACCTGAGGTGAGAGCCAGAAGCGCAAAGAAAAGCTCGCTATGCGGGCTCCGAACTGCTAAAATTCGAATACCATGTACATACACTCCTCCGCGCGTCGTCATTCCGGCTTCACGTTGATTGAGCTTCTGGTCGTGATTGCCATCATCGCCCTGCTCGCCTCCCTCACCATCGGCGCCTTCAGTTACGCCACCACGGCGGCCGCGCGCAACCGCACCTCCGCCACCCAGGCCGCCATCATGGCCGGTCTGGAAAAGTACCACACCGAGTTTGGCGAGTTTCCCGCCCCCTCCTCCCCCGACGGCACCGCCCAATTCAACAACGTCAACTACAAGGCGGGTGGGGCCGAGATGCTTTATCAAGCCATGAGTGGCGATGGCACCAGCGCCATCGACCTCGCCACCGGCGGTGGCCGCGGCTCCGATGGCAACATCGACGATGCCGAGGCGCGCAACATGATGATGACCGACATGCCCAAGGAAATGTGGCTGCAAGTCGGCGGGCGGTATTATGTCATCGATGGCTTCCGCAAACCGATGCAATACACCAAGGGCGGCCGGGCCAACGCTGTCAACCCGACTTACGACCTCTGGTCCTACGGCCAGGACGAGCAAAGCACCCAGGAAGACAGCATTGCGGTCAAAACCGATCCGCAGCGAAGCGCCAAGTGGATCACCAACTGGTGAGAATCGGGCTTCTTCAAGACTGACGCGAAAAGCTTGCGCCGAGCCAGCCTGCTTCAGCACCCGGCTGGAGGCGGGCTTTTGACGTCGGAATCATCGCCAGAGAGAAACCAAACGCGGCGGCGGCCAGTCTAAAAGGTCCGCCGACAGGGCATTGCCTGCTTTGCTCAGGCGCGCACCCGGAATGGAGATCAGCCCACAACATCGCTGGAAGCGCGCCCTCACCCCGAGCGGAGAAATTCTGCGCGATGTTACAGAAGGTGCATGGCTTAGTGGTGCGATCCGCCAAGGTTGATGGGTGAATGCTTGTGACAAAATCATGCAGGGTAGAATCATTTTTGAGCCGGATGATTTTGCCCATCATGATTTTGTCATTTGAACCCTCAGATTTGCTCGAATGAGCTGCTTGTGGTACGATCCAAGAGCCTTGATGGGTAGGCGAAAAGGGGCGAAGGGTAAGGCTGGCCGGCGCATCGCAAGGAACCGCGCGGGAAGCTCGACGGCTGGGCCGAAGCGCATCTGGTGAAAAGCATCAGCAATCAGACGGTGGGCCGGGCGCTGAAAAAAACGAGATAAAACCCTGGCGCAC
>CAZKMS010000234.1:0-5050 GCA_964553805.1 uncultured Verrucomicrobiaceae bacterium
TGGCACATCATGAAGATCTACTCGCACTATGGCATCAACGACTTCGTGATCTGCCTGGGCTACAAGGGCTACGTCATCAAGGAGTACTTCGCCAACTACTTCCTGCACATGTCCGACGTCACCTTCGACATGGCTGAAAACCGCATGCATATCCATCAGCGCCATGCCGAGCCTTGGCGCGTGACCCTGGTCGAGACCGGCGAGGCCACCAGCACTGGTGGGCGCCTCAAGCGCGTACGCGACTACCTGGGCGATGAAACCTTCTGCTTCACCTATGGCGACGGTGTTGCCGATATCGATATTCCTGCGCTGATCGCCTTCCACCAGCAGCACGGCAAGCTGGCCACAGTCACGGCGGTGCAGCCGCCCGGCCGCTACGGCGCCCTCGATGTGCAAGGCCAGGTGGTCAGCGGCTTCCAGGAAAAACCGCTGGGTGATGGCGGCTGGATCAATGGTGGCTTCTTCGTACTGGAACCGGCGGTGATCGACTACATCGAAGGCGATGCCACCACCTGGGAGTTCGAGCCCATGCGTACCTTGGCCAGCGAAGGCCAGTTGATGAGCCACCTGCACCGTGGCTTCTGGCAGCCGATGGACTCCCTGCGTGACCGCGTGCTGCTGGAGGAGCGCTGGAAGAGCGGCGAGGCGGAGTGGCAGCTGTGGCGGTGAACCCGGCGTTCTGGAAAGGGCGCAAGGTCCTGCTGACCGGGCATACCGGTTTCAAGGGCGGCTGGCTGGCGCTGTGGTTGCGCCAGCTGGGCGCCGACCTGCGTGGGTTTGCCTTGCCGGCTGCGACCAGGCCGTCTCTGTGGCAGGTGGCGCAACTGGAGCAGCAGGTAGCCGGCGACCTTGCCGATATCCGCGATGCCAAGACGCTGACGGCAGCCGTGCAGGCGTTCCAGCCGGAACTGGTGCTGCACCTGGCCGCGCAGCCGCTGGTGCGGGAGTCCTATCGCGCACCCGTGGAGACCTATGCCACTAATGTGATGGGCACGATCAACCTGTTGGAAGCGCTGCGGGCCACGCCCTCGGTACGCGCCGTGTTGGTGGTGACCACCGACAAGTGCTACGAGAACCGCGAATGGCCCTGGCCCTATCGGGAACAGGACGCCCTCGGCGGCTTCGACCCTTACAGCAACAGCAAGGCTTGCGTCGAACTGCTGTGTGCCAGCTACCGCGACTCCTTCCTGCGTGCTTCGGGCGTGGCGCTGGCGACGGCGCGTGCCGGTAACGTGCTGGGCGGCGGCGACTGGTCCCCGGAACGCCTGGTGCCGGATATTTTCCGCGCCTGGCAGGAGGGGCGGGAAGTGGTTCTGCGCTACCCCCATGCGACGCGCCCCTGGCAGCATGTGCTCGATCCGCTGATGGGCTACCTGCAACTGGCGCAAGGACTGCTCAGCGATCCCGAGAGGCATGCCGCAGCCTGGAACTTCGGACCTGACAGCGCTGGTCTCGCGACGGTGGAGGAGGTGGTCCGCCACCTCGCCGAACACTGGCCGGGCGAGGCGCGCTGGTCGATCTCCGTCGACGCCCAGCCGCATGAAGCCGGCCTGTTGGCGCTGGACTCCAGCAAGGCACGGCAATGGCTGAACTGGTCGCCGCGTTGGTCGCTGGACGCCGCCCTGAAACATACCCTGGACTGGCAATTGGCTTGGCAGGATGGGCGTGACATGAATGTCGTTACCCGCGAGCAGATCGCGGTTCACCAAGGCGAAACCCAATGAGTGACAGCACCGCGCAGCAGTTGCGCCAACAGATTGCCGAGCTGGTCGGGCGCTATGCCGAGCTGCAGATGGCGCCCAAGCTATTTGTAGCAGGGCAGAGCCCGGTTCCGCCTTCCGGCAAGGTTATCGGTGCGGGTGAGCTACAGACCATGACCGAAGCTGTGCTGGATGGCTGGCTGACCACCGGGCGCTTCAACGAGGCGTTCGAGAAGCGCTTGGCCAAATACCTGGGGCGCCGCTGCGTGCTCACCACCAACTCCGGTTCATCGGCCAACCTGCTGGCGTTTTCCGCGTTGACCTCGCCGCGCCTCGGCGAGCGGGCGATCAAGCAAGGCGATGAAGTGATCGGCGTCGCCGCTGGGTTTCCCACCACTGTCAATCCGATCCTGCAGTTCGGTGCGGTGCCGGTGTTCGTCGATGTCGAGTTGCCCACCTACAACATCGACCCGGCGAAGATCGAAGCGGCCATCGGGCCAAAGACCAAGGCCATCATGCTTGCCCACACCCTGGGCAACCCATTCGACCTGAGCGTGGTCCGGTCGCTGTGCGACAAGTACGGCCTGTGGCTGATCGAGGATTGCTGTGATGCCCTAGGCTCGACCTACCAGGGCCGGATGGTCGGCACCTTCGGCGATATCGGCACCCTCAGCTTCTACCCGGCGCACCACATCACCATGGGTGAGGGCGGTGCCGTGTTCACCAACAACCCGATGCTGAAACGCATCATCGAGTCGTTCCGCGACTGGGGCCGCGACTGTTATTGCGCGCCGGGCGAGGACAATACCTGCGGCAAGCGCTTCTGCTGGCAACTGGGAGACCTCCCGGAAGGCTACGACCACAAATACACCTACTCGCACCTGGGCTACAACCTCAAGATCACCGACATGCAGGCTGCCTGTGCACTGGCACAGATGGACCGCGTGGATGACTTCATCGCTGCGCGCAAGCGCAACTTCGCCTGGCTCAGCGAGCGCCTGGTTGGGTGCAGCGATTTCCTCATCCTGCCGCAGGCCACGCTCGGCAGCGATCCCTCCTGGTTCGGCTATCCGATGACCCTGCGCGATGGCTGCGGCATCCGCCGCGTCGAACTGCTGCGCTACCTGGATGCGCAGGGTGTTGGCACACGTCTGCTGTTCGCCGGCAACCTGGTGCGCCAGCCTTACATGCAGGGGCGCAGTTTCAGGGTTTCCGGGGAACTGCCGATAACCGACAAGGTAATGAACGATACCTTCTGGATTGGCGTATGGCCCGGCCTCGGAGAGGAGCACCTGGAACACGCGGCACGTTGCCTGGAAACCTTCTTCGGGCTGAGGGCGCACTAATGCTCGCCTATATCCTCTGCGGTGGCTTCGGCACCCGCCTGCGCAGCGTGATCAAGGACTCGCAGAAGGTGGTGGTGGATATCCACGGCCGCCCTTTTTTAGAACTAGTGCTGGCGCAGCTGCGTGCAGCCGGGATCAGCCATGGCGTGCTTTGCGCGCATTACCGCGCCGACCAACTGGCTGCCTTGCTGCCCGCATTGGAGGCCGAATCAAGATTGACGTTGCAACTGGTGGTCGAGGACAGCCCCCTGGGTACTGGCGGTGCTGTGCTGAACGCCCTACGTGAAGTGCCGCCCAATGGGCGCTACCTGGTGCTCAACGCTGATACCTTCCTTGAACCGCGCGCCTATCACTTGGCCCTGGAAGCCGAGCACGATGTGCTGGTCGGGGTGCAAGTCGAAGACCGTTCGCGCTATGGCAGTCTGCGTTGCTCGGCCCTGGGCGAAGTCCTCGGTTTCGAGGAAAAGGGCCAAGCCGGCGCCGGTTGGGTGAGCGCAGGTGTTTATGGTTTCAATGCCGATGCGCTGCAGAGTATGCCAGTCGTCCCCTGCTCGATGGAGCAGGACCTGTTGCCATCATTGATCCGCCAGCATCGCTTGTACGCTTGCGAATATGCTGGAGCGTTCGTGGACATCGGTACTCCAGACTCTCTGGATGCTTTCAAGTCAGACTTCCACGGGAGTGTCGCGCGATGAGCCTGCTGGCCAAGGAACTCTCCATCGACATGCAGCAGACGATCCTCGATGCCATCAAGTGTATCGAGTCGGGCAACCTGCAAATTGCTTTCGTCGTCGCTGATGACATGCGTCTGCTCGGCGTGGTGACCAATGGCGACGTGCGCCGCTACCTGCTGCAGGGCGGTCTGACCGACCAACCGGTGACTGCCTGCATGAATCGTGAGTTTCGCGCTGTGCCGTTTGGAACCCCGCGTGAAGACCTGTTGAAAGCTTTCGATCTCGGTCATAGCGCTCTTCCTGGCTTGGATGCCGAGGGGCGCCTGGTCGAGGTTTATACCCGGCAGATGGCTGCCAGCGCTGAAGTTCCCGTGCTGGCCCGTGCCCGTGCACCGGTGCGGATGAGCTTTTGTGGCGGTGGCGCGGACCTGACCTATTTCTTTATCGACCATCCTGCGGCCGTGCTCAGCTGTACCGTGGGCCTGTACGCGCATGCCACCCTGATACCCCGTGACGATAGACAGATCCGTATCTTTTCTGAAGATCTGGGGCGCGAAGAGCATTACGGCTCTCTACCGGCTCTGCTGGCTGCGGCCGAGAAGAGCCTGCTGGCGACCATCGTATCCGTGATCAAACCCAAGTACGGTTTCGATCTTTATCTGCGCTCGGACTTTCCAGTCGGCTCCGGGCTAGGTGGCTCCTCGGCGGCCACCATTGCCAGCATCGCGGCGTTTAACGAACTGCGCCAGGATCGCTGGAATACCTACGAAATCGCCGAACTGGCGTTCCAGGCCGAACGCCTGTGCTTCGGTATCGCTGGCGGTTGGCAAGACCAATACGCCTCAGCTTTCGGTGGTTTCAACCTGATTGAGTTCGAGAACCAGCGCAACCTGGTACACCCGATTCGACTGGAAGAGGCGATCCGCAATGAGCTGGAGTCCTGTCTGGTGCTCTGTGACACCGGCATTTCCCATGATTCCGGCCGCTTGCATGAGCTGCAACGTGAGGAAATAGAGGCAGAGTCGTCACAGACCGATCTGCTCAGTGCCAGTGTTGCCCTGTGTCGGCGCATGCACCGTTACCTGATGCGTGGTGAGCTGCACGATTTTGGCCTGTGCCTGGACGAGGCCTGGCAGTTGAAGAAGCGCTTTTCTTCGGCGATCAGCCATGGCCGTCTCGACGATATCTATCAGGCAGCGCTGGCGGCTGGCGCGTTAGGTGGCAAGTTGCTGGGTGCCGGTGGAGGTGGTTTCTTCCTGTTCTACGTACAACCCCAGCATCGGCAGCAAGTGGTACGTGCAGTGCGTGCGCTGGGCTGCCAAACCCAGAA
>CAZKMS010000235.1:0-4964 GCA_964553805.1 uncultured Verrucomicrobiaceae bacterium
GCTTCGATTTCCCGGACGGCATCGGCCCCAAAAACATCTACTGCCTTTATCACGAGGAACTGGAGAGCCTGACCAAGCACATCCCGATGCGGCGCGCGCGTTTCTGGATGACCTTTGGCGACCAATACATCAAACACATGGAGGTGCTGGTGAACGTCGGCATGACCCGCATCGATCCCGTGCTGCACAAGGGAGTCGAGATCATCCCGATCGAATTTTTGAAGACCCTGCTGCCCGAACCCGGCACCCTCGGCTCCGACACCAAGGGCAAGACCTGCATCGGCAACTGGATCGAAGGCGAAGGCAAAGACGGCCAGTTCAAACGCTTCTACATTTACAACATCAAGGACCATCAGGACTGCTACCGCGAGACCAACAGCCAGGGCGTCAGCTACACCACCGGCGTACCGGCCATGATCGCCGCCAAACAACTGCTCACCAATCCCGCCGAGTACCGCCAGCCCGGCGTCTGGAACCTGGAGCAGCTCAACCCCGATCCCTTCATGGCCGATCTCAACGAGCACGGCCTGCCCTGGGTGGAGACTTTCCCCGAGCAGCCTCTTCCCGGCGAAGGCTAAGAGCCTGTCCGGCAAATGCTGTACCTGGCCTTTGTGCTGTACCTGGCCTCTGTGAGGCCGGCTGTCCCCGCGCACCACACCCGCTCCCGGCTACAGCGGAATGCCGTCCTCATTTTGGACTCTCGTTCTCGATTGGATCATTTGCCGGATAGGTTCTAAGGACCGATTCGCTTGCTTGACAGTCAGCGACCTGCGAGCCCACACTGGGCTCCCATGCGCCCCCTCATTTTTCCCCTGCTCGCCGCGTTCAGCCTGCTCAGCCTGGCGGAAACCCCGCCGGCCAAACTGCGCGCGCTGATCATCGACGGCCAGAACAACCACAAGTGGGAGATCACCACCCCGGTGCTGCGCCATGCCCTGGAAAGCAGCAACGCCTTCACCGTCGCGGTTTCCACCACCCCGCCCAAGGGCGCGCCCGCCGAGGCCTGGGCCGCATGGAAACCCGCTTTTGCCGATTACGACGTGGTCGTCAGCAATTACAATGGCGAGGACTGGCCAGAGGCGGTTCGTGCCAGCTTCGCGGACTACGTCAAAAACGGCGGCGGTTTCGTCGCCGTGCATGCCGCCAACAACAGCTTCGGCGCCTGGGAAGAATACAACCGCATGATCGCCGTCGGCGGCTGGGGCGGGCGCGACGAAAAGTCCGGCCCCTGGCTTTACGTCAAAGACGGCAAGCTTTATCGTGACATCTCGGCCGGAAAAGGCGGCGCGCACGGCCCCCAGCACGAGTTCGTGGTCGAAATCACGGACGCCAGCCACCCGGTCACCCGCGGGCTGCCGCCGCGCTGGTTGCACGCCCAGGACGAGCTTTACAGCCGCCTGCGCGGCCCGGCGGAAAACGTGGCCATTCTCGCCGCCGCCGTCTCCGATCTTACCGGCGAAAAAGAGCCGAGCCTGATGACGATCAACTACGGCCAGGGCCGCGTCTTCCACACCACGCTGGGGCACGCCGACTACTCCATGCTCTGCCGTGGTTTTTACGAGACTCTGCAGCGCGGCGCCGAGTGGGCGGCTACCGGCGATTGCACCCGCACCAGTGATCTGCCCGAAGATTTCCCCGGACCCGAAGCGCTCCAGGTGGTGGAATTGGCCGGCCATCCTCAACAGGAGCGTCCCGCGCCCAAACCAGCCAAGTAGCGGCGGTCACTCCGTCGCCTCGATCCAAAACACGCGCAGACCAAGTTGCTCGGCCATCGCCCTGCCCTGCACCGGCCCGAGCACGAGCAAGGCCGTGGCATAGGCATCCGCGCGCGCGCAACTCGGATGCGCCACACTAACCGACACCAAGCGGTGCTCCACCGGCCGCCCCGAGCGGGGATCGATCAAATGCGAGATGATCCTGCCGTCTAGCTCACGCCGGTGGCGGTAAGTTCCGCTCGTCGCCAGCGCCTCATTGTGCAACGGCATGGAGGTCATGATCTCCCCGGTTTGGCCATCTGGACTCTGCACGCCAGCCAGCCAGGCGCCACCCTGCCTTGACTCGCCCGCGGCCAGCAACTCGCCGCCCAGTTCCAGCAAAAAGTCCTGACAGCCTTGAGCCCGCAGCCAGCCCGCCAGTTCGTCCAGCGCCAGACCTTCCACGACACAGTTCACATCCAGTCGCAAGCCCGGCACACCTTTTTTCATCCGCCGCCAGGCTGGGTCGACATCCAAATGCCGCCACTGGCACTTCTCCTTTGTCATCTGGATCTCCTCCTCCGACGGCGTGCCGCCATCGTCACGCGCCGCGGCGCCAAAACCCCACAGCTCCACCAGGGGTCGCACGGTGATGTCCAGCGCCCCGACTGTCTCCCCGGCCACCTCTCGCGCCAGCATCACCGCGCTCCAAAGCTCATCACCGGCCTCGATCCAAACCCCCGCAGGTGCTTGATTGAACTGCACGAGTTCCGAATCCGCCCGCCAGAGCGAAGTGGCCTTCTCCCAGCGCGCCAGGCATGATGCTGCCTCCGTTTGCAAGTCTTGCGCGGACACCCCGGCAACCTGAAAGCGCCAGCTCATGCCCATGGCGCTGCCCTCCACCGCCACCCAGTGCCGCCGCTCGCAACCGGTCAGCAGCAGGAACACGGAGGCCGAAAGCAGTCCCAGCAATTCCTTATCCATGACTCAACCCCCAGGCCACCAGCACGCAAAAAGCGGCGGCCCCTTCGCGCCAGCCGATGCGGTCAGCGTGGCCGCTCACCCGCAGCAGTTTGAACAACGCCCCAGTTGGACAACCATAACGGCAGTAGGCCAGCGGCGTGAAAGCGGACCACAACAAACCGCCAACCGCCAGCGCGATCACCCCCCAGCCCGCGACCCGGAACAAGTAGGCGTCAAAGGGCTCCAACGCATTGACATCCGCCTGCCAGGCAAGCATCACCGCAAACACCACAAATCCCAACAGCACAAACGGCACTCTTCCCAGCCAGACATCCATCCGGCGCGACGGACTCCAGCGCCAGCGCAACCGCCCCGCCAGCAACTGCTGCGCCGCGCCGTGCGGGCAAACATGATGGCAGTAAATCTGGCGGCGCGTCCATACCGGCGCCAGCAGAGCGACCACCGCCAGCAACACCAAACCCGGCGCGCTGCGCCATGGCGTGCCCGCCCCTGCCCAGCCGGTGAGCAGGCCTTGCGACAGCATTTCTCCCGAGATGAAACCAGCATAGACGACCAGCAGCGCGTGATGCAAATGCCGCGCCCAGCGCCGCCCGCGCAAGGGTGTGAAGGCCATCAAAAAAGCCGCCAGCAGCACCACCGCATGACCTGTGTCCTGCCAGCGCCAGCGTGCTTTGGCCCACCAGTCCGGCAGCAACGTGTGCGTCTCCTGCCAGCTCGCCGCGCGCCGTTTCAAACCCTCCGCCAGCGCCCAGCTCGACTCTGTCGCGCCCGACACCCCCTCGATCTTCGCTTCCTTGAAATCCAGCGCCGCCAATTCCTGCATCGTTCGCTCGTTGAAGAGATTCATGAAGTATTTGTCACCCGTCATGATGCCGACATACCGCGCCGTGTCGTAGCTCTTGCGCAAAGCGATTCCCTTCACCCGCTCTCCCGTCGCGTCCAGCAGCACCAGGCTGTCATGCGGCCCCTTGTAACCCACGAGCGAGTCCGTCACCGGCGCCGTGCGCAACACCGTCGCGATGCGCCGTCCGCTGGCGTCGAATACAGCCAAACCACCGTCGCGATCGGGTTTTCCCAAGGTCGCTGCCGCAGGCTCCATCACTTGCACCTCGGTTAGGTGGATCGCCTCCGGAAAACGCGCCGATTCGGCAACCGTGCCACCCAGGCGCCTCAGCACGCCCTCGGCAATCGCCGTGCTCGTCAACGTCGCTCCCGCCACTGCATCGGGGGCCAAACCTCGCAACTCCTCCGGCCTTTTGCCGCTGAACTGCTTGAAGAAGGAACGCTCGCTCACCACCTCCGCCAAGTGATCCGGCGTGTCGCCGCTGCGCAGCACCCGCAAACCCAGAATGCTTCCGGCCGCGTCCCGTGCGATCAAGGTGTTGGTTGCTCCCGAGTAGCCAATGATGCGATCCGACTCCGGCGCTGTCTGCGCCACGCTGCCCAACCGGCGGCCGGCCGCATCACGCACTTCCAGCCAGGCCTGGCCAGTCGCCGCTACCTCAGCCGCCGCCGGGAAAAAATCCCGCACCCGCTCCGCGGTCAACGCGCCCGCATCCGCCACCGCCTGCCGCCGCAGGTGAGCGTCACGCAGACAAAACACCGCCAGCGCCAGCAATCCCAGGCGCGTCAGTCGGATCGTCAACAACTTCACGGCTTGACCATGCCCAGCCTTCGCTGCCAGGGCAACGGAGAAAGCTCGCCGCACTCCATACGACCTCGCCGGCCGACGCGTTTCCAGGACGTTGGAAAACGGCGTGGTCAGCACCTACAGCTACGATGCCGCCTGGCAATTGCTCAACGTCACCCACAGCCACAGCAGCACCCCGTTCCAGAGTCGCGACTACCTGTACAACAGCGTCGGCAATCGAAGCGCCATGCGGATTGACGGCGGCACTTGGGATGTGTATGGTTTTGACGCTGTGGACCAAATCACCAGTGTCAAGTACGAGGCCGCCAGCAGCAGCGGCAGCAGTCCGTCGCGTACCGTGAGCTATACCTGGGACGCGGTGGGCAACCGCACAGCCGTTCAGGAAAACGTTACCAGCGGCCCGCTCACCACCGACAGCTACGCCACCGCCAACAGCGTCAACCACTATCCCACCGTCAACGGCCACAGCCTCAGTTATGACCAGAACGGCAATCTCACGAGTGCCCGGCTGGCGCCGCAGGGCTTGGCTGGCCTCTATGGAGGTTCAAGCGTGCCTGTCACAGCCCTGGCTTACGATTCCCAGAATCGTCTTTTGTCCACCAACGACGGCACCAACACCGTCCTCACCACTTACG
>CAZKMS010000236.1:0-4911 GCA_964553805.1 uncultured Verrucomicrobiaceae bacterium
TGTCCCGACGTCTCACCTCTTTACAACCCCTATAACCATTTGCCGGATAGGCTCTAAGACCGTGCCGCCGGTGGTGCCATCCGTCTTCCACAACTCCCTGCCCTCCTGGGCGGAAGTGGCGCTGAAAAGCACCATCCCGCCCAACTGGGTGAACTGGGCCGGACTGGACTGCGATGTATTGGCGGTTTGATTGACATCAAACAGCAAGTCAAGCTGGGCATGCACGGTGGCAACCAGCCCAACGTCCATCAACAAACCACAGACAAGCGGACGCAGAGAGGATCGATTCATAAAATTCTTGCGCTAAAGATTTGCGTTCCCTGATCAGGGATCAGGGAAGTCTCTGTCTGCCAACGCAATACATCATCGCCATTCGATTGCCAATCTCGAAACAATCCAACATGCGAACCCCTGAATCTTCGGCTTAAATATTAAAATTCTAAAAAGCCACCTTCAAGAACACCCCCGTCACATGCTCGTGCTCCCAGCCGTCATCAAACCGGAACGAGCGCAGCATCTGAAACAGCTCCACGGTCAGTGAAGTGCTGACACGAAAGGCCACCCCCAAGGGCACCAGCCGGTTCTCCGTCCAGTCGCCCCGGTCCTGCTCGATCAACCACTCGTTGCTGAAGTAAAAGGCCCGCAAGGGATCAAGGCCTTCCAAATCGCGCGTCAATTGCAGGCGGTGCCGCCAGCGGGGCCTTGGTTTGCCCCGCCACTCGCTCCAGCGCACCTCGGCGCGATTGCGCAAATGCAGCCGCCAGTGCTGCCCCAGTTCGAGCATGGGGTTGAACTCCAATTCAGGGCGCTCCTGATGGTAAAAGTCATCGCTCTCTTCGCCGCCCGCCAGACGCAGCAGGGAAAAACCCGCGCCCAACTCAAGCCAGGGCACTGGGCGATGCTTCAAACGCGGACTGGCCAGGAAGACCGCCGGGGTCGTTCCATCCGCCAAGGCCTCATGAAAAAACAGGTGCAGACGAGTATCCTCCTGCTTCCACAAGGTCAGGTCCTGCCAGAGCCACAAATGAGCGCCCTCATCCGCGCGTGCCGCCCCGCCCAGCCACACCAAGACCAGGAAGAGCAAGCCGTTATTGCGCAACAGGTGCCTCATGTCTGCCAAGAAAAGCGAAAAACCCGCCAATGCCTTTGCCATTTGTGACACAATCTTGCCGTTGCGGCCCGGCGCTTGCTCGTCGAACTGCCAGCCATGTCCGACACCCGAGCTGAAGTCGCCCGTGTTTTGAAACGCTTCCAGTTTCGCCCGGGACGCGCTCTGGCCAGGAGTTTGGGGTGCTTCATGCTGGCTGCACTGGTTTTCTGGCTCGCACCCCTGCCCGATCTGCCAGAGAGCGCCCGCGCCGCCCTTGCCATCGTCGTTTTGGCGGCATCTCTCTGGATCACCGAGGCGATCCCCGCTTTCGCAGTCGCCCTGCTCATCATCGGTTTGCAGGTGGCGGTGCTGGGCAGGCCTGGCGGTGTGCTTGCCGCACCTGGAGACTTGCAAGCCTGGGAAAAATTCGTCCGTCCCTGGGCCAGCCCGCCGATGTGGTTGTTTTTCGGCGGATTGGTGCTGGCCCGCGCCGCCAGCCGCACCAGGCTCGACCGGCAGATCGCTGGCACGGTGCTCCGTCTGACACGCGGCCAGCCGAGGCTGCTGTTGCCGGCCTTGATGGCGGTCACCTTTTTGTTTTCGATGTTCATGTCCAACACCGCCACCTGCGCGATGATGCTGACGGTATTGACGCCTGCGCTCAGTTGCCTGCCTGCCGGCTCTGCCGTGGCGCGCAGCCTGCTCCTCGGCTTGGCCGTCGCCGCAAATCTCGGCGGCATGGGCACCATCATCGGCTCCCCGCCCAATGCCATCGGAGCCGGATTCCTTGAAGATCACGGCGGCATTTCATTTTTGCGCTGGATGGCGCTCGGGCTGCCGCCTGCACTGCTGCTGTTTGGCCTGATCTGGCATCAACTGGCGCGGCCCCTGCGTGGTGACGGCAGCCGCCTCCAGATCAATCTCGAACCGCCTGCGGAAAGCCCCAAAGAAGCTGCCGCCGCCTGGCAGCGCTGGCTGACCCTTGCGGTGTTTTTAATGACGGTCACGCTTTGGATGACCGGCTCCCTTCACGGCGCGCCCACCGCGGTGGTCGCGTTCCTCCCCATCGTCAGCCTGTCCATGATCGGCGTGATTCGCGCCCAGGACATCCGCAAGCTGGACTGGGACGTGCTCATCCTCCTGGCTGGAGGTCTCTCCCTGGGTGTGGGCATCGAAGCCTCCGGCTTGGCGGCCTGGGCGGGCGACCACCTCAAAAACGTCGCCCTGCCACCCGGTCTGATGCTGCTGATGCTCTGCTACGCCGCGGCCATCGCCTCCACCCTGATGAGCAATACCGCCGCCGCTAACATCCTGCTGCCCCTCGGCGTCGTGCTTGCGGAGACTTCCAAGGACATCGACGCCGCGTCGGTCTTGGTGCCTGTCGCCCTCAGTTGCTCCATCGCCATGGCCCTGCCCATCTCCACGCCGTCGAATGCCCTGGTTTTTGCCAGTGGCCGCCTCAATTCACGCGATTTCCTGCCCGGCGGCCTGCTCATGCTGCTTCTCGGCCCGCCTGTCTGTGTCGCCTGGGGATTTCTGCTGCGCTGAGTCGTTTCAGCATTGCCAAAATCAGCCAAATCCCGCACAACTTTGCGTCTTCCACCGCGTTGAATCGGTTTCCCCTTTGCATGTCCGCCCCCGCCCTGCTCGATCTCATCACCCAAACCGCATCGGAATCCGGCTGCAACGATCCCGCGCGGCTGCGGGTGGCCCTCGATGATGCACTCGAACGCCGCCAACCGCTGGTGCCCGCGGTGCTTGAGGCCAACGTGGTGGACGAGGAGACCTTTTTCCAGCAGCTCGCCAGCAGCCTGGGCATTCCATTTCATAACGAAGCGCAGATCGAACCCCAGGAGGGCATCCACAACCGCTTCCCGCCCCGCCTCGCCCTGCGCCACCATATCTACCCGCTGCACGTGGGCAGCGGCGATGCCACCCTGCTGACCTACGATCCTTTTGATCTCGACGCCCGCCAGGCGGTCGGCCACGAACTCCGCAAACGCGTCCATTGGCAGATCGCCAGCCGTCACCGCATCCTGGAGGCCCTGCATCAGGGCTACGGCGTCGGTGCTGAAAATTTCGAGCAGCTCCTCGAAGGCCGCACCGAGGGCGAGGACGACGACCTCAAACAGGAGGTCAATGTGCTCGATGAGGCCGATGAGGAAGCCACGGTGCTCAATTTCGTAAACCAGATCTTCCGTGAAGGCCTCAAAGAAAGGGCCACCGACATTCACGTCGAACCCCTGGAGCGCGACCTGCGCATCCGCTACCGCATCGACGGCAAGCTCGTCGAAGTCCCGGTGCCGCCAAACATGCGCCTGCTCCAAGCCTCGCTCATTTCCCGCCTGAAAATCATGGCGCACCTCGACATCGCCGAGCGCCGCCTGCCGCAGGACGGCCGCATCAACCTCGAACTCGACGGCGAGCCCATCGACGTCCGCGTCGCCACCATCCCCAGCGTCAACGGCGAGTCGGTTGCCCTGCGCTTGCTGACACGCAAAAAGTTCGACATGACTGCCATCGGCCTCGACAGCCACACCGAAGGCATCGTCCGCAAGCTCCTGGCCCAGCCCAACGGCATCATCCTTGTCACCGGCCCCACCGGTTCCGGCAAGTCCACCACGCTCTACACCTTCCTCAAGGAACTCAACACCAAGGAGCGCCGCATCGTCACCATCGAGGACCCGGTGGAAAACAAGCTCGACGGCATCATCCAAATCGCCGTCAAACCGGAGATCGACCTCACCTTTGCCGCCGGCCTGCGCTCCATCCTGCGCGGCGATCCGAACGTCATCATGGTCGGGGAGATGCGTGACCAGGAGACGGTCGAGATCGCCATCCGCGGTGCTTTGACCGGTCACTTGGTGTTCTCAACCCTGCACACCAACGATGCCGTCGGCGGCATCTCGCGTTTGATCGACATGGGCATCGAGCCCTTCATGATCTCCTCCTCGGTGCGCGCTTTCCAGGCCCAGCGCCTCGTGCGCACGCTCTGCGCTTTTTGCAAGCAGCCGCAAAGTTATGAGGACAGCCACCTGACCACCATCGGCTTTCCGCTCGAATGGCGCGACAAACTCTGCCACCCCGTTGGCTGCCGTTCCTGCCGCGGCACCGGTTTTTCCGGACGGCTCGCCATCATGGAGATTTGCCAGATGACCGAGCGGCTGCAGGACAAAATCAACCAGCGCGCCAACGCCATCGAGCTCAAAGCCCAGGCGCTCGCCGATGGCATGATCCCCATGCGCCACTACGGCTTCCGCAAGGCCGCCGAAGGCATCACCACCCTGGAGGAAGTCATGACCGTCACCGCCGCCAGCGAGTGAGTTTGCCATCCTTTTCCTCCCAACTATATTGCCCCATGACGATCAGCACTCATCCCCCCATCGAAATCCCCCTGGAACGCATGACGAGCCAGCAAAAACTCGCTCTGGTCAGGGAACTCATCAACGACCTTTGCCAAACCGCCAATGCCGGCGAAGATGAGTCCGCTGAATATGAAATACCGCAATGGCATCTGGAGGTGCTGGCGGAAAGGGAAAAAGCCATCGCATCCGGTGAAATGGAGCTTCTTCCTCTGGATCAATTTCTCGAGGAGGTTCGCAAGGCATGCCCGTAAAGATCACTGTCGCCGCTGGCGCGGGACGGGACATTTTGAAATCCTATCAATTTTATGAGCGCCAGGAACGCGGCTTGGGCAGCTATTTCAGCCAATGCATTTCCGATGACCTGAAACACCTTCCAAATACAGCGGGCGTTCACCGCAAAATCATGGGCTATCATCATGTGAAATCTAAACTTTTCCAGTCCATCATCTATTACCG
>CAZKMS010000237.1:0-4859 GCA_964553805.1 uncultured Verrucomicrobiaceae bacterium
TGCTCGAACTTCAATACAGCGATAATCGCATCACCCTGACCAGGAAAGCCATGGATGCCTGGCTCACCACTGGCAAAGACGCCGCCTTGCAATGGCTCCGAGGCTACTTTCAAGCTGACCAGGCGGACCGTCACCTGCTGTTTGACGTGTTAAGGCATTCCCTCCTCGACAGCAGCGATGCCCTCGAACTCATTCAGTCCATCCCCGCCGAAGGCGACCGCACGAACGCTCTCGCAAACTACGCCGCCGCGTTTGCGCGCAAAGACCCGGACGCCGCGCTTGCCTGGATCAATTCCCAAACCGACCCGGAGCTGCGCAAAAAACTCGGCAGAGCCTTTGCCCACAATCTCCCCGCCCTTTCCCCGGAGGAGCAAACCGCCCTCTTGCGGCGCCTGCCTGCCGAAATCGGTGAATCCCTGATCGCGGAGATCACTTTCAAGGCCGCAAACATCGACCTCTACGCGGGCCGTTATGAAAAAGCCATCACCGCTTTGAACACCCTGCCCGCCTCGCCGCGATGCTATGGCGCGCTTCATGACCTTGGCCAGCAGTGGGCGGAGGTGGACCCGGTGGCAGTGGCCAATTGGGCCAATACCCAGCCCCCTTCCAATGAGCGCGACATGCTGATCGCCGGTTTTGTGCCCGGCATCGCCCGCCAGGATGCGCGCACGGCGGTCGAGTGGCTGGACGCCATCGAGAACAACCGCGTCCGCCTCGACACCGGCAAAAACCTTTTCAATCGTTGGTATGGTGTCGATCCCGCCGCCGCCACGGCCTGGCTGCAATCCGCCCGCCTTTACACCAAACCGGTGATGCAGCAACTCCTGTTCGACGCCCCGATCCGGGCGAACTCGATCACGATTCCCAGCATGAACTTTGGCCAATGAACGCCCCTACCCACCCGCCGCCACCGCCGTCCTCAAAGTGGCTGGCTCCCTGCTGCCTGCTGCTGGCGCTCGCCGCCGGTTACTTTGCCGGACTCCACGGGTTCAAGTCATCCGCCGCCCACACCGCCTTCTCCGCACCCGCCAAGGGCCAAAGCCCGGCACCCGCCGCGCTGCCCCCCAAGGACAAGCCCGCTTCCAAAAACCGTCCCGCGAAGTCACCGGCGGACGAACTCACAGTGATTCAAACCCTGGAGCAGTTGGCCACCCTGTCCGCTTTTTATGAAGGCACGCACAATCCCCTGGCCGGCCTGAGCCTGGCGGAGGCGCAGGCCGGGCTGCGTTACCTCGACACCAAAAAACCAACCGGAAACCAAGTGTGGCATCACCGCCTGCTGCGCTCCGCTTTGTATGCCGCCTGGGCCGCGCATGACCTCCCCGCCGCCCTGGCCGCCGCCCGCCACCAACTAACAGACCGTGAGACCCAGCAGCAATGCCTCGCCGCCATTCTGGGCCTCCTGGCGGAAACCGATCCCGCAGGCGCGTTGAATCAAGCCCTCTCCCTGTCCCCGGATCCGTCGGCTCAAAACGCTTTCTTCATCAGCATTTTCAAAGCCTGGAGCGAGAGCGATCCCCACGCCGCCCTGGCTTACGTGCTCAAGCATCCCGAACTGCCCCAGCTTCACAACGGCGCCTCCGCCGTCTTTGAAAAACTCGCGCTCGAGTCCCCGCGCCTCGCGCTCGACGCCGCCTTGCAGCTCCCGCCCGGCCAACTGCGCGGCAACCAGATCCGCCCGCAGCTCATGAATTGGGCGGAGCAGGATCCAGACGCCGCCCTGCAATGGACGTTGCAGTTGACTGACCCCGTGTTCAGGGACGAAATGCTGCAGAGCATGGCGGCTGCCACAAGCGGGAAGGGGCAAGCCGCGCTGGACCTCATCAGCAAGATCGAGTCGCCTGATAAACGCGACGAGGCGCTCAGCTCCTACTATTCCAGTCTCTCGCACCGGGATGCCGCCGCGGCCATGGATTTTCTGCTGTCACTGGGCGACGCGTCGCTTCAGAAAAAACTCCTCACCACCTCCTCGCACACCCTGCAAAACGCCAGCGATGCCAAGCAAAACCAGTTCCTCGCCCAGCTCCCCAGCGGGGAACTCCGGGAGGCGATGCTGCAAGCCCTCGCCCCCGCCTGCATTTCGCAGGGTCGCTTCCCCCAGGCCGTGCGTCTGCTCAACGAGATGGCGGACTCCCCGAACCGCGACTACGGCCTGCACCGGCTCGGGTTCGACTGGCGCGCGCGCGACGTCAAAGCCGCCGACACCTGGCTCAAAGCCCAGCCGCCCTCCACCGACCGCGACATCGTCCTCGCCGGCTTTGCTGTGCACCTGGTGCAAAAGGACCCCGAGGAAGCCCTGCGCCGCATCGCCGCCATCGCCGATCCCGGCGTCCGCCGCACCGCCCACCTCAACAGCTTTCACCGCTGGTACAAACGCGATGCCGCCGCCGCCACCGCCTGGCTGGCCAGCAACCATTTCTTCACCCCCCAGGAAAAGGAAAAAATGCTCAGCGACGGCCCCCGCCGCGGCCAGGCCTTCGACACCCCGGTAGCGCAAAACGCGCATTGACCCACTGTAGCTGGCCTCTGTGAGGCCGGCTGCCCCAGCGCGCCGCAACCCACCCCCGGGGTCACAGGCCCCGGCTACAACCGGCAGCGCCTCACGGCACTCCGGTCATTACCCGTTTGACCTTGTTGCTGTAGGTCACGACCTGCGTCGTCGCCCCGTTGTTATTGATGACTTGCCCCAGGCCCTTGCCGCCAGCGCCCGTTTTGTCCGTGGCGGGGGAGAGGCTGATGCTGCTGACCCGGGCAAAATCGGTGATGGCGAGCTGCTGCAGCGTGCCCTTGCGCAGCCGCATGCCTGGCAGGCGTTTGGCGATGTCGCCGGCGGCGATGCTGCCCAGCGGGGTCTGCCCGGTGAACAAGGCCTGATTCTGTGCCGCCGCGCCTGTCAGCGAGCAAAGCACCACGTAATGGCCATTGGTCTCCGGCGCCACATCCACCCGCTGGATGGCGCGGATTTTCGGCGCGTCGCTGCCCTCCACGTATTGGCCCTCGCGCAACAGCACCTGCACATGGCCGGGGGTGAACAGGTCCCAGAGACACAGCGCCACGTCATTGCCGCTGGTGACCTTGCTTCCGCCCAGTTTCACCAGCGCCGCCAGTTGGTTGAAGGCATTGACCGGCCAGAACTGCGTAAAACGGGTGATCTTGACCCCCGGCTCCACCTCCTGGCCCTTCCTCGCCACCAGCGTCCCTCCCTCAAACCAGATGCCCTCGTTGTTGCCCGTGGTCACCCCTGGGCCGGTGAGGCTGGCCCGCCAGTAGAGATAACCGTTGCTGGATTCGCCTTCCCCCAAAAAGGAGCGGAAGTGCCCGGTCGTGCCCCCCGCCGCCTGGCCCTGATACCCTTGGCGAACGAAATTCTCTGAGCTGAGATAGTTGGTATAAAATACCGCCTGGTAGGCAGGTCCAGTAGCCGGTAGCACGGAGGCACCAAACCCAAAGAATGTGCTGCTCCGGCATTCCGCCACCCGGCTGAACAACTGGCCCAGGGTGCCGCCGCCACTGATGAAGCGGTGTTGCTCCCGGAACACTTGGCCGATCACACTGCCGGCGTGGTTGACAAACAGGATGGCGCTGTCGTCCCTGGTCGTGGGGCCGCCGCTTTTGCGCTTCAGGTTTGCCCGCAGGGCGATGCGATCCTGGCCGGACGCGGCAATCTCGACGAAGCTCTGCACCGCTGCGCTGTCTGCGGCAGCGGGCAGCAGGAGGCCTCCGCGCGCCACGGACAGCAAACTCGAAGGCGCTTGGTGCCGGTAAAGCGCCTGTTTATTGTCAGCCGTGACGCCAGGACCGGTGAGGTTCAGGGAGACCAGGGCAGAGCCTATGTAGTTGCTCCAAGTGTTGAGGAGGCTGGCGGCTTTGAGCCCGGCGAGGTCCGTGTCACGGGTGCGCACCGCCAGATTGAGGACGCCGAGGTTGTTGAAGGCCCCCGCGTTGCGCCCGTTGCTGGTGCCGGGGCCGCTGAGGGAGGCGTTGAGAAAGGTGAAGCCGCCGGGGTTGAGATAGGTTTTGGTGAAATCCCGGAAGACGGCGCCGCCGGTCCCGGGCGCCGCGTCTCCTTTGGCCGCAATGCTGCTCAGAGTCGGCGCTTCAGCCAGCGGGCGGATCAAATAGGCTGAGCCAGAATCGATGCCCTTGTCATCATCGTAAATGGCCCCGATGAGAGCGAGGCTGCCGCTCAACGCCACACTCCAGCTAAACACGTCGCCCGCGGCGCCATCGCTGGCCGTCAGCTTGCGCAGTTGGGCACCCGTGCGCACATCGAAAACATAGGCTGAGCCGGAAGCGGAGCCCTTGTCATCATCGTAAGGGGCTCCGATGAGAGCGAGGTTGCCGCTCAACGCCACGCTCAAGCTAAAGAAGTCGCTCGCGGCACCGTCGCTGGCCGTCAGTTTGCGCAGTTCGGCGCCCGTGCGCACATCGAAAACATAGGCTGAGCCAGAATCGATGCCCTTGTCATCATCGTAAATGGCCCCGATGAGAGCGAGGCTGCCGCTCAACGCCACGCTCCAGCTAAAGAAGTCGTTCGCGGCGCCATCGCTGGCCGTCAGTTTGCGCAGTTCGGCGCCCGTGCGCACGTCAAAGACATAGGCTGAGCCAGACCCGGAGCCCTTGTCATCATCGTAAGGGGCCCCGATGAGAGCGAGGTTGCCGCTCAACGCCACGCTGTGGCCAAACACGTCGCCCGCGGCGCCATCGCTGGCCGTCAGCTTGCGCAGTTGGGCACCCGTGCGCACATCGAAAACATAGGCTGAGCCAGACCCAGAGCCCTTGTCATCGTCAAGATAGGCCCCGATGAGAGCGAGGTTGCCGCTCAACGCCACGCTGTTGCCAAACCCGTCGCCTTCGGC
>CAZKMS010000238.1:0-4838 GCA_964553805.1 uncultured Verrucomicrobiaceae bacterium
CAGAAATTCTAACGTTGTTTTATCCCAAACGACCCTCAAGTTAGCGCCATTCAGGCCTGACCCCGTTTATTTCTCGGCAAAATCAGCGCTGCGTTCCTTGTTGGCATGGGAGAGACCGTTTTTGGATGGTGGGGTGACCCCCATCCGTGCCAAGGCCCTCGTCTTAAGGCGGAGCCAATCGCACACGTCATTGAGGCCCATGGCGTGGGAGAGTTGCGCAAAAAGCATCGCCGCGAGATGACTGACCACTGAGAAGGAGCGTGACTTGTCAGCGCCCCCCGTCTCACGGGCGTGACGGTTGATCAATCCGAGAGGAATGAGCTTGAGAATCTGCTTGAGGGCGATAATGTTGCTGCGGGCTGGTGTTTTGTTTGGCATAACACCCTACCGAGTGGCAGGATTTCGAACTCAGCACCAGCCCATTTTTGCCTCAAACCAGTCCGTCCCGTGGGACGGCTGTGCAATGCCTTTAAGGATTGGGTCAAGGCCGCAGTCTGCCGGAACTCATTGGCAAGGAGATGGCTGACTTTGGATAGTGGCTGTGGCGTCTCGCCGCAGTCTGTTGTGGTGGCGTCTCGCCACCACCCGTGTGTTGGGGCGAGACGCCCCAACAACGGCCTGCCGCGAGACGCGGCAGCCACGATTCGGGCAGCTCCAATCCTTAAAGGCATTGGACTGAAGTCCGCGCTCCATCCCCGAGCGATCCGGAATCCGTTTCATGGCTCGCCTGCGTTTTCCCCGGACGGCGTGTCGCCCGTCCGCTCGCCTGACGAATTTTTCAGGAACTTGAAAAGATCGCTGTTGGTGGAGAGGACGAGGGTGGATTGGCTGCCGATGACCTTTTGATACATCTCCATGGTCTTGAGGAATTCGTAGAGGTCCGCGGCTTCCTTGCGCTGGCCATAGGCGCGGGCGTAGATTTCGGAGGCCTTGGCATCGGCGACACCACGGGTGGTCTGGACTGTCCGGTAGGACTCGGAGGCGATCTGGTTGAGGTCGCGTTCCTTGTCGCCCAGGATGCGGGCGGCGGCGCCTTCGCCTTCGGAACGGAACTTGGAGGCGATCTGCTGGCGCTCGGAAACCATGCGCTCGTAGATTTTCTCGACCACGCTGGGATTGTAGTTGATGCGCTTGAAGCGGACGTCGAGGAGTTCGATGCCGAACTCGGCGAGCTTGGCTCGGGCGGCGGCGGTGATCTCCGCCTCGATGCCCCGGCGGCCTTTGTGGATGGGGGTGAGCTTGCCGATGTTGCCGGCGGCTCCGTCCGCCATTTCCTCCAGGGCCTCGTCTTTCGCGGGAACCCGTGTTTTATCGGTGCGGACGATTTCGATGAGGTCGTGTTTGGCCACGGCGTTGCGGGTCTCGCTGCCGAGGATGTCCTCAAGGCGGGTGAGCGCACTGCGTTCGTCGCGCAGGCGGCGGAAGTATTCGAGCGGATCGGTGATGCGCCAGCGTCCGAAGGTGTCCACGGAAATGTAGAGCTTGTCCTTGGTGGGCATCTCGTTGCGCCTGCCGTCCCATGGCAGGATGTTCTTGGGGATGCGGTTGACGACCTGGACGAACGGTTTCTTGAAATGCAGGCCGGGTGCGGTGATCGGGTCGCCCTGCGCCTCGCCGAACTGGGTGATGATGACCTGCTCGGTGGGTTTGATCGTGTAGATGCAATTCCAGAACAGAAACAGGCCCGCGAGGACGGTGATGCTGATGGTGGGAAAGAGGGCGGATTTCATCGGGTGCCGGGAAGGGTGGTGGAGGATTCGTTGAGATTGAGCAGGGGAAGCAGGCCCTTGGCCTCTTCATCGAGGATGACGGACTTGCCGACGTTGGGCAGGATCTGCGACATGGTTTCCAGATAGATGCGCTGGCGGGTGATGGCCGGGGCGCGGGCGTATTCGGTGAGCAGGGCCTCGAACGCGGCGACATCGCCCTCCGCCTCGTTCACGCGCTTCATGGCGTAACCTTCCGCGGCGCTGATCATGCGATCCGCCTCGCCACGGGCGCGGGGGACTTCCTTGTTGTATTCGCCGTTGGCGATGTTGATGGCGCGCTCCTTGTCCTGCTGGGCCTGGTTGACTTCGTTGAAGCTGGCCTGGACGCGCTGGGGCGGGTTGACGTTGATGAGCTGCACCTGATCGATGATCAGGCCCATGGTGTAGCTCCGCACGGCTTCCTGGAGCTTGGCGGCGGCGAGGGTTTCGATTTCCTGACGACCGATGGTGATGACCTCGTCCACGGTCCGGTCTCCGACCAATTCGCGCATCACGCTTTCGCTGAGGTAGCGGAGGGTGGCGTCCGCCTCCCGGACCTCGAAGAGGTATTGCTGGGGATCATCGATGCGGTATTGCACGACCCACTCGACGAGAGCGGCGTTGAGATCGCCGGTGACCATGCTTTTTTCCGACTCCTGCTCATGGCCGTCGCTGGATTGCCAGGGATTGGTGGCTCCGCTGGTGCCGAAGCCGAATTCCTGCTTGAGCTGGCGGCGGACTTCGACCAGCAGGCGCTGGTCCACGCCATAGGGGATTTTGAAATGGAGGCCGGGATCGACGGTCTTGATCGGCTTGCCGAAGCGCAGCACGACGGCCTGCGCGTCGTGAGGCACGGTGTAAAAACAGGTGAAAATCCCGTAAAGCGCGAACAAACCGATGGCCGCGCCGCCGATGGCGTGCAAAGGATTGCCTGAGAGTCGCGGAATGGGTGGTGGTTTCATCGCCATGCCCCAACCAAGGGCCACCCGTCAGGCAGCGTCAAGGAAAGACCGGTTTTTTGCGCGGACGCGGCCCGCAAGTTTCCTGTTGGTATGCCGGGCCGGTCCGCTAGGCTCACGCCGATGAGTGAAGCGGAGCGCGGGCGCTATTGGGCATATATTTCCCACGCCAACAAGGACGCCGCAGTGGCGGCGAAGTTGCATGCAGCCATCGAAAAATACCGGATTCCCAAGGATCTCGTGGGGCGTCCGGGACGTGACGGGCCGGTTCCCAAGCGTCTCACTCCGGTTTTCAGCAATCATGGGGTGCGGGAGGATTCCGACGAACTTGGCGAGGAAACGCGGGAAACACTCAGGCGTTCCCGCCATCTCATCGTGATCTGTTCGGAAGCTTCCGCCGTCTCGAAACGGGTGCATGAGGAGATCCGCTATTTCAAGTTCACCGGCGGCGCGGACCGGATACTCGCCCTGATCGTCGATGGCGAGCCGAATGCATCCACGCAATCCGCCCCGGTGGCGGGCGAGTGTTTTACTGCTAGGAATTTGCTTTTGGCGGATGGCCACTGAAGCAGCCGTTGGGCGGACCGGAGGGAGGGAGAAAGGGGGTTGTCCCTTTTACCTGCTGGCCGATTCCCGCGAAGGCCGGGAGAAGGAGGCAGTGGTGAGTGGCAAGTGTCTTGTGGCTAGTGATTACAAGCCACTAACCACCAGCCACAATTCACTTCGGCAAACTGCTAGGAATTTGCTTTTGGCGGTTGGCCACTGAAGCAGCCGTTGACCGGACCGGAGGGAGGGAGAAAGGGGGTTGATGAAATACTTTTTTTATCGGTGTCAAATACGGTTGCCAATTTTGAAATTAATGCATCAAAAAACGAGGAGGCGACAGCATTGGAAAACACCAAATGCAAACTCATTCCCTCTACAACAAAATCACGCTGTTCATGTCTTCCAATCAAGCACCACCATCCTTGGTGATACAAACGTGCCTGAAATAGAGTCTCCCTTAAATCGTCTAATAGTATATTCATGATTATTCAGATACGTCCCTCAACAATATCACGGCAATATGCAGCCTTTGCCTCGGCTTCTTCGACTCCCAGATGGAAAGCCTTCTCAAAACTAGCCGCCGCGTCGGCAAAGCGGTGTTGTTCAAAAAACATCAGCCCTCGGTTAAGCCAAACTGTGCCATTCCCTGGGCAAATCGTGACCGCTTTGTCACAGCATTGAATTGCTTTCTGATAAAATTTTAGTTTTGCGTAGGCCACACTCAAATTGATCCAAAGCGACTCGTCAGACGGATTAAGTTCCACCGCTTTTTCATAGAGGCGGATTGCACTCGTTAAATCTCCTTCTTGCCGTCGTGCCTGCGCTTCAACACCAATGCGCAGGCCTTGATATTGGGAAGTCGATGAGTTTTCTGGCTTGATTCCTTCGGACAGAATCTTGCTGCGGAGATCGCGGATTGCCTCGCTCATCGAACGACGCCAGAGGATTGAATCATCCATTGATGTCACAAGATCAGATAATTCATTGAGGAGTGTCCGTGCAGTCGCTGACTTACCTTGGGCAGCCTGAGCATGTGCCATACAGAGGCTAATATTGCTGAAATTCTCAGTCATCGCTCCCGATTTTTTGGAGCCACAAAATTCCAAGTAATATTCGCGGCCTTTTGCGCAGACCAGCTCAGCCTTGGTAAAGGCGTGAAGTTCAATCAAAAGTGCACAAAGATTCCGATAAGACATCATTAGCGAACCGCCGGCCTCCAATAACTGGTTGGTCTGTTCAGTATTCTCCAGGATGCCAATGGCCTCCTCCAGAATCAACCAAGCTGCGCCTGGTTGATTTAATAAACGTTTCACTCCCGCCCAATTGGAAAGTAAGCGTGCCAATACAGATGATCTCAACTGGCCATCACATTGCTCTATAGTCAGACGCTCTGCTGCGACAAGATCGCCATACAGTGCATCGGCATCTTCCAGGTCCCGCTCTTCAATCCGTTGGAGGGCTGAGTCCTGGTTCGAATTAGCGGCTTTGATTAATTAGAGCCTGTCCCGGACATCGTGACTTCTTGTGGCGCAATGCGTTAGCAGTGGAAAAAAGTGGGCATGGAAGCCCGAAAAGACTCCCATGC
>CAZKMS010000239.1:0-4758 GCA_964553805.1 uncultured Verrucomicrobiaceae bacterium
CTGAGGAAGTGTTTTTCGAGACGCTCAACGGTGCACTTTGAACTTGAACTCAAGCATTGGGATGGTGATTATGAGATGGTGGCCAGCCGACATCGTATGTCTGAAGTCTGTGGATGATCTGGAAACCGGTTCAAGAATGCACGGACATGCTCAAGCTGTCGAGTATGAAAACGCCCTGCCTGAACCAACGTCAAACGGTAATCCGCCATCGATGCCTGCTGGTCGGGGCTCGGATCGGCCACGCTCATCAACTCTTCGTAGGTTCGCATCGTCCGCTCGACGTCTTGTGTGACTCGCCGGCACGGATAACAGCGAACGCAATCTGCATCGACAGGGAACTGCAACTCCTCATACCAATATCGCTGCTCCTCTGCATAGAAAATGAATGGCTTCCCGCAATCACGACACTTCTTCTCGATGTCGTAATAGTGGGTGTTCAGCATGCATGAACCTCTCTGCTTCAATGGATCAGCGAGAATAGCCGTTCCCGGAATGAGAAACCCGATATGAGCAGGATCAATCCCATGAAAGGAGCCTTTCTTCCGCCATGACTCCAACTCCTCGGCAGTCCAACACTTCAGGTATACGCCATCCGAGTGCCGATCGACATCCACACCTGTTATACGAGGCTGGCTGCCGTAGCGAGGATGCGGCACATAGTAGGTTCTCCGTTTCGGAATAAGGCTCGGTTTCTTGGCGTGTGACATAGCGCTCCCGAAGTTGGGCGAACGTCCAAGCTCACCTACGCCTGCCCGTGGCGCACTTCTTGCACGGGAGCGAAGCGACCAGCAAGAAGTGTGACGCGGGTAGGCGTTAGGTGCAGCGCCTTGTTCGGCTTGTTTAGTTTCTGCGAGAAATCTCATAATGCAACCGTCGGTCTTCGTCCTTCATTCCATCTCCACAATAAACAGAGGCATACAAGCGGCCAGTGGTCGCAGTGATCGGCGTGTAACGAATGTGGTAATCTTCAATCCATTCTTCCGCTCCGCCTCGGGCGATTTCAATCTGTCCTGGCCCGACCAAAAACTCATTATGATCGCGTTCGCGATTACCGACGATCTCAATCCTTGCAGTTCCGTTGAGTTCTCCCGACACAATGGCGAAGGCCGCGCCACTCCCCCAGATCAATGGTGGCGCATACGCTGATACTGAAAACGCTCGATCGACCTGAGTAGTCTCAATCGTAGCGTGACTTCGAGCCATCAGTAGCCAAATAGATGCTACACCGACAAGCGTCAATATCGCTAAGATGATCGCGATCTTTTTCATTTTATTGCCGAACGTTGTTTAGACACACTAATGTATCGGCGAACGTGATTCGCCAATAGATTTGGGTTCAGTTGGGCTTGGATTCGTCCACTGTTTTGACATCTTCTTCCTCAAAGAGGGTTGGCTCTGACCCGTGGGGGTGAAGGCGGATGGCATCGTGAATTGGGTTTGTGGAAGCATCATGACTGATGCGCGCTGGTTTGTCAGCAGCGTTTTCTTCACCGATGAGGTCTGATGCCAGGCATTTTCGATAGGCATTTTGGATTTGACTCCAGCTCACCCCGCCCGGCAGAACGCCGGGTCAGCCCAGGGGTGGGGCCGGCGGTGGCCAGGGAGCGGACGCGGAAGCAGTAGAGTCTGCCGGACGTCAGCCCCGTCACCCGGGCGCGGCTGGCCGTCACCACCGTCACCCGCTGCCACTTCCCGCGCGGCTCCTGCTCTTGCAGCTCCACTTCGTAGGCACGGGCGCGGCGGTGGGGCTGCCAGCGCAGGCGCGCCAGCCCCTCGCCGAGGCCAGTGGCGGCGCGCAGGTTCCCGGGCGGGGGCAGCCTGCCCACCGGGCTGCGGCGGTCTGCCACATCGAGCCCGGCGGAGAGGATGTTCAGCACCTCGCCACGGCTCACGGACGTGATGTGCCCGGCGAGCTGCGTGAGGAGCCGCTCCAACTGCCGCCGCTGCTTTTTTTTGAGGGCCACCGCCGCGCGCAGCTCCGCCTCCTGCAGTGCCACACCCGTGAGGCTGCTCTGGTAAGCCTGCCGCGCCGCCGCCAGCTCCGCCAGGCTCGGCTGCGGCTGGGGGAACTGCGGGTTGTCCGTGAGGGCGGTCAGGATGCGCTTGGCAAACTGCCCGAGTTCATCGTCCTTGCGACTGCGGAGGGAAAGACGCGGCTTGGCCATGGCGGGGGAGGAGACTGGGAGTGGGGGAGACTTTGAGAAGGAGACGGAGGCGGGGAGGGCGATGCGGCTCAAAAATGCCGGGGGCGAGACTGGGTGCGAGGTCAGGGCGGGTCGAGCCCACGACGGATCCTCAAAGCAATGGCCCAAGGAGCCGCAAACCCGGCGGCGGCAGCCTGCCCTCGCCGTTACTTTACTGGCGAGTTGATCAGGTGCAAGGAGGAATGGAATCAATCCTGCATTGATCTAAATGCATTCAAGAGTGTATCAGTAAAATTCAAAGTGAATCCATTTTATTTCACAAATGAAATGACTGAGAGCAATGAGGATCAAATCAAATTCAATCAGGAAGTAATTTGATATGGTAGTGAATCTTATAAAAACAGAAAATAGTTAAAATAAATCAAGAAAGATTTAACATATTACAATGATGAATCATAAATATTCAATATTGAATTGTTTTAATTCAAGATTGAATGAAAGCGTATCGCTCTGATGGAAGGCTACTTTCAGGCCGGTGAAGGCCTGTTCTGACCGCAAAAGTTGGGCGGTGTCAGGCGTCAGGCGTCAGGCGGGGGTGCGCAGGACGGCGGTGTAGGCGCCGTCGGTGTGGTCGCGGTGGGGGAGGCGGGTGGCGGTGGTTTCGAGCTGGAGGCGGGGGTGGGCGCGGAGGAGGTGGTCGATCTGGGCGTCGTTCTCTTCGGGGTCGATGCTGCAGGTGCTGTAAACGAGGCGGCCGCCGGGTTTGAGGTGGGGGAGGAGGCTTTCGACGAGCTGGCGCTGGAGGTCGATCATGCGGGTGAACTCGGCTTCGGTGAGGCGCCAGCGGACGTCCACGCGGCGGCGCATGACGCCGGTGTTGGAGCAGGGGGCGTCGAGGAGGATGAGGTCGAAGCCTTCCGCGGGCAGCCAGTCGGGGGCGGGGCCGGGGGCGAGCCAGTCGTGGGGGTGGACTTCGGCGCAGGTGACGCGGAGGCGGGCCAAATTTTCCTGGAGGCGGCGGAGGCGGGGGCCGGGGAGGTCGGTGGCGATGAGGCGGCCTTCGTTGCGCATGGCCTGGGCGAGGAGGGCTGTCTTGCCGCCGGGGGCGGCGCAGGCGTCGAGGACGGTGTGGCCGGGCTGGGGGGCGGCAAGGCTGGGGGCGAGGGCGGTGCTGGGGTCCTGGGCGTAGCAGTGGCCGGCGTTCAGGGCCTCAAGCGGGAGGCGCTGGCAGCGGTAGAAGTCGTGGCCGATGGGTTCGAGGCCGGGCTGCTGGGGGAGGCTGCTTTCGGCGTCGGGATGGAGGCGGTTGAGGCGGACGAAGACGGGGGCGGGCTGCTGATTCCAGGCGGCGAGGGCTGCGGTGTCGCTGGGGCCGAAGTGCTTTTCCCAGCGCTGGAGGAGGAAGGGGGGATGGGAGTGGCGGAGGTGGAGGGGGAGGGCGTCCGCCTGGCTGAGGAGGCTGTCTTTTTCCCGGCAGGCGCGGCGGAGGACGGCGTTGATGAGGCCGCCGGCGCGGCCGCCGAGGTTGACGTTTTCATTGACGGCGGCGTGGGGGGCGATGCCGAGGATGAGGAGCTCGGCGAGGGCGGCGCGGAGGAGCCAGCGGGTGGGGTCATCGAGCGGGCGGTCGCTGGTGAGCTGGGCGATCCAGTGGTCGAGCAGGCTGAGGTGGCGCAGGACGGTGAGGACGAGATCGAGGAGGAGGGCGTGGTCGGCGTGGGGGAGGGGGCGCTCGGCCTGGACGCGGGCGATGAGGTCGGCGGCATGGCGCTGGCTCTGCGACCAGTCGTGGAACACGCGCTGAGCGGCGGCGCGGGCGGAGAAGGCGGGCGGCGCGGGCTTGAACGGGCGGCGTGGGGGGCCGGGCTTCACAAGGCTTCGGCGAGGGCGCCGTTTTCCACGCCGGCGCCGCGGCCAATGCCACGGTATTGGAAGCCGTAGGAGGAGGCGGCGGCGGGGTCGATGAGGTTGCGGCCGTCGAAGATGAGGGGGGTGCGCATGACGGAGCGGAGTTCGCCGAGATCGACGTTGGCGAACTCGGGCCACTCGGTGGCGATGATGAGGGCTTCGGCGTCGCGGGCGGCTTCGATGGGGCTGGCGGCGAGGTGGATTTTGGCGCCGACAGGAAGGGTGCGGGTTTTGTCCATGGCTTTGGGGTCATGGGCGGAGACTTCGGCGCCCTCGGCGACGAGGCGCTCGATGAGGTCGATGGCGACGGAGGAGCGGACGTCGTCGGTGTTGGGTTTGAAGGAGAGGCCCCAGACGGCGAGTTTTTTTTCTTTGAGGACCCAGAGGGCTTCGCGGATGAGATCGACGAAGCGGTCGATCTGGCGTTTGTTGATGCTCTGCACTTCCTTGAGGAGGTGGAAGGGGGTGCCGAGCTGGTCGCTGATGGCGATGAAGGCGGCGATGTCCTTGGGGAAGCAGGAGCCGCCGTAGCCGAGGCCGGCGTTGAGGAAGTGGCGGCCGATGCGCTTGTCCATGCCGATGCCATCGACGACCTTGAGGATGTCGGCGCCGGCGACTTCGCAGATTTCGGCGAGGGCGTTGGCGTAGGAGATCTTGAGCGCGAGGAAGCTGTTGGCGGCGTGCTTGATCAGCTCGGCGCTGTTGA
>CAZKMS010000240.1:0-4656 GCA_964553805.1 uncultured Verrucomicrobiaceae bacterium
TCGTAATTTCTAATTTAATTTTGTATTTTTCTGATCAGGAGAAATTTTGTTCTCCTGTTTACCTATTAACCCAACTTTATTTTAACAAATCCACTCTAAAACCCACTTATGGAGAAGTTCTACAAACGTATTGGACTACTGGCACTGATGCTGTTTTCAGCCTCATTTGCCTTGGCCCAGACAACGATTACGGGAACCGTTAAAGACGGAACCGGTGAAATCCTGCCTGGTGTAAGTATCTTAGTAAAAGGTAAGGTAATTGGCACCACAACCAATACTTCAGGTGAGTTTACGCTGAAAGTAAACCAGGCACCTCCATTGACACTTGTTTTTTCTTATGTTGGCTTCAAGGCTCAGGAGATAGAAATTACTGAAGCAAACACTTCAGGACTTGCTATTTCAATGGAAGAACAAAGCACGCTAGGCCAGGAGGTTGTTGTCTCAGCTTCCCGGGTTGAAGAAAGTATTCTTCAATCACCGGTGACGATCGAAAAAATGGATTTAATCACCATCCAACAGGCCCCGACACCGGATTACTTTGATGCCCTCGCAAATGTAAAAGGTGTACAAGTATCTTCCAGTAGCCTGAACTTCCCGGCTATCAATACAAGAGGTTTCGCTACAATATCAAATGACAGGTTTGTCCAGTGGATTGATGGAATTGATGGCTCTGCTCCTATTCTTAACTTCCCTACGGGTAACATTGTAGGGATTGGTGAACTCGATGCAGAAAGCCTGGAGCTTATCCCGGGAGCTGCATCTGCGCTTTACGGGCCAAATGCCTTCAATGGGATATTAATTATGAAAAGCAAAAGCCCTTTTGATTATCAGGGCTTAAGCGCGCAAGGTAAATTTGGTTTTACAAACTCTGACGCCCAGGGCGAATCCAACCCGATGTATACTTTTGGTATCCGCTACGCAAAAGCATTTAACAATAAGTTTGCATTCAAGATTAACTTCTCGTACCAAGATGCGACCGACTGGAAAGCCAACGATTACAAACAAGACAGGTTAAGAGCAAATTCAGAAACTGATTTATCCGGAACTCCTGATTTTGACGCGGTAAATAAATATGGCGATGAAGCTATTATTCCAATCCCAGGCTTTGCAACAACCTTACGAAGAACCGGATGGAGAGAAGAAGACATTATTGATGATTATTCAGCTAAAAGTATAAAGGCTGATATTGCGCTGCACTACCGGATAACAGACAGAGTTGAGATCCTTTATAACTACAGGTTTGGTTCAGGTGATGCAGTTTATCAGGGTGATTCCAAATATGCACTGCGCGGATTCACTCAAACATTCCAAAAATTAGAACTTAAGGCTGATAACTTCTTTGTGAGAGGTTATTTAACTCAAACTGATGCAGGTGATTCTTATAATATGCTTGCGCTGGGTTCATATATGAATGAAAGGATCAGCCCTACACAAGCTCAATGGGTACCTGAATACCTGACTGCTTATAATGGATATGCGCCAGGGGTGCCGGCAGGTGATCACGATGCAGCAAGGGCCTGGGCGGACCGTACCCGTCCTGCTGTGGGAAGTGACGAGTTTAAATCACTCGTGAAAGATGTTCGTGAAGACTTCTTTCAAGGAAATCCTCTCGGAGCGACTTTTAAGGACGACTCCCGCATCTGGCATGGAGAGTTTAATTACAACTTTAAAAATCAGATTCAGTTTGCAGAGATTATGATTGGCGGAAACATGCGGCAGTATGACTTATTTACAGATGGAACTATATTAAATGAAGATCCGGATGCTCCGAGCAAAGACGAAGTAAACTTCCAAAGGATCAAGATCAACGAATTTGGAGCCTATACGCAAATCGCCAAAAGCTTTGGAGGCTTAAAGCTTACCGGATCGATCCGCTATGACAAGAACGAAAACTTTGACGGACTGGTAACACCGCGCTTGTCCGCTGTTTACACCTTTTCGGAAAATCATAATATTCGTGCATCCTTCCAGACAGGTTTCAGAAATCCCCAGACACAAGCACAGTTCATTTATTTCCCTGCGTCCGATGCTACGCTATTGGGAAGTACCAAAGCAAATGCTGAGCGATACCACGTTCATAATGGCGGTTCGTATACAAGAGATTCTTACCGGACGTACCAAGCCTCTGGCGGGTCGCTTGATGCCAGCGGTAACACAGTGGGCGGAGATCCCTCGCTTCTGGTTGAATCTGATGTTCCATACGTTAAACCAGAACACTTGAAAGCTTTCGAAGTCGGTTATAAAGGTTTGTTCAGCACAAATATTTTGATTGATGCAAATGTTTACTACAATATCTATAATGATTTCTTAGGAACAGACTTTGTGGCAAGTAAGACTTCATCTGTACACCAGGGCACAACCCTTGCTCCCGGTACAATCTTTAGTTTATACTCCAATTCACCGGAAGAAATTAAGTCGTATGGAATTGGATTAGGTGTTACGTATAATCTATTAAGAGGTTACTCCGTAAACTTCAATTACAACTATGCTGACTTCAGCCAAACCGAGGTCGAAGGCAGAGTGTATAATGCCGGATTTAATACACCGAACAACAAATTCAGTGTCGGAATCGGTAACAGAAAGCTTACGAAGAACCTCGGATTCAATATTAATTATCGCTGGCAGGAAGAATTTGAATGGTTTTCTTCTTATGGAACATGGATCGTGCCGAGTTTTGGTGTAGTCGATGCTGCGGTTAGCTGCCGTGTTTCATCGATCAAATCAGTAATTAAACTTGGCGGAACAAACCTGGGTAGCGGTGATTATAGAACAAACATTGCCGGACCTTTTGTTGGTCAGATGTATTACCTGTCCATTACGTTTGATGAGTTTTTTAAATAAAAAAGTTTAAAGTTCAGACTATGAAAAAATATAATATATTCTCCATATTCCTTTCGGCTGCACTTGTTTTTGGTTGCGCGCAGGAAGTAATTGACCTCAAAGATCCTGTAACACCGGAAGAACCAACACCTAATGCCGGAACAGCCGACTTCACAAAATATGTAGCCATCGGAACATCCATTTCTGCCGGTTTCCAGGCAGGGGCATTGTTTACAGATGGACAGAATGAATCCGTTGGAGCGATACTTGCCAAACAATTTGCAACTGTAAATGGTGATGCTGCCTTTAATCAGCCAACGATCAACTCGGTTAACGGATTTAATTCAACATTTTCCAATCCGGGTGCTGGCGTTATCCGGGGAAGACTAATTTTGTTCGATCCTGACGGGCCGCTTACTGAGCGATCTGCCGGGCCGGCTGCATCCGCTTCACCAGAATCAACAAACGCTTGTACTGGCGTTGTTACGCCTGCAGTTCCTGCCCCGTATAACACGGCAGATTTCCCAACGGCATATACGGGCAATAAAGCAGCACTCAACAACTTTAGTGTTCCCGGAATTATACTTGCCCAAATATTAACTCCTGCTACAGGTGGGCCAGCTCCGCCAGCACCTAATCCTGCCTATAATCCATATTATGCTCGTTTCGCCAGTAGTCCTAGTCCAAATGGTACAGATGGTTCAACCATTTTAAAAGATGCCGTTGATGCTAATCCGACTTTTTTTACATTTGAATTAGGGTACAATGATGTTTTGGGATATGCAACTACAGGAGGCGTGGGTACAGTTCCGATAACAAATGGCGCAACATTTTCAGCCCAGCTTAATGCAGCCTTTTCAGGTCCGTTGCCACCTGGAATGACACCCATACTGGCAGCTTCAGCTACTTCAAAGGGTGTAATAGCAAATATTCCAGATGTAACCAAACTTCCATTCTTTTCGCTTGTTTCCTGGAACGCAGTCGTCTTTGCTGAAGGTGATCCGACAATTGATGCTCTCAATACTGCGTACGCAGCCTATAATGGAGGATTGGATGCTGCACTTGCAGGCGGATATCCCGGCCTGACTGCTGAGGAGGTAGCAAAAAGAAAAATAAACTTCACAGCGGGAAAAAATGGAATTGTAATTCTTGATAAAACCTTGATTGACCTGACTCCCGCTAATGCAGGCCTTATTAAAATGCGTCAGGCTACTGCCGCAGATAAAATTACACTTTCAGCAGGATCGATTCTCGGAACACGGGCTGACTGTGCCAATCCAAACTCTGTATATGGTGTAGGTGTACCGCTTGCAGATCAATATGTTTTAATCCCCCAGGAGATTACTGATATCCAAAATGCAATAACAGCCTACAACGAAGCGATTGGAACATTAGTGAACGCTAATCCTACACGGTTGGCGCTTGCTGACCTGCATGCTGCTTACGAGACTCTGGTAACGAATGGCTCGGTATCTGTTGATGGTGTAATCCTAACGCCCGGCATATCACCACCACCAGCTGCCATTTCGGAAGATGCAGTTCATCCAAATGGAAGAGGGGCTGCCTATTTTGCAAACGTTTTTATTGAAGCTATTAATGAGGCTTTTGATGCGGCAATTCCAAAAGCCAAAGTAAATACATACAAGGGAACAAGACTTCCTGTCAATCCATAAAAATTTATTTAAAGCATGTTTTACCCGGTGAAAAATTTCACCGGGTATTTTTTAGATATAGCCCGCCAGCCAATAAGCAATAATCCCCACCCACTCCTTAAACATCCTTTGCCAGAGATTGATGGAATCTGCTTTGGGTATGAGCAGCACATCGGGTGTAAAA
>CAZKMS010000241.1:0-4278 GCA_964553805.1 uncultured Verrucomicrobiaceae bacterium
TTGTGTGTAACCCATCTGGCCGGTTTACCTGTAACCTATGTGCCCGGTCCGAACCTGCGAGCCACACTGAACGGCGGTGGGTTCCATCGGGCGCGGAGCTGGTGCGATATGGAAAGCGCCACACTTCCTTGCGGTGGGGGTGGAAGCGGGCGGAGCATCCCAGCGGTTGGCAAGGCACGAAGTCGCGAGCTTTGCGAAGCGCTCGAGTTTCAGCGTTGCCCTGCATCGGTGTCGAGGTTTCGTGAACCAGCCTTTGGATTCAAATGAGATTCCCAGACAATGAAGTGATCGCCCCTCGCACGCATCCGCAAAGCAACTCTCGCAAATGTGTTGTCCTCGAAGCGAATGAAGTAACTTCGTTCAGCACTAGCACTCCAATGCGGTTTGGCGTCCACTGGCATTTCAATGCTGGCCTTTGGTTCGTAGCCTGTGGCTGGTGCTTCAAAAGCCATGATGTCCTTGCGTTCGACGATTCCACCATCAGGCACTGCAATCTCAAGTCTCCAATCGTATCGCTGCTCGGTCTGAGGACGTGGTTCGAGTTCTTTATTCCAGCATCGAAGCACAACCCGATGAGCACTATTGCCACCGGGGTGCAGATCGATCTCAGTTGGGCTTCCATCACGCGGCAAACGATAGTTGCGCTCCTCTGCATGAATGAGCGGTTCAATCACTCCAGGCTTTTGAAGTGTGAACACAACCGGCGCTTGTGGGCTGGACGCAGGCGGATGTCCAAGGCCAAAATAAAAGAGCTTTCCAGATCCCACCTTGTCATCGGCTCCTGGCAGTTTCCGATAGCCTGTTTTACTCACTTCAACAGCGAGGGTTCCGCCACGATGGCCAGTGATCTCAAAACTGCCGTCGGGCTTGCTGGTGGTTTGCTCCTTTTGTTTGCCGGTGAGTCCCAGCACCGTGTATTGCACACTCGCGGACTCGACTGGATCACCATGCTGATCCAGAACCTTGCCATACAGGTTGATGGGCGTGGCGAAGGATGCCTTGAAGCCTGCCAGCTTTTCGGGATTCGTTTGTTCCTGCTGCTGCTTTTGCTGTTGCGTTAGCGGTGGCAACGGCACGGGGGGCTTGGACAACGCTTGTGTCGCTGATCCGCCTTGCGTGGCCTCCGCTTGTGGCTCTGGGCGCAAAAACCACCCAACGAACGCGAGCACGAGAAGAAGGCCAAAGATAATGAGTGTTCTTTTCATACGCTTCAGCGGTTGGACACATCTTCATCAAACTCTTCCATCATTCTTTTCCAGAAGCCGTATGAGTTCTGGTAGGCTCGATTCCATTCCGCGCTGTGCTCATCACCAAAGCCGAAGCTGCTCATGTCCACAGTTGTATCCATATTGCCCACGCCCAGCTTGGCCCCGGCAGCACGAGTTCGAGCCTGAACGCAGTATCCGAAGGCTTCGGCATCAGTGGTTAAGTATCGCACGAACGAGATGCCGCCGAGGTTGCCATACCATAGCTTTTCATTTGGGTCTGGATTCCAACGATCATAACCGTAACCCCACACGACAGCACTGTAGGGCTTGAACCACTCGTTGTTAAAACTCCACAAGCCGAGTGCTGCATCCATCGGCAAAGCGAAGTTCGCCATGGTGGTTCTTCCCGTCGGATTGAAGCGGTTGGACAAGCCCCAGAACGCGGCAGCATGTGGAGTCGTATCGGTGTCGATGGTTTCAAAATCGTTGTCGGGTTGATCGTTGTGAACTCCGTCGTATGCCATTGAGGCCATCGCAGCATTGCACATCGCATACTTGGTCACGTTCATCCCAGACTTGATTGCAGCCCCAGAGATCACGTTGCCCATTGAGTGTGCAAACATGTAACGGCTGCTGCCGTTCGCGGTCTGGTTCACGAAGTTGGCCAGAGCAGGGCCAGACAACCAAGATCGATATTCACTAGCGTTGTAGGTCAGGCCTCCATCGCGCCAAAGATCGAGCGGCGTGATGTTTTCCATGTTTGGCAAGCCATCATTCTCCGCGCTGAATGTCGGCCATCTAAACGCATAGAACCGGCCTTTAAATCCCATCTGCCAGAGCCGCTTGAAGCTGGTGTCACCCCATGAGGCATACTCCGCGTAATCCATGCGCCAGCCGTGAACCCAAATGATGGTCTTGGCTTTTGCATTGGGGTCAATTTTCGGTGAGCCTGCTGCTGTGTCGGGTGCCCATGTCAGTGCGGGCGGATTCACATTTACCCACGGATTCGGTATGCTGGGCGCATCAACGGTGATTCTGCCCCGGTCATACATTTCTCCGACACGAAGACGCTGAACGTCAATGCTTGGGCCGTCCACCGACTGGCCATTCAACTCAAAGACTAATGTGAGCTTGCCTTTGCCGTCGGAAGCTCCCTCCAGCAGCAAGGTGATCTCATCCGAGGATGTCTCGGTGAGTAGTGACGATCTAAGCCAAGCCGCGCTGCCTCCAGATACAAGCGTGTTTCTGCCAAACAGGTTATTCTGCGCCCTCACTGTTTCTGCGCCCTCTGGCGTAGCGAGATAATCCTTCGCTTTAACGAGTGTTGGTGAGCCGGTGAAGATACGGCAGGACGGCGAACCACCAGACGTGTCCTTCCAACGGAAACCGATCTTGCCGCTCTGCTGGGTGAGCATTTGCCGCAACGCTCCAATTCGCATCTTCACGACGGTGAAGTCTTCGAGATCACGAATGCCGTTAATCATTCCATCATCGCAATTGCGGTCGCCAGTGAGGTCTTCTGTATCAATTCCGTGATCGTGATCGTCGTTGACCCAAAACCTAAATGGCTTGCCTGTTGAAGTGCTGTCAGAACCGAAAGTGACGGTTCCATCGCGGTCAGCATCTATGGCTAACTCCACCGGGAGGAGGTGCAGTGCCCGGCGGGTGCGCTGGCTGACGGGGATGATGCCGCCGTGGGCGTTTTTAACGCGGACAGCGCTGGCGATTACCGCACCGCTGTCAGTCATGCCGTCAAAATACCAGTTCTCGTAGCGTTCCCAGGTTTCTTCCCCCACCAGCTCGCGGAAGTAGCGGCTTTCGCCATTGGCCCAGATCTGCGCATAGTAGCCGTGCGCGTCCGCCTCGGGATTGCCCACCAGCGCGTGCCCTTCCGCGCTCACCCCGGCGACATAAAACAAGGGTTCTCCAGCTTGGTATTTCTCCCGCGACGCGTATATGGGCCGCGGCGCGTAAGCCTGGCCGTTGTTGGCCGGCCAAAGGCAGGCGGCCGTGGTTGTCTGCTGGTTCGCGTCCGTTTGCTCCCGCATCGATCCGAGCCAGGGATGCGGCAGTCCGTTGGTGCATTCAAAGTGATGCCAGGTGGGGCTGGTTTGCAGCAGGTCCAACGTCTGCAGGCTGAGGACAGCTCCGCCCACGCGCAGCGTCCACGCCGCCGACTCCGACAGGACTGCGGTCTCCTCATGAAACCAGCCCCCGTTCCATGCGTCCCAGACCGCGTCGAACTGGGATTGCCGGGTGGTCTTGACCACGATCCAATGCCCGCTCGATTGCCATGACAACCAATCGGCCCAATGCATGGAGGGCTGCAAGTTGTAGACATGTGTCTGGCCGGTTTCGAGGGCGACACGCTCGCCATCGTAGGCCCCCCAGTCTTCCGGCAGAGCCGGCCAGTCGTGCTCGGGATAAATATCAGCCTCAATACCGGCCTCTTCGGGGCTCAGCCGCTGCACTCCGGTTTGAAATTCCTCGCCAGCCGCCGTACGCACGAGAGCCAGCGCCAAGCCGTCGCGGTGGAAGCGCGTTTTCCCCGATGGGTACTTGTCATTGTAACCTGAACCGGCAGGCAGGCTCAACCATTGCGTGGTCCATTGGCCAAGGCCTGCTTTTTTCGAGATGAAGGCGCGCGCTCTGCTAACCTGGATTTGCGGGTCGTACCAGCGCGCCACGCCCAGCACTTTGCCATCGGCGCTGATATCGTGGAGTTCGAGACTGTTGCGTGCGAGCACGCTTTCCGGGTCGCTGCCCGGGAAGAGATCGTGCTCGTCAAAGTGGGTCAGGGCGTCAGTGGCGGGATTGTAGTGGATGAAGTCATTGTTGGGTCCGTCGTAAATCCACAGCAGGTGACCGCTGGAATTGATGCATGGCGCGTAATGGGCTTCCTCCAGCAGCTCGACGACAGCATAGCCTGACAGCCCTCTGGGCGGGTGGGTGAAGGCCGGGTCGTAAGGCACGGCGTCCAACTCATTGGGCACGCCATCGCCATCCTCGTCATTTGGCGGCGGCGGCGGCGGCGGCGGCGGCGGCGGCGGCGGCGGCGGTGGCGGCGGTG
>CAZKMS010000241.1:4288-4462 GCA_964553805.1 uncultured Verrucomicrobiaceae bacterium
CCGCCACCGCCACCGCCACCGCCTCCGCCACCGCCACCGCCTCCGCCTCCGCCTCCGCCTCCGTCAGTGGTGACAGTCAGGGTGAATGAGGTTTGCGCGGCGCCGGCGGCGGCCAGGATTGGATGGCTTCCCGTCTCATTGGGCGCCCGCCACTGCACGGCCGCCAGACCGCCG
>CAZKMS010000242.1:0-4394 GCA_964553805.1 uncultured Verrucomicrobiaceae bacterium
CGGACACCGTCCTCCACTTCCCCCTCGACCGCCACCACTCCACCATCGTCCCCGACCACTCCGCCAGCAAAGCCCACGGTCTGACCCTCGGCTCCGCCGCGCTGCGAGTGTCGCCGCAGTAGCCGCTTCAGGCAGCCGTTTTTGGTGCTGTTGCTGGCGTCAGCTGCGAGTAATGGGGGGCAAGATGCCGGGGCAGAAGATACCAGACATGAAAGCCCGCGTCTCAACTACCGGGCCTGGATTCTCAACAACAGCAGCCCCCACGCCCAGCCCACGCAAGCGGACCGGGCCTCGACCGTCCGCGATGCCGGATTGACGTGGGCGGGCATTTCTGCTGGGATTGCTGGCCGGCATGAAACCTCAATCTGACACTCAACCAAAGCCGGAAAACGGCGTTACTTGCCCCCAGTGTCTTCTCGTAAATTCACCCCCCGCAGCATTTTGCTCCGACTGTAGAGCCCCGATTGGCATGGTCGCCAACACTGATGCCATCCAGCAGATGGATGCGGATTACGATTTCCGCTCTGCTGTCTCGGGCCCGCCGAGACTCATCTTTGTCATCGGCATGTGGCTGCTCTTCGGTCCATTACTCTTTGCCGGTCCGCTCCTCCTGTTCAACGGCATCGATGACGGCTTCACGCTTACTCTTGCATCCCTTTCCCTTTTCTCTGCCGTCATTTTGTATCGCACAACGAAGAATTACATTGTGAAGCGCCGATCAGCCAATGAACGACGCACCGAACCGCCATGAACAACTAGAGATCCCAGACATGAAGCCGTTGGCTGTCGCGCTAATGCTTTCAATCGGTGCACAGTTGATGCCACAGTTGATGTTAGGCATTAAACCTCGGCTAGAAATCAAAACGGTGAGTGATCCTCAAACAGACAAGATTCCAAAGACGCAGGCAGCTCTCACAGGTGGTCCGCCAAGGCCGCCCGTGAAGACGGCCCGCGGTCTGGGTGATGAGCCGCCGAATGGTCGGCACATCGACATTCCCGATCCCGTGAAGGTGGAGGAACTGGCCACAGCGCTCGGCCAAAAGCCTTACCGGATCATTTTCGACATGATCAAGCTTCACGTTTTTGCCTCGCCTGGCAGTTTCGTGGATTTCGAGACAGCCGCGAAGGTTGCCAGGAAGCATGGATTTGAAGCGCGGCGCATCGACTAATCCCCAGAAGAAAGAGGCCGGGCATTGAGCGTTTCACATCAGACTCCTGTTCCACCCATGAAAGCCATCTGTTCCTTTTATCTCGCGATCCTCCTTTTGCTTGCCAGCAGCCTGACGCTGTCGGCGGCGGATGAAGATCACCTTTTGTACGAGGAGTTCATCGCTCAGGTCGAGGCCGGGGCTGTGAAAAGCGTTACCCTCGACCGCTACTCTCAAATCACCGGCACTTACACTGTGGACGGCGCGGAACGGGCGTTTGGAAGCTTCGGCCAGACCGGCTCTGCGAATGATGTGCTTCTCGTTCGCCTGCTCAAACAACACAACGTGGCCACGACGCTCGAAGAGCAAAAGGCCCGCAACCCCTACTTCGATGGCCTGTTCGGCATCATCTGGCTGCTCATTCCGCTCGTGACCTTGGTGCTTGCGCTGCGGATCAATTCCAAGGTCAATCGCCTTGCCAAACAGGAGAAGATGCCGGACAGCTAGCGTTAGTAAAAGACGCCAGGTACCGGACGTATGAGCTGACGCTCAAAGACTCTGTGGAACGATGAAAAGTGCCAAGCATCTAGCGCAGGTTAGGCAGTTTCCATGAACCAGACGCTACTAACACTTCAGGCAGAGCACCGAGGGCGGCGCTTTCGGATCGTTCACGACGAGGGGGGGCTTTTACCTTTACGTTTACGACAGAACACGATGCACGCATGATTACTTGCAGGACACGCTCGACCTTGTGCGAGAGCTTGCGCGAGGAGTTAGGAGTTCCGATTCAGGGTTGGTCACATGAGCAGACAACGGCCTAACCCCATGAAGGGTGTCAAGGGTGGTGGAGGTGAGCGAGAAGATTGAAATTCGAAATTGGAGAATGGAGATTTGGGGCGTTTGACGCCAGGTGTCTCTAGCCGGCCAGTTGCGCCGCCAGCCGCAACGCTTCGACCAGGCTGCTGCCGCTGGCCTTGCCTTGCCAGGCGATGTCGCAGGCGGTGCCATGATCGACGCTGGTGCGGATGATGGGCAGACCCAGCGTGGTGTTCACGGCGGTGTCAAAGGCCAGCGCCTTCAGCGGGATGTGACCCTGATCGTGATACATGCAGATGAAGGCATCGGTGCTGCGGCGTTTGCCGGGCAAAAACGCGGTGTCCGGCGGCAGCGGCCCCTCCACCGTGAAACCGCGCGCGCGCGCCGCTTCGATGGCGGGCACGATGATCTTTTCCTCCTCGCCCTGGCCGAACAAGCCGTGCTCGCCGGCGTGGGGGTTGAGGCCGAGCACGGCCAGCTTTGGCTCGCTGCCGCGGATGCGCCGCATGGCGTCAGCGGTGAGTTCGAGGACATCCAGGATGCGCTCCTGGGTGAGCAGGCCGGGCACCTCATGGTAACCGACGTGCACGGTGACAAAGCTGGCCCGCACCTCGTCGCTGTATTGAAACATGCAGAAGCGCTCGGTCGCGGTCTTGGCGGCGAAAATCTCGGTGTGCCCGGGGAAGTGGATGCCCGCGGCCCGCAGCGCCTCCTTGTTGAGCGGCGCGGTCGCCACCGCGGCGATCTGCCCGGCAAGCGCTGCCTCGATGCTCTTCTCGACATAACGATAGCCGGCCGCGCCGGTGCGGGCGCTCACGATGCCGGGAGCAAAACCTTCCGCATCAAAGCCGGACACATCCAGCACCGCAGGTTCGTCGATCTGGCCGCAGGTGTCCGTCCATTCCGCTTCGGCGATGATCCGTTTCGGTGCAGGCAAACCCGTCTGCCGCGCGCAGCGGGAGAGCAGGCGCGCATCGCCAAAAATCACCGGCGTGGCAAAGGCGCGCACTTCCTCATTGGCCAGCAGTTGCAGGCAGACTTCGGGCCCGACCCCGGCCGGGTCGCCCATGGTGACAGCGATGAGTGGTTTGGGCATGGCAACGATCGCGCGGACTGCCCGCGCTCCGGATTAATCCGTCGCGGTTCTGAGTGCGCGTCAATCCCCTTTTTCACGGAGCATCGTTCTGCCGCGCCAGCCGCAGCACGTGAAACGACCGGCCCATCAGCCCGGGGTGGGTCAGGGTTTGGAACTGGCGCAGCAGGGCGCGCGTGGGTTCGTCGGGTGCGCTGCCTTCGAGGCTGCGCAGCCAGGGCGTGGCGAGCCGGGTCAGAATCGCGCCCTGATCGCAATCCTCCAGCAATGCCCAGCCCCCGGCCTGCGCCGCGTCCAGCAGCGTCGTGCTGTTGACATGGCAGGTCAAATCCGCCTCACCCAGGCTCTCCAGCACGCGGTCGCCCATGCGATGCTGAAAGTAGCGGCGCAAGGTGCCCAGCGGGCGTTCCGCGCTCCAGTAGGCGGCCGCGTCCAAAAAATAATCGGCCAGCCAGACTTCGCCGGCGAACGGAGAACTCGCGAGCTCCCGCACCCAGTCCGCCGCGGCGGTTTGGATTTCCGTGACAAACCCATCCGGCAAATCCTTCGGCAACCGCTCGGTGTCCCTGCGCAGCGTTTCTGTGTTCAGCTCGCGGCTTTGCCAGGTCAATTGCTGGGCGTTTAGAGCCACGCCGAGTTCCCTCCACTCGCCGTTTTCCAGTCGCACGCGGTGCACGGGAAAGGCGTCGAGCAGTTCGTTGCAGAAGAAAAGCCCGTCGCCGGCGGGCAGCTCCGTCACTGACTCGACCCAGCGCAAACCGCCCTGCCGGAGCGCGCGCAGTTGCTCGTTTTGAGCGGTGCGATAGGCCGCTTTCGGCTCAATGATGACCACCTCCAGAGCCGCCGTCAGTTCGGGTTGCCCTTCGGCGACCTGTTCCAGCACGTCGCGCATGAGCTGCCCGTCGTGCGCGCCCTGTTCCGCCAGGACAAAGCATGCCGGCCGGCCGCGCTCGTTCCAGCGTGCGGCGGCGTGCTCCGCCAGCAGCCGGCCATACAGCGGCCCCACGCTGACCGCCGTGTAAAAGTCGCCGCCGCGGCCCACACGACGCGGCGAACCGGTGTAATAACCGTGCTCCGGCGCGTAAAGCGCGGCCTCCATCACCTCCGCCCAGGGCAGCCAGCCGCCCGCTTTTTCCAGCCGCCCGCGCAGCCAGGCCGGGGCGCTGGCTGGCGGAGAACTTGTTGCCTCAAAAGTAAATGACACCGGGAGAGGAGTTGGGTGGGGGTCAGAACAAAAAGCATTTTAGGCTTGTCTTGTTGCATGCGTTTTTGGTTTAATCACAAAATGCGGATTTTAAACCGCCACCGAATGATCTCTCTTCGGCGCCTGGCGGGTT
>CAZKMS010000243.1:0-4108 GCA_964553805.1 uncultured Verrucomicrobiaceae bacterium
GCACCGGGCCTGGGGGCGCGTGTTTGGAGACCGTTGCAAGGCGGTGGTGGTGGAGGGCGAGGACCCGTATCATTATCAGGCGCTGATGGACTACATCCACCTCAATCCGGTGCGGGCGCGGATGCTCCGCCAGAAGGCGGGTCAAAGTGTGCGGGAATACCGGCAGCATGACGTGCAGGATTGCAGACGGATGATCCGGGAGTTGCACGGGGAAGAAACTGCGCTGCCTGCGTCAGTGGAAGGTCGGAGCCGTGCATGCCGAGCTGGAGGCATTCGTGAGGCCCTTATCGTTCATTCACGGTGTCGGGGGAGAGGCTCAATGAGCACTTCTCGCGAACCGGTCTCATTACAATGCCAATCTTTCCAAAAAATTCAAAAATCCTTCGTTCGCCTCTTGCATTCGTGTGCGGACTTTCTATGCTTTGAGCGCTTGTGAAATTTTTCACAAGCTACTCTCAAACGACTGCATATGGGTAACTTCTTTCCGCGCTGGACGAACTGGCTTCCGCTCAAGCTGGCCATTGCGCTCGCATTCATCGCCGCAGGTGTCTCGGTCGCGATCGCCTACTACTTCACGCCGAAATACACCCGGGTGGGTTACGAGCCGACGCAGCCGGTGCCGTTTTCACACAAGCTTCACGCCGGCCAGCTCGGTCTCGACTGCCGCTACTGCCACAGTTTCGTCGAGGCATCCAGTCATGCCAACGTGCCCACCAACCAGACCTGCTTCAACTGCCACGGTCCCGGCAAGGGCAACATCAGGTCGGCCAGTCCGAAGCTGGAAAAAGTGGTCAAGGCGCAGGAGACCGGTCAGCCGATTCCCTGGGAGAAGATTCACAAGCTGCCTGACTACGCCTATTTCAATCACTCCGCGCACGTCAATCGCGGTGTCTCCTGCGCGAGCTGCCACGGCAAGGTCAATGAAATGGAGGTGGTGCGCCATGACCAGCCGCTGTCGATGGGCTGGTGCCTGGATTGCCATCGCAATCCGGAGAAGGCGCTGCGTCCGCTCGACCAGATCACCAATTTGAATTACGAGCCCAAAGATCTCGATCGCGCCGGTTTCTACAAGCAACTGCTCGACGCGGGCACCCCGGCGGGCGAGATCGCCGAGGTCATCCTGGGCGCGAAGCCTGGGTATGAGGTCAACGGCATGGATGATCTGCTGGCGATGGCCGAAAAAACCTACGGCGACGACGTGACCCAGCGCGAGGTCGGCTCGCAGTTGAAAAAGCATTGGCAAATCCAGCCGCCGGAGTCCTGTGCGGCCTGCCACCGTTAACCCCTTTCGTTTGATTCCCATCCGGTAAAACCGTCTCCATGAAACGCATTTGGCAGCATCCCGAAGAGCCCAGCACCGGCAAACGCTACTGGCGCAGCGTGGCCGAGCTCGAGCAGCGCTCCGAGTTTCTCAACAAGGCCGGGGTGGAGTTCCCCGGCGGCGATACCTTGGATGAGACTGAGCGCGAGAACTCGCGCCGCGAATTCCTCAAGGTGATGGGGGCCGCCACCGGTTTGATGGGGCTCGCGAGCTGCCGCCGGCCGGTTTTCAACATCCTGCCTTACACCGATCACGTCGAGTGGATCATCCCGGGCAAACCACTGCTCTACGCCACGGCGATGCCGCGCGCCGGCGGTGCGACCGCGCTGGTGGTCACCACTTACGAAGGCCGTCCGACTCATTTGCAGGCCAACACGCTGCACCAGCAGGGCTGTGGTGTGGACGCCTTTGCGCAGGCTTCCATCCTGGATCTATATGACCCGGAGCGCTCGCAAAATCCGCTCGTCGCCGGCAAGCCGGTGGAGTGGTCGCGTGTGGGCGCCATCCTGAAGAAGATTGTGGCGGAAAGCAAGAAAGACCAGGGCGCCGGTCTTGCGGTGCTGACCGGTGAGACGACTTCACCGACGCTGCTGCGCCTGCTGGGCGACCTGAAGAAAGCGTATCCGCAGCTCTCGTTGCATCGCTACGAGGCGCTCACCGGCAGCGCCGAAGCGGAGGTGGCGGCGGCGGCTTTTGGCGCGGGCGTGAAGCCCTTTGCGCGTCTCGGCAAGGCCAAGCGCATCTTGTCACTCGACTGCGACTTCCTCGGGCTTGATCCCGTCGCTGGCGATCCGGTCAAGGAATTCTCCAAGCACCGCAGTCACGATGCGCCAGGGGGCGAGATGAACCGCCTCTACATGCTGGAAAACCGTTACACTGTCACCGGCGGCATGGCGGATCACCGCAAGCCGCTGGCAGCCAGCCTGATTCCAGCCGCGGCCGCGTTCATTGCGGCCGAACTGGGGGATGCTTCCGCGCAGGCGCTTGCGGACACGGCGCCGGGTTCGTTGAAGGATTGGCTCAAACCTGCGGTCGCCGATTTGAAGGCGCATCCGGGTGAGTCGCTGGTGCTGGCCGGGCCGCGCCATGACAAAGTGGTGCACGCCTTGGTTGCCGCGATCAACAATGCCCTCGGCGCTTACGGCAAGACAATCGATTTGCTGCAAAGCGGTCCGGCTCCCGAGGCGGCGAATTTCGCCGCGCTGACCGAAGCTGTGACGGCCGGGAAGATCAAGACGCTGGTTTCACTGACGCCATCGAATCCTTTGTTCGACGCGCCGGGCGCGGGCGCCTTGGTCACCGCCATCAAGGAAAAGAAAGTGGCTCTGGTGCATTTGGGGACGACGGTGAACATCACCGCGCGCCGCGCCGGACTGCATGTGCCGGCCGCGCATTACCTCGAAAGCTGGGGAGATGTGCGTTTTGCCGACGGCAGTTACGCCATCGTGCAGCCGATGATCCAGCCGCTTTACGGCGGCGTCAGCGAGGTAGAGCTGCTGCTCGCGCTGCTGGGGCAAAAGACTTTTGGCGAGGCGGAAGCGCCTGCTGAAGGGGAGGCTCCCGCGCCTCCCTCTGATCCCGCTTACGATGCCGTGCGCGCCACCTTTGCCGGCATCGCTGGCGGCATGAAGGAGGACGTGTGGAACGTCACCCTGCGCGACGGTTTCTTGAAAGGCTCTGTTTATCCGGTCGCGCAAGCGGTGGTCAACACCAGCGCATTGAGCGGCATGCTGGCCGAGGCCAAACCGGCTGCGGCGCTCGCGGAAGGCGCTTACGAAGTGGTGCTGGTGCCTTCGTCCAGCCTGTGGGACGGCCGTTACGCCGCCAACGCCTGGCTGCAGGAAGCGCCGGACCCGATCACCAAATTGACCTGGGACAATGCCGCGCTGCTGGGCGCCAAGACTTTCCGCGACCTCAAGCTCAAGGAAGGGCAGATGGTCACGGTGAGTGTCAACGGAGTTGAGCTGACCCTGCCCGCCATCGAGGCGCCAGGCCACGTCAGCAATTCCATCACCATCGCGGTCGGCTACGGACAAAAGGGCCTCGGTTACGTCGGCTCCGACTCCGACAACAAGGGCCGCGGCTTCAACGCCTACAAGCTGCGCAAAAACGGCGGCTTCGTGCTGAGCGGCGCCACTCTCACCGCCACCAGCGAGATTTACCCGCTGGCCATCACCCAGGAGCAGAACACGATGGAAGGCCGCGCGGTGTATCGCGAGGCCACCCTCACCGATTTCAACCAGCCGGACTACACGGCGGAGACCGGCATGGACTCCCACATCCCGCCGAACATTTCCTTCTACAAAGGGCAGGTGGGCCGAAAGTCAGAGACGAATCCCGCCGGCTTCGATTACGAAACCAAGCACCAGTGGGGCATGACCATCGACCTCAGCAAGTGCATCGGCTGCACCGCCTGCATCATCGCTTGCTCGAGTGAGAACAACGTTCCAGTGGTCGGCAAGGATCAGGTACGCAAAGGCCGCCTCATGCAGTGGGTGCGCATGGACCGCTACTTCGCCACCAACGAGTGGGGCGAGGAGAAGGCCGATTCGGATGATGTGATGATCGATCCGACCGTCGAGCAGTTGGAGCAGGCCGAGATGGTCATGCAGCCCATTTCCTGCCAGCAGTGCGAGTCCGCTCCCTGCGAGACCGTCTGCCCGGTCAACGCCACCGTGCACACCGAGGAAGGCCTCAACGCGATGGCCTACAACCGCTGCATCGGCACTCGTTACTGCGCCAACAACTGCCCCTACACCGCGCGCCGCTTCAACTGGTTCGACTACA
>CAZKMS010000244.1:0-4108 GCA_964553805.1 uncultured Verrucomicrobiaceae bacterium
TTTCGCCGTGGATCAACATGCGTGCGATATCGACTGCGGCGCCGGGATGTTCCTGCTTCAATGAGGCCACGGCTTTCGCCGTGGATCAACGGCCCCGCCGGAATGCCGCGCCAACGCAGCCTTCCCGCGAGCCGATGCGAGCGCTGCCCGAACACATCCGAAGCACGCGCATCGATTGTATGTCTACGACCCTCCGGATAGTCAAGTTCCTCCATCTTCTTAAGAAGTTACAGATTGCGAGCGCTCCACAGGCGAGCCAGCGTCACATGACCGCTCGCGTCCTAACGGCGGCACGATGCCTGTTCCCTTGCAAGTAATCTCCGACCATTCAACCACCACCGGTCAGGTGCCCGAGACCAATGCTTACCGATGCTCGACCCAGCGTCCGTCCCTACACCACGATCGCCTTGCGCTCGATCGGCTTGAATTCCTTCCCCAAGCTGACGATCGAGGGCACGACTTCCTCCGCCAAACCGAGGTCGAGCAGAACGACGTGATCGTCGCTATGGTGGATGATCTCGTCGAGCATCGCAATCAACTCGGCATGCCGTCGTCGAGTGAGGCGGCATTGAAACACGGACAGCTGAACCCATTCGCCGTAGCCATTCATCAGCTTGAACACCTTGCGCCAACGCTTGGGTTCGCCGATGTCGTAGGTGACGACGTAGAGCCGCTCGTCTGCCTTCATCGCGTCACAAAGTTCGGATAGTCGTCGATCTCGCCGAGCAGGAAGCGGCCCAGCAGCCGCGCCTGGATCTCCATGAGCCGGCGATAGGAGACCTTGTAGCCGAAGATCGGATGCGTCACCTCGTGCCCGAGGCGGCGCTCGAAGGCGGCGATGAAGCGCTTGCGGCCGTCGGCATCGAGCGCAACGCTGCCCGCGGCCGAGACGAAGTCGCTCGGCCGCACCTCACCGTTGTTGATGACCTGGATCACGGTCGAGTCGGCGATGAGCGGCCGGAACGGTTCCATCATGTCGAGGGCGAGCGCGGGCCGTCCGTAGCGCGGCTGGTGATAGAAGCCACGATACGGATCGAATCCGACCGCGCTCAGCGTGACGGTCCACGCGCGCACGAGCAGGCTGTAGGCGTACGAGAGCAGCGCGTTGACGGGATCGGTCGGCGGACGGCGATTGCGCTTCGTGAAGTCGAACGCGAACTCGCCTTCGTCCTCCGAGCTGCGGATCATGTTGCGGAACTCGCGGAAGTAGCGCGCGGCCGCGTTGCCCTCTGCGCCGAGCAGCTCAGGGAGCGCCGGTGCACGGCGCGCAAGATCGATGTCCTGCCGGAAGGCATCGAGCATCGCCTCGGGGACGTCGCCCGTCTTCCAGTTGCGCCGAAGCAGCGTACGCGCGTTCTGGACCTTGGCGATGACGAGACCCTTGGCCAGGCGCAGGCACACGGCGGCATCGAAGCTCATGCGATATTGCGCGGTGCGGAGCTCGACGTTCTTGTGCCCCGTGCCCATGGTGTGGCCCATGAACCAGCCACCGAAGCTGTGCCAGGAGATCGGAATGTCGCGGCTCATGAGCTCATGCAGGCACGGTGTGGTCACATACACGTTCCCCAGCAGCACGAGCTGCGATACCTCCGCGAGGCGCGCGCTCGTCGCCTGCTTGTCGTCGACCCAGATCTCGAGGACGTCGCCGTTCTTCGCGACTTTCGCGCTGCGCGCCTGCACGTACACCGGCAGCGCCTCGTCACGCAGGATGGCGAGTGGCCGTGGCGGCGTCTCGGCGTTCCGCATGAAGTTGACTTCGTCGGGAAGACAGATGCCCACGAGAGAACAGCGCGGGCACTTCGGGCTGTCGACGAGCGGCGGTGGCACCTGTCCGCCGGCGGCGACGAGCCGCATCCCGTCGATGGCGTTCTGCGCGAGATGGCGCAGCTCCGCGTCGAACACGACCTGCACCCGCTCGCGGGTGCCCGCGAAATACAGGACGCCCTCGGTACACACATAGCCGTGCTCTTCGAGGATCATCCCCTGCACGCAAAGCTGTACGCGCTCCGGATCGTAGGCGCCCTTGGCCACGTGCGGTCGCTTGCCGCGCTTGTAGTCGACCGGCAGTACGGCGCCGCCGTCCGACTCGATGAGGTCCATCTTCGCGATGAGCCCCAGGCGGTTGCTCGACAGCGTGATCGAGCGCGCATGGATGCGCGTGTCCGCTTCGATCTCCTCAGGAGCAGGCAGCTCGCCCGACCGCTTGTCGGTTCTCCGATGCACGCGCCGGCCCTCGACGGTGTCGGCGGAATCCGCCCATTCGCCCTGCACCCACTCGAGGTATGCCAGACGCGGGCAATACTGGTACTCGTTCACCATCCGCGCGGGCAGGAGAGGCAAGTCCTGCGCGAGCTCTGGGAACGGCAGAGGAAGCTCGGATTGTGGCGAAGTCTCGTCGGCCATGGTCAGGCACGGTCAGCGTGCCTGCGGCCATGGTCGTGGAGGCGCCATGGCCGAGGCACCGGTCGCAGCACATGAGCAAGGTTCGTGCCGCTCACGGACGGCGGCGACACCGCGGACGAGGCGTGTCCAGCGCGGTCGCGGACGCGTGCGTTTGTTGCGCTGCGGCGATGACGAGACCGGCAACTCTAGCGCGAGGGGGCGCGAACGTGTCCAGAGGCTCCGCATGGGCCATCGCCATGTCGCGTGCCCGCAGCGCCGCGAGACGGATCGCCTCGCCCAATAATTCATCCGGCGCCGCATCGCCTGTCCACCCCGAAGGAGCTCCCAACTGCCGCACGAGCGCGCCCGAAACGGGGGGTAGCTCGAAAGTCAGCCGCAACGTGGGAAGCGGCTTGCGCAGCTTGTCATAGCCGACCACGTTGAGCCGTCGGAGGATCACGGTGGGCATGTCCGGGCCGGCGGAACGCGGCGAGCGGCGGAGCGTTGCCTGCGTGTCGCTGCCCGAGGGGTCCACGCCCTTGCCACCGGCGCGTACCACCCGCAGCGCTGCGAGGACCTGCGCCTTGGTGCGACCGCGCAACTCGAAGATCAGGAACGGATCGCGGTCGAATGCCTCGCCCAGCACATAGTGCGTGGCGGCGACGTGCTTGCACGGGTTGGCCCAGTCGGGGCACGTGCATCCGGTCACAAGATCGGCCTCCTTCGCTGGGAAGAGGCTTGCGCCGGCCTTCGCAAATGCGGTGTCGATGTCCTGCGGCATCGAGCCGGCCAGAAGCTCCGCGGAGAACTGGGCCTGCGCGGCCATGGCCGCGATTGCCCGATCCCACACTGCAGCATCGAACGTCGCAAGCGTGAGCGTCACATCGTACGGCGTCGAGCGCGAGCCCGTCACCTTGGCCGTGACCTTGCCCGGTCGAACGACGAGATCGTGCGTGCGCCCAGCGCGCGCATAGCTGCGGCCACGCGCAAGCCGGCTCGAGTAGTCTCGCGACAGCCGCTCCAGCGCCTCGACCCAGCGCCGTCCCCACCAGGTCGCGCCGCTCTTCTTCATTCGGATGCCGTGTGCGGGGGGCGCCTTCTTGGGCGACGCGTCGTGCCACATCCAGTCGTCGTGACGGCTCATCGATGGCCCTCCGCGCTCATGCGCTCCCGGGTCTTTCGCGCCGGAGTCGCGCGACGCCTCGCCGCGCCTTGAACGAGCTCGGTCGTCTCGGTGCCCTCGTCGTCGCCGGTATCCACGGCCGCGTCGGAGGACAGCGAGAAGAGCTCGCGCAGCTCCGCATTGCCGAGCTCCGTGATCCACTTCTCGCCGGTGCCGATCACCTTGGACGCGAGATCGCGCTTTTGCGCGAGCATGCGGTCGACCTTCTCCTCGACCGTCCCCGCGCACATGAGCTTGTGGACCTGCACCGCGCGCTTCTGGCCGATGCGATAGGCCCGGTCGGTGGCCTGGTCCTCCACGGCGGGATTCCACCAGCGGTCGAAGTGAAACACATGATTGGCAGCGGTGAGGTTGAGCCCGGTGCCGCCCGCCTTGAGGGAAAGGACGAACACGCGTGGACCGCGCGGCTCGTCCTGGAACCGCCGCACGAGCTCGTCCCGCGCCTTGCGCGCCGTGCCGCCGTGCAGGAACGCCACTTCGGCGCCCAACCGCGGCTCGAGATGGCGCACGAGACGATCGCCCATCTCGCGGAACTGCGTGAAC
>CAZKMS010000245.1:0-4072 GCA_964553805.1 uncultured Verrucomicrobiaceae bacterium
TACTACGGCCGCATCTGGAAAGTGCAGCACAAGGAGGCGAAGAAGGTGGAGGTGGTGAAGATGGATCAGGCCAATCCTAAACAACTTCTCGCTATCATCGAGAAATCCACAAATGCCCAAACCGTGAAGCAAGCTCTCCGGCTCTATCTGCAAAACGGCGAACAACACCCTTCCGATATGATTGCCTCAACCGGAAGCATCGCGCTCGAAGCTTATCAGCGATTCAGCGATGAGCTGTCCTATGGGCAGCCGAAGTACACTCAAGAAGTGAAGGACCGAATCACCGCAGCGCACGACGGAATTATCGCAGAGTTCGCGAAAGCATCAGATCCGTGGACACAATCTGCGCTTGTGGCAGCCGCGTCGGAACAACGCGCTGTCGAGTGCATCACATGGGCGCTTGGACACCCAGGCAAAGGACAAGTTGAAGATTTTGTTCAAGCCCTCCTGAGCGCCGCCGCGTTGAAACCATCGGCATCTATCGCCAACCCTGTTTCCTCATTGATTCACGCGTGTGCCAACGCACCATCGCAATCCGATTCTCTGAAACGAGTTGTCATTAGCGGCATCGCTCAGCACTTGAACGAAGCCCCCGTGCTCACATCCGACCTCACCGACGCCCTGAAAAAACTCCTCGCCCAGCCCGCGCTCGCTGCCGCCACTTTGCCGCTGGTGACGAGATGGGACAAGGACGGCGCCCTCGCCGGCGAGGTCAAAACGCAGCTCGACAAGCTCGGCACCACGCTTTCCGACAACGCCGCCTCCGTGGAGGCCCGCGTCAACGCCGCCAACGCCTTGATCGCGGTCGGCGGCGCGAGCGCGGACGTTGGTGTCCAGCCTTTAGGCGATCCACAAACGCCGGAGGCGCTAGAGAAAGCTGTTCTGGAATCGCTCGACGAAACGGGACGCGCGGATTTGATCGTGTCGCGGTTTGACCGGCTAAAGCCTGTACACCAGCAGACCGCTTTCGAAGCCATCCTCAAACGCCCCGCCGCCGTCACCGCCCTGCTCGACGCCGTAAAAGCCGGCAGCATTGACCGCGCCGCTTTCGCGCCCGGCGATGTCGCTCGCCTGCGCAACCATCCCAACAAACCGCTGGCCCAGCGCGCAGTGAATCTTTTCAAGGTCAACAACGCCGCCAAGGACGCCATCATCGCCGCGCTCGTGCCGGAGGTGGAGAAGCCGGGCGATGCGGAGAAGGGCAAGCTCTACTTCACCGCCGCCTGCGCCATCTGCCACAAACTCGGCGACAGCGGCGCTGCGGTCGGTCCGGATCTCACCGGCATGGGCGCGCACGGCCCGGCGGAGTTGCTGGTGCACATCGTTGATCCCAATCGCGAGGTGGACCCCAGCTTCTGGGCCTTCAACATCACCACGAAAAAAGACGAGGTGCTGCAAGGCGTCATCACCGGGGAAAACGCCGCCACCGTCATGCTCGCCACCCAGACCGGCCTGCGCGAGATTGCCAAGGGCGACATCGCCAAGCGCGAGAACACCCAGCGCAGCCTGATGCCGGAGGGTTTGGAGGCGCTCGGCGGCGAAAACCTGCGCGACTTGCTGGCCTACATGTGCGGCGACGCCATGAAGCAGTTCCGCATCCTCCATCTCACGGATGCCTTCACGGCGGACAGCCGCGGCGGTGTCTTCGCCGGGTCGCAGGCCAATCAGGGCCAGGTCAAGCTCGCCAAGTTTGGCAACTTCTCCGTGCAGGGCGTCCCTTTCTTCATCCAGGACCCGGCGCGCGGCAGCGGCGTGAACTTGATCGTGCTCAAAGGCGGGCCGCAGCCGGACACCCACAGCCAGACCTACCCCCCGCGTGTCGAGGTGCCGGTCAACGTGCAGGCCAAACGCCTGCACCTGCTCAGCGGCATCTCCGGCTGGGGTTTTCCGGCTGTGTCCGTGCAGGCGCCGGCGCTGCGGGTCGTGGTGCTGTATGCGGACGGCGAACGCGAGGTGTACCAACTCATCAACGGCGTGCACTTCGCGGACTACATCCGCAAGGTCGATGTGCCCGGCTCTAGTTATGTCGAAGGCGTGACGAACGGCCAGCAGATGCGTTTGATCACGTTGGAACTCAGCCGCCCGGTGGTGGCGAAAACGCTTGTCCTTGAAAGCCCGGCCGGCAACAAGACGGTGCCCGTCATCGCCGCCATCACGGCTGATATCGAGGGTAGGATAGGCTTCCAGCCTGTCAGGGGTACGCCGGGCATCCTGCCCGGTGGTGCCAAAGCCAAAGGGAAGGGCAAAGGCAAGGCCAAGGCCGCGCCAGCCGCACCCGAAGGGCCGTCGGAGTTGCAGTCCAAGGCCGGTGGATCCAACGACAAACCGTTGGCGCCGGTCAAGCCGGTGGCCTGGGAGGCTGAGAAGACGCGTGTGCTGGTCATCGGCGGCGGCAGTTCGCATGACTTCGCCCATTTCTTCGGCACCACCGACGTGGCCACGCTCAAAGCGGCCGGCTTCACCGTGAACTACACCGAGGATCGCGACCAGGCGGCCAGCGAACTGGCGAACGCCGATGTGGCGGTCATCAGCGTGAACCGCAAGTTCTTCGACACCACCGCCTATCGCAAGGCGTTGATGGACTTTGCGGCAGCGGGCAAGGGCATTATCATGCTGCATCCGGGCACCTGGTATGGTTACCAGGGCTGGCCGGAACTGAACGCACAAATCGTCGGCGGCGGCTCGCGCGGGCACGACAAGATTCATTCCTTTGAGGTCAAGAAGACCAAGGACCACGCCATCATGGACGGCGTGCCGGCCAGCTTCACCATCGAGGACGAACTCTACTACATGAACGCCGAACCGGAGACCATCCCGGCGGGCACGGCGGAGATCGAGGTGCTGGCGGAAACCAGCGCCAGCGACAAGTATCAAAAAGCGCACCCGAGTGTCTGGATCACCAAGCACCCCAAGGCACGCATTGTGGGCATCGCTCCAGGGCACGACGAGCGCACCCATGAGCACGAGGCATTCAAGCGCTTGCTGGCCAACGCGGTGAAGTGGGCGGCCGGGAAGTGATGCTCGCTGGTGTATAGGCTTCAGCCGATCAACACACTGGCGGCTTCGCCGCGTTTTTTTGATCGGCTGAAGCCTATACACCAGCTTTAAGCCGCCACCAGATCGTAACCGCGCCAGTCCTTGATCGTCACCTCGGCGAACTCGCCGACGGGCAGGCTCTTGTCCACAAAGACGGTGGTGCCGATGTCCGGCGCGTCGATGGCGGAGCGGGCGACGCCGGGCATAAGCTACACTTGGCGCATGAAAAAACGATCTGACAGGTTTTGGGTTTGATTTGATAGCCGCCAGGTCGGATTCCACCCGTTGCTTCAGCGATTCGTTCTGTTTGAGCGGCCTTTTCGAGACGCCGTTTGTCTTCGCATGTTGCCAGACAAACTCGTCGGGATTCAAATCAGGAGAATACGGCGCAATGAAGTGCAACTCCAACATCCAGCGCGTTTCCTGAACATAGGATTTCACCCGTTTCGCATGGTGGCTGGGATGCCCGTCAACGACGATGTCTGCGCGGCCTGACGGGGCATCTGCGGCGGCGGGAAACCTAGCTGGCGCGGTTCACGGCGCTGAGCACGGCTTTGATGGAGGCGAGCTCGATGTTGGTGTCCACCCCGGCGCCCCAGACGGACTTGCCGGCCTCGGTTTTGATTTGAATGAAGGCCAGAGCACTGGCGCCGGTGCCGGAACTGAGGCTTTGCTCGCGGTAGCTGGTCACCTCGAAGGCAGGCGCGCCGCCTTCGCGGACGAGGGCATCGACAAAGGCGGCGATGGGGCCGTTGCCGTTGCCGGTCAGACCTTGCTCCACGCCCTCGTGCATGAGGCTGCAACGGCAGGTGAAGACGCCGTCCACGCCGTCGGCATGGAAGTGGTTCAGCGCGTAGGGCGCGGCGCGCTCAATGTACTCCCGCCAGAACATGTCGCGCAGCTCGGCGGCGCTGACTTCGCGGCCGAGGCGGTCCACCTCGTCATTGGCCAGGGGTCCGAACTCGCGCTGCAGGTCCTTGGGCAGCTCGATGCCGAACTCGCTTTCCAGCAGGTAGGCGACACCGCCCTTGCCGCT
>CAZKMS010000246.1:0-3892 GCA_964553805.1 uncultured Verrucomicrobiaceae bacterium
GGTGTTGTTGTCCACCGTCCAGGTGGCGGCGTGGAGGGTGGCGGGCAAGGCGATGCAGGCGAGGAGGCGGAGGATGGTTTTCATGGCGATGGAGGGGTTCATGGGTTCAGGGACAAAAAAGAGGGTCTGCACTCCCTACTGCGCCGCCGCCGCGCATCCGTTACCGGGAAAATGGAATTTTTTTTGAGGACCGTGCAGCCAGCAGAGAGGCGCTGCGCTGTGTCCGTGATTTTCGCGCACGGAGGGGGCGGAGCCAGGAGCACGGGCGCCCTCGCCCGTTCTGAGCCGCGCCCTCGCGGTTCAGCCTTTTGGGACGCGCAGCCTGAATCGAAAAGAGTGCGGCTGCGCCGGGCCGATAGGGGTTTTCGGCGAGGGCTCCGAAAACGACGGGCGAGGGCGCCCGTGCTCCAAGCACCATGCCGCGCCATTTCCCTTGAAACAAAGGCGTGTAAAGGGGGCGGCAAATGCGGTAGAACAAATAACTGCCGCCCCGATGTCCGAGGAAAAGAAACGAATCTGCCCCACTTGCTCAACCGTGATCCCCGCGCGGTTCCCTGAGGGGCTGTGTCCAAAGTGCCTGCTGGTGGCTGCGAATGGCGAACCGGCGCCCATCCCGCCAACTGGATGGTCCGCAAGCGGCCAGTCCAGCGCGCGGGAGCCGCGCCATTCTGAAACGACGGAGTACGGAGGCGGGGACGCAAAGCCGCTGGAGAAGCCGGGGGACGTGATCGGGCGTTACCGTCTCGTGGAAATTCTCGGCGAGGGAGGCTTCGGGATGGTGTGGCGGGCTGAGCAGAGGGAGCCCATCCGGCGCGAAGTGGCGCTGAAAATCATCAAGCCGGGGATGGATTCGATGGCGATTCTGGCGCGCTTTGTGGCGGAACGGCAGACGCTGGCTCGGATGGAGCATCCAAACATCGCGATGGTGCTGGACGCGGGGGCGACAGAGGCAGGGCGGCCCTTCTTTGTGATGGAGCTGGTGCATGGCGAGCCGCTGACGGTTTACTGCGACGCGCGCAAGCTATCGGTGCGGAATCGACTGGAACTGTTCCTGCCGGTGTGCCAGGCGGTACAGCATGCGCACCAGAAGGCGGTGCTGCATCGTGATTTGAAGCCGTCCAACATCCTCGTCACGGAAGTGGATGGCAGGCCTGCGCCGAAGGTAATTGACTTCGGCATTGCCAAGGCGCTGGCAGAGACGGAGGAAACCGTCAGCCTGCTGCGCACGCGCGAGGATATACTCATCGGCACGCCGCAGTACATGAGCCCGGAACAGGCAGGGGCGGGAAAAGTGGATGTGGATACGCGCAGTGATGTCTATGCGCTCGGGGCGGTGCTCTATGAATTGCTCACGGGCGCTCCGCTGGTGGATGCTGCGGGGCTGCGCCGGGCGGGCCTGGAAGACCTGCTGCGGCGCATTCGGGAGGAGGAGCCGCGCAAGCCGAGCAGCCGCCTGCTCCCCGCCACGGAGTCCTCCCGGACGGTTTCCCTTGCACGGGGGTCGGATCCGAACAGGCTGACGGTGGCGTTGCGCGGAGATTTGGACTGGATCACGCTCAAGGCGCTGGAGAAAGACAGGGAGCGGCGCTACCAGACGGCGGCAGCGCTGGCCGAGGACATCCAGCGCCACCTGCGGGATGAGCCGGTGGAGGCGAGTCCTCCGAACGCGACTTACCGGCTGCTCAAGCTGGTGAAGAAAAAACGGGGACTCTTCGCCTCCCTGGGCGCGGTGTTTTTCTGTCTGCTGGCGGGGCTGGGGCTGAGCACGTATGCGTTTCTGCGGGAGCAAAGGGCGCTTCAGCGCGAGGCCTCCCAGCGCCAGGAGGCGATCGCGAAGCGCGAGGAAGCGGAGCAGCAGAGGCAGATCGCCACGCTCACCCGGGATTTCGTCCTGGGCATGTTCCGTGAAATTGACCCTGGAAATTCGCGCGGACGTGAAGTCACGGTGCGTTCGATGCTGGACAAAGCGGCGGACAATCTCGGCTCCTCACTGCAAAACGCTCCGACCGCGGAACTGGAAATCCGCAAGCTCTTTTGGAGTCTATACAGGGATCTTGGACAGCCTCAGAAGGCGCTGGAGCACGCGCAAGCGGCGCTGAAACTCACACCCGCGGACTCTCCCGAATGGGCGCACGCCAACAACTCTGTGGCGCAAGGCTGGCACATCCTCGGGCAGCATGAAAAGGCTCTGGCCCACTTCCAAACAGCGCTGCGGGAAGCGCGCCGCTGGCGCCAGGGGGATGATCATCATGCGGCGAGAGCGCTCGTGGGCATCGGCGTCACCCTGTGTGCGCTGGGCCGGCCCGAAGAGGGCTTGGCACAACTCCAGGCCGGTCTCGAAATGCGCCGGAGTTTGCTCAAAGGAGACCATCGTGAGGTGGCTTTTGCCATCAATAATGTGGGCTACGGACTCAGCGCGCTGGGCCGCCACGAGGAGGCTCTGGCGAGCTATCAGGCCGCCCTGGAGATGAAGCAGCGTCTCTTCAAAGGCAATCACCCGGATGTGGCGGTGTCTCTTTACAATGTGGCTTCGGCCCAGAAAAAACTGGGGCAGATGGAGGAAGCCGCAGTCAATTTTCAGGCGGTGCTGGAGATGGAGAGGGTTCTGTACGGCGAAGATCACCGGTTCGTGGCGAGTTGCCTCAACGAACTGGCCGTGTGTCTGCTGACCATGGACCGGCACGAGGAGGCGCTGCCCAAGCAGCAGGCCGCTCTGGCCATCTGGCAGCGGACGCTGCCCGCCGATCACGATGATGTCATCCTGGCCCACCGCAATCTCGGCGACTGCCTGGAAGCTCTGGACCGCCCGGACGAGGCCCGGACACACTATCTGGCGGCCGGCGGTTTGTTGCGCGGCAAGGGGCAGGAAGCCGCCGTCACCATCACTGAGATTCTCCCGGGCGGCCAGGCAGAGCGGCTCGGTCTTCAGGCTGGGGACGTGTTGGCGCAATACGGCACCAGCGCGGTGTTCAGCCCCTTCCAGCTCGTCCTCCTCTGCCAGCAGGCCACCGGCACCCCAGTGAACCTCGGCCTGCGGCGCGGAAACCAGCGCATCGAACTGGCCGCCCCTGGTGGCGAGCTGGCAGCGAAAGTCACCTTGCAAACGCTGCCCCTGGCTGAGCCGCCGCCAGCCGCTCCAGCCACCCAGGAACCCAAGCCACTCGCCTACGGCGGCTCCCGTTACCGGCTGGTGAAGGGCAAATTCACCTGGGAACAGGCCAGGACGGAAGCGGAGGCGCTGAGCGGCCATCTGGCTGAGATCACCACCCAGGGGGAGGAACGGGCGGTGCGCGACTTCATCCGCACCCAGCCTGAGCAGGCCACCGGAGGATTCTGGCTCGGTGGCTTCGCCGCGCAGGACGAACCGGCGCCACGCTGGATCAGCGGCGAACCGGTCCCGCCAACCCGGCTCTGGCGGCGCGGGCATCCCGGCTGGCGGAAGGAAGCCGGCAGCCGGGATGCACAACGCTTTGGCCTGCTCTGCCCGGCCGGGGTGGCCTGCTCCAGCATCGAAGCCGACGGGAGCTGGCTGATCGTCCGTCCCGCTGACAAGACCCAATTTGGATTCCTTCTGGAATTCCCCGATCCCGCGCACCCGGGCATTGCCCCGAAAACGTGGGAGGTGGGTGATTCCCTCGATGAGGCAGGCGGCGAGGCGGTCCGGCTGCCCGTGCAAGAGGAACCCAAAGATGATCAAGCGCCTGATGCCGCGAATCGTTAAAAAACCGGTCTTTATTTCACCGGGATGGGAAGCGCGCCACACACAGGCGGGGACGCTGTGCTACTGGCGGGAGCGCCATTTCCCCTGAAACAAAGGCATGTAAAAAGCGCAATAGGTGCGGTAGAAGAATATCCACCGCTCCGATGCCCGGCGAAACAACACGCTCCTGCC
>CAZKMS010000247.1:0-3807 GCA_964553805.1 uncultured Verrucomicrobiaceae bacterium
CGTCTCCGACGGCATCAACCACTCCGGCGGCGTCTGCCAGATGAACACCGGCTCCATCTTCGGCGGCCGGCCCTCGCTCGGTGCCTGGGTGAATTACGGTCTCGGCAGCGAGAACGCCAATCTGCCCGCCTTTGTCGTCATCAAGGACACCGAGACCCAGGTCGTCAACGGTGTGCGCAACTGGGGCAGCGGCTTCATGCCGGCGGTGTATCAGGGCGTCGAGTTTGAAAGCAGCACCCACCCCATCGCCAATCTCACCGCGCCCAGCGGCATGAGCGTCTCCCGCCAGCAGGGCAAGCTGGCCTTTCTGAACCAGCTCAACCGCGGCTACAACGCGCCGCGCCAGGACAACACGGACCTCGACGCCCGCATCCGCGCCTACGAGCTGGCCTTTCGCATGCAGGCGGACGCGCCCGAGGCCGTCGATCTCAGCCTCGAGTCGGGGGCGACGAAACAACTCTACGGCATCGACAATCCGAAGACCGAGGTCATGGGCCGCAACTGCCTGCTCGCCCGCCGCCTCGTCGAGCGCGGCGTGCGCTTCGTGCAGCTCTACCACGGCTCCGGCAGCAAGTGGGACGCGCACTCGAAGATCGAGGAAAACCACACCCGGCTCTGCCACGCGCAGGACCAGCCCGTGGCCGGTCTGCTCTACGACTTGAAAGCGCGCGGGCTGCTCGACGAGACGCTGGTGATCTGGGGCGGCGAGTTTGGCCGCACGCCGATGAGCGAAAAAGGCGACGGCCGCGACCACAACCCCACCGGCTTCACCATGTGGATGGCTGGCGGCGGTGTGCGCGGCGGCCAGGTCTATGGCACCACGGACGAACTCGGCCTGCGCGCGGTGGAGAACAAAATGCACGTGCATGACCTGCACGCCACCATCCTCCACCTGATGGGCATCGATCACACCCGGCTCGTGTACAAATACAAGGGCCGCCCCGAGCGCATCGACCTCAACGAGGGCCACGCCAACACCAAGCTGACCTGAGCGCCGAGGGGTGCTGAGTGAGCCAGCAGTTGAGGCGGCTTGACATGAAAGCTGCGATCAAGAAGGTGCCGGAGGAACTGAAACGCTTTCTGGAGGAAGCCCATGCCAGGAACTCATGAATGCCAACATTTTTGTCAGCCAGTTGCAGCCTGACCCCGTTTCCCCGGGGCTCTTACCCGCTGGGGCGCGTTACAGGGTTTCCACTTCTTGACTCTCATTTTTTTTCGTCTCGTTTCCTCCTTGTCTGTGTTTATCTTGGCGCTATGACCCCGTTTCCGTTAAGTTTTTGCACACTGACACCGTTTCCACACTGACCCCGGTCACGATTTTTCTGAGGCTTTAGTCAGGCTCCACTCCAGGCTCAAAGTGGAATGTACCCCATCCTGTTTTTGGGTCCAGGCACAGGCGATAGCGGTCACCCGATTGGAAGGGTTTTCGCCATCCCTTGAATAGAATTGTACCCTGGTTGAGAAACATGGTGAAATCAACATAACCAGGCTCAAAACTCTTTTGCCGGGAACCGGACCAAAGAAGCGGCTTGCCTCCAGTTGTGGAGCTTATATTCATTAGAAATCCGGTAAAAGTCCCTGAACGATTGCCTGGCCGTTCTTCCAATTTCTTGAGTTTTTCAATTAACTCCACCGTATCACCGAGATCCATTTGAAATCCCCTGTCCGCTCCGAATTTTCTTACAGAGGCAGGCAATTCCAGACCTAACACATATTTCAGCACGGCACGCAAGGACTCCTGCACAGCGAGTTCCGGCTGATCCGTTTCTGGATAAATCTTCCAAGGGCATGGAATTCCCCCCTCAGGTAGGATGTCGGGCAGTGGGTCGGGCTTGGGTGCAGGTTTCGGTGACGGCAGGGACGAGGGTTGCGTCTTAGACGAAATGCTGGTTCCAGATCGAGTGGCTATTGATGCCGATTCACTCCGCAATGCTTCATCACCGTGATAAAACCAGAGCATCCATGATAGCCCGCCAATCACTATCATACAGATAATCAAGTAGATGGATGTTTTCTTTTTCATTTCTAAATGAAATTCATTGAATATCAGTCCGCGAGCGAGTGTAGCCACTCCTCCAGCGCACTGTAGCCGTTACCGTTGAGGTCCAGATTCGCATCCTTGGCATCCTTTGGATTCAATCCATGAGCGCTTTCCCATGCATCAGGGATGCCATCGCCATCAGTATCCAGAGGCAAGGCTCCTGCGGTCAGCGCGGGGTGTACTATAGCAGTAGTATCGGTGTTCCCAATGATAATTGCCTGATCGACAGGATCGCGATAGAGCGATGCGCCTACTCCATGATTATTTCCGGCCCCAGACTTCACTTTATTGAACAAAAGAGTGCCTGCCGGGCCGGTCTCAACAGGATCATCAACGGGAAACGCCAGCTGACTCATGTATGCGGCCTTATCTCGCGCCGAGATGGAACCGTGGGCAATATCACGTTGAGGGCGGCTGGGGAGGTTGGTGTTGAACGCGACTACAGTAGTGTCAGCGGCACTCGAAGAGGGCAGCCAACAGCCTCTTTTCAAATCAGCTCCTCCTGCCCCTTGTCCCGGTTGCAGGGGTTTGAGGCATTGGTAATCCACGATATCGCTTTGATTCGGAACAACCCATGAGCCTTTGCTGTTGCCCGAGTAGTGGCCTCTGGAAAATGGCCCCGCCTCTTTCATGACAATGAGTTCGTCGGAATCGTCCCAATAAAAATTGTTCACAAAATTAAAACGTACGGGAGCATCAAAGTATGTGACATGGGTGCCATCGCCGCCTGCCCATTTATAATAATCTTCGTTATTTGCGGCATACGATTCCCATTGCCAGATCACATTGTTCCGAATATCGAATAATCCGCCAGGATTACTCTTATCCGTGTTTGGGACATACGCATTGCCGCCGATTTTCGGCATCCGTCCCTTATGTCTGGCCCAAAAATTGTGGTGCAGCGAATACAAAGAGGAGCCGTCATTGTTCCCGCGCAGCAGAGTGCCATAGTTGTGGCCTGCTCCGCCATCGGTGCCTTTGCTGTCCGCGATCAGATTCCATTGTAGGGTGATGCGTTTGGCTTGATCTACAGAAAGCGTTTCATCCGTGCCCCATGTAGTGGAGCAATGGTCAATAATAACGTGATCCGACGCCCCGCCCGTAATATTCATCGCATCCTGCCCATTCTCATCACTGGGGCGTGAACGAAAATAGCGGATCACTGCATGTCTGGTATTATGTAATTTCAAACCGTATTTTTTGAGGCACATACCAGGATTTCCACTCTGTCCTGCGAGAGTGAGATAACTTAAAGAGTCGTTCACAAGCGTATTGGCCAATTCAACCGTCCCGCTAGTGCCCTGGGGAAGACGAAATATCACCGTGCGTGGGATGTTTTGATTTAACGCCCAGCGCAGCGTTCCGGCGGTGCCGTCGTCGGTGTTCTTGGTCACGGCCAGGACCGCACCGAAGCGACCGCCGACGCTCCAGCGGCCAAAGCCCTCCGCTCCGGGGAATGCGGGGAGGAGTTGTCCTCCGTAAGCGCCCTCTGGAACGGGGTCAGGGAACGGGGTCAGGGTGCAATTTTTTGACAAAACAGTCATGCGGTGAATTGAAGCATGGGGTTGGCATGTGAATGTTGGAGGGGGAATGGCATTCTTGCGGAGAACCGAAACGTCTGGATTATGGATTCTGACTGAACCGCTGGCAATGTTGTTTTCATTCTGTCAAAAAATTGCACCCTGACCCCCGTTTCCTCCCTTCACGCGGTGGTTTGAACTGGAACATGGGTTACACTCTGACCGGGTACATAGGTTACACTCTTC
>CAZKMS010000248.1:0-3793 GCA_964553805.1 uncultured Verrucomicrobiaceae bacterium
CGTTGAGCGCGGCTTCGTTCGGGGTGCTGGACGCGGGCGGGCTGGTGGTGCCGTTTGGGGACTACCCGCAGACGGTGCTGCTGACGGGCCTGGCGCGGCGGAAGGCGGCGGCGGCGGCGGGGGTGCGCATCGATCCGGACGGCCGCGCGGTGGTGATCCAGCGGGTGGACGCGGAGGCGGCCAACGCGATGGCGGCGGAGCTGGGCAGCCTGCTGGGGCGGGCGCGGCGCATCTTTGCCGGCGCGCCGATCTACAACGGCCATCCTTTCCACCCCGATCCGGCGCGGCGCGCCGACTACCAGGACAAGCGCGCCTACGGCTGGATCAAGGGCATCGAAGCGGGCGCGGATGCGATGACCCTGGTGCCGAGCTACAACAGCCTGGGGACGGAGGCCGTCAACGACGCGCAACTCGCGTATCACTCGCCGGAGTGGAGCATGGCATTTGTGGGCGTGGAAAACGGCGTGGGGGTGTATCGCCCGGTGCGGCTGCGCAGCACGGGTCTGACCAATGAACCAAACATCCCAGTGCCGGCGCTGGTCGCCGCGAACGAGGAGCAGGGCCTCATCGCCATTCAGCCCAAGACCTTCGCACCCCAGACCAGCGACGGGCGTGCCGATCTCCCCTCGCCCAACCTGCTGCTTGGCAACCCTCTGCCAGAGCGTCCCAATGAGGTCTGGGCCGGCGACCTTTGCTTCGTGCCGCCTCACGGCACTCACTGCTGCGCAGCAGCCTGCGGCTGGCTACCTCGTCCCGTTCCTTCATCCCCTGTGGCGAGAAGTGGCTCTATCTGGCCGTCGTCATCGGCCTGTGCTCCCGGCGTGTCGTCGGCTGGGCGCTGGCTGAGCACATGCGCAGTGATCTTGTTGTTGATGCCATGCTCCAGAGGGCTGGAGCACTCCAGGACGCTGCCGCGCCATGCTTCGTTCCAGACCGATTCCCACCGGCAGCCCGGAATGCACCCACTTCCCGGATGAACCCGATTTTTTGGGGGCCTTCGGCAAACTTCGCGGCCACCGATGCTTGATTGCCCCGAAAATGTCGGCCACGGTAGGCCGAGCGCGCTGGCTTTTGTCCGTTTTGTTCTGACAAAAGCCGCTCAAACCTGTCTAAACCTGCCTGTCGCAACCATGAAAATTGTCATTCGCATCCTGATCGCCCTGGTCCTGCTCGGCGCTGTTGGCGCCATCACTTGGTGGGCTGCCGGCACCAGTTCCCCGCGCCCAGCGCCAACCGTTGGCGAAGGCTCCGCGCAATCATCCATTCGCAACACGCAAAACCCGCTGCCAACCCTGCCTGGAGCCGCCACCCCGGGACCGCTGGCTGATCCATCCGCCCCCCCCGGACCACTCACCTCCCCTGACGCGCCGCCCGCCAAGGGCATGGACCCCGAGGTCTTTGCTGAAAAACTTCACAACGTGCTCGTCAATGACGCCATCGATCACGACCAGGCCGCCAACATGCTGCTGGAGATGCTGCCAGCCGGTGATGTGGAGCAGCAAGTGGAGCTTTCTCAGCACGCTGCCAACCTGCTTTCCGATGAGCAATTCACCGGCCGCATCCGCAACCTGCTGCTTGATCCCAAGGTGCATGCCGATGTGAAGGAAGTCTGGTATTCCGACATGCTGAACCGTGACCCGCAGATCAACGTGCCCCTGCTCGGGGATGTGGCCAAGCAAACGGACAACCCCTTCAGCCAGGAAGCCATCGACACTCTCAGCATCATCCTCAACCCCGACATCGCCGACAATCAAACCATCATCGACGCCGAGGTTCAGCGTTACCTGAAGGAGCTGCGTGATGAGGAGGCTGGTGTGGCGCCGGCCGAGCCCCAGCAGCAATAACCGAGCGCTGGATTGCTCCCTCTCCTGCCCTTCGATTACTTGGCAGGCTCCGGCAGCGGCGTGAACTTGACCCGGCGAAACTCCGCCTCGGTGTTGTAGGTGGTGAGCGAAAGTGGCGCGTAACTTTCGATCGGGCCAGCGCGCAAACCGATTTTGCGCCCGGCGATGTCGATGTCCACGACCTGCTTGCCATCGACCCAAGCGCTGAGGTTCTCCGGCGTCACGCGCAGGCGGACGACATACCATTTGTCGTCTTCGTAACGCTGGTAACTGCCGGTGGCGTTGTTGGAAGCGTCCAGTCCGTCGATGCTGGAAATGCCGGTCACGCTGCCGCCCCAACCACCGAGAATGAGCGTGGCGCAGGTTTCCAGGCTGCCGATGGGAAAGGTCAGGCCGCAAAAGAAATCCACCCCGGCCGTCCGGCGCGTCTCCAGCGTGATCTCGTAGCGCTCGAACGACAGGTCCGCCGCCTTTTTGTAGATCGCGCCGCTGAGGCTGTCGCCCTGGCGGATGACCATGACCTCATCGTCCTCGTCGAGCTCCACGTAGCCGCTGGCGCCGATGTCCACCATCTCCCAGTCGTCGATGTTTTTGCCATCAAAGAGCGCCACTTCGCCGCGCTGTTCCGCCGCGGCCAAGCCGCCGGTCAGAAGCGCCGCCATCAAAACAATCTCCGGTCGGTTCATGCGGGCATGTTGCTACGCGCCGCCACCGCGGTCAAGCATGCTCCCACAAAAGCCGGTGGCGCGCTCGCCGGCTTGTGGTATGTCTGGCTGCCGATGAATACGACCGCACGCCTTCTCCGTTCCAGCCTGTTGTTGCTGGCTGCCGCCGCGCTTTCCAGTTGCGCGGTCAAGACCGCCAGCCGCGCCAATTACTCCACCAGCTTCGACCCGCCGTCGCAACGCCCCGGCAATCCCGGCGCGGTCAAGGTCAAGATCAGCACCAGCGCCCAGCGCGTCTATGTGGTCGAGGGCGACCGCGTGCTGCTGGCCACGCCCTGCTCGGTCGGCACCTCCGGCTCGCCGACGCCCTCCGGTTATCACCGCATCTTGAGCAAGACCTGGAATCGCCGCCGCCAAAGCCAGCCCGGCGCCGGTTACCCGATGACCTACTGGATGTCCTTTCACTCCCCAGCTTACGGCATGCACTGGGGTTTTGTGAAACCCTATCCCTGCACCCACGGCTGCGTGCGCATGCCGATCAAATCCGCCAAAAAGATGTTTGATCTCGTCTCGGTTGGCACCCCGGTGCATGTCGCTTCCAGCCATCCCGAAGACGCCACCATTGGCCGCACGCTGCCGGTGCTGGATGACAGCTCGCTGCCCGACCCGCCAAACTCCTACATGATGAGCCCCAAGGTCTTCGAGGACGCCCAGCAGGGCCGGTTCTACACTTTTTGAGCAAGCATGAGCGCCACGCCTTCGCCTTCCCCGCCCGCCCGCAAGCGCGTCAACGTGCGCACGCCTGAGGTCATGGCGCGCGTGCAGGCGGAGGTGGAAAAACACTACCGCAGTCCGCTGGTGGATGCCATCCGGGAGCGCGGGAGCGCGGTGAACGTCGGCAACACCACCATTCGGCTGGCTCGGGATTTCGGCTTCTGTTACGGCGTCGAGCGCGCCATTGACCTCGCCTACGCGGCGCGCCGCGTGTTCGCTGACAGCCGCATTTTTCTGCTCGGCGAAATCATTCACAACCCCGAGGTGAATCGCCAGCTCGACGAGATGGGCGTCATTCGCATTCCGATCGAGCAGCACCTCAGCCAGGTCGCGCAACTCACTCCGGACGACGTGGTCATCGTGCCCGCCTTCGGCGCCGAGACGCAGCTCATGAAGCTGATCCAGGAGCGGGGCTGCGCCGTGGTGGACACCACCTGTGGCGACGTCATGAGCGTGTGGAAGCGGGTGCGCGGCTATGCCAAAACTGGCTTCACCTCCATCATCCACGGC
>CAZKMS010000249.1:0-3596 GCA_964553805.1 uncultured Verrucomicrobiaceae bacterium
ATCGACCACCACCGCACCCGGGAAGTGTCGTTGTGGATACCCGCCGTTGCCAGCCTGAAAAACCGATCGCCGTGGCCGTGCGCGTGCCCCGGGGGACCGTGGATTCGCAACGCGGCGAGGCGGAGTGGCGCGGCGGGAACCTTTATTTCGACCCAGGGGACTCCCGGTTCGAATGGCGGATGCTGCCTCCGGGCAGCGACGCCGCAGGCAAGGGCGGGAACATCGAAAACACCAACGTGGGAGAGACACGGGGATGAACAGCAGGACCTTGAGGAAAGCGGCGCTGTGCGTGGCGCTGGGTGCATGCATCGGCGCGATGGCGCCCATGGCCATGGCACAGAGCGCCACCGGCGCGGTCGCCGGCAAGGCGATCACGGGTGACACGATCACCCTGACCCACGTGGCCACCGGGGCCACGCGCACGGTCACGGCCGGCCGCGACGGCAGCTATCGCCTGACCCAGCTGCCGGTGGGCGATTACCGCCTGCAGCTCATGCGCGACGGGCAGCCGATCGGCGAGGGCGTCACCGTCACGGTCGCCCTGGGCGGAACCACCAGCGTCAACCTGGGCGAAAGCGGCGCGCTGACCAACCTCGACGTGGTCGAGGTCGTCGGTTCGCGCGTGGTCAACCGCGTGGACGTCTACTCCACGGAGGTGTCCACCAACATCAACCGCCAGGAGCTGGCGCGCCTGCCGGTCGAACAGAGCCTTTCGGCGGTGGCCCTGCTGGCACCGGGCGTGGTCGGCGGCAACTCGTCGTTCGGCGGCATCTCCTTCGGCGGCTCCTCGGTGGCCGAGAACTCGGTGTTCATCAATGGCCTGAACGTCACCGACTTCTACCGGCGCCAGAGCTTCTCGACCGCGCCATTCGCCTTCTTCGAGGAGTTCCAGGTCAAGACGGGCGGCTATTCGGTCGAGTTCGGCCGGAGCACCGGCGGCGTGATCAACGCGGTGACCCGCTCGGGCAGCAACGAGCTCCAGGGCGGCATGGAGTTCACCTTCGAGCCGTCGGCCTGGGCGTCCACCGCGGAGGACCACCAGTTCAACGCGGTCGACGGCGACGGTATCGCCGCATCGGCCACCTACCGTTCGAGCCACGACCGGAACAGCTTCCTGAAGGCCAATGTCTGGGCTTCCGGCCCGCTGGTGAAGGACCGCCTGTTCCTGTTCGCGATGTACGAACAGCGCCAGAACGGCTCCGGCTATACCAACTCCGCGGGCAGCACCTGGTCCGATGGCGATTCGGACAACGGTTTCTGGGGCGCGAAGCTGGACTGGAACATCAACGACGACCACCGCCTGGAGTTGCTGGCGTTCTCCGACGAGTCGGAAACCAACACCGCCGTCCAGAGCTACAATTTCGACACCCGCGAAGTGGGTGCCCTCACCGGCCAGACCACCTCGCAGGCCGGCGGCGTCAACGGGTCCGCGACCTACATCGGCCGTTTCGGCGAGAACTTCACCGCCAAGGCCATGTACGGCGTGAACCGCACCCGCGGCCTGGCGTTCTCGCCGGCGGATGGCCCGTGTTCGCAGGTCCTGATCGACAGCAGCTACAACGCGCGCTGGATCGCGATGGGCCGGCCGTCGGTCAGCTGCCATCCCAGCACCTCGAGTTCGGTGGTTGACCACCACGACGAGCGCAAGGTCGGGCGCCTGGATTTCGAATGGGAGCTCGGCGACCACCTGCTCAGGTTCGGCGTGGACAGCGAGAAGATGACCACCGACCGCACCACGCGCTACCCGGGCCCGACCCTGATGCGCTACACGGTGTTCGGCGCCACCCCCGGTGCCACCCTGGACAACGGCGCCACCGTGCCTGCCGGCGTCGACGCCATCGTGATGGGCCGCCGGCGCATCGACGGCGGCGTGTTCGAGACCACCGCGAACGCGTACTACCTGGAGGACATCTGGAGCGTGACCTCCGACCTGGTGCTGAACCTGGGCGTGCGCGTGGACAACTTCGACAACAAGACCGCCGCGGGCGACAGCTTCATCAAGCTGGACAACCTGGTGTCGCCGCGGGTCGGCTTCTCCTGGGACATGAAGAGCGACGGCACCACCAAGCTGTTCGGCAACCTGGGCCGCTACTACCTGCCGGTCACCAGCATCATCAACTACAACTTCGCCGGCGGCCTCATCGACGAGCGCACCTTCTACGCGCTCAACGGCTGGAGCGCCGCCACCAACCCGGTCACCGGCGCCAGCTACATGGAGCCTGTGCTGGGGGCGCAGATCGGCCCGGTGGACGACTCCTACAACCTGCCGGTGGACGACCTGAGGCAGAGCGTGGACCGCGACCTGGAGGCGGTGTACCAGGACGAGCTGATCCTCGGCTTCCAGCAGATGATCAACCAGGCCTGGTCGTGGGGCGTCAACGCCACCTACCGGCGCATGCCCAACGCGATGGACGACATGCGCATCAACCACACGCCCTGCGGGCCCGTCGGTTACAGCCTGTGGCCGATCGGCAACCCCGGCGACAAGATCACCATCTGGGGCAACGAGGACATCGGCTGCGCCACCGAGGGCTGGATCACCATCGATACCTCGAAGGATGGCTACATCAAGGGCGGCAGCGGCGAAGTCGTCGGCTATTCCGACCCCAAGCGCACCTACACCGCGGTCGAGTTCCAGATCGACCGGGCGTGGGACGACAAGTGGGCGTTCAACGCGTCGTACCTGTGGTCGAAGTCGGAAGGCAACCACGAAGGCCCGGTGAATTCGGACACCAACTACGGCGACACCGGCATGGTCCAGCACTGGGACCATCCGGCCAACAACGAGGACTACGGTCCGCTGTTCAACGACCACCGCCACCAGATCAAGCTGCGCGGCTCCTACAAGCTCAACGAGATGTGGATGTTCGGTTCGACCCTGACCGCCCAGTCCGGCGGCCCGATCACCGGGTTCGGCGTGGCCTGGCCCAACGACAGCACCGGCGCGGCGAGTTTCGTGACGGAAGGCTCCGGCGGCGGCTCGTTCTGGCATTGCGTGCAGAACTGCTCCGGTTCCTGGGACCAGCGCGTGTTCGAGTACTCGGGCCGCGGTGCGTTCGGCCGCATGCCCTGGACCTACGACTGGGGCGCCAGCGTCACCTGGACCCTGCCGGCGCCGGATACGGACCTGCGGATCCGCTTCTCGGTGTACAACCTGCTCAACGAGCAGGAAGTGATCAACCAGCGCGCACGCTACGAGAAGGGCCCGGGCGTCACCCGCGGGTTGTTCGGCACCGGCACCCGCTGGCAGTCGCCGCGCTACGCGCAGCTGGTCCTGAGCTGGAATTTCTGATCGGGCCAACCCGGAAGGCGCGGTCCCGGCGGGACCGCGCCTTCCGAATCCGGGACAGGAGCAACATGCGTCGTACCCTCCCATTTGCGGCCGCGCTGGCGGCCGCTTTTCTTTTCGCGGCGCCACTCGCCATCGCCGCTTCGTCCAAGGGGACGCTGCGGGCGGATGAGGCCGGGGCGCAAGAGATTGCGCGCGCGGTGGACGACGCCGTGGCCCGCTACGGCCTGCCGGGAATCGCCGTGGGCGTGGTCGAGGACGGCCGCATCGTCGCCGTGGAGACGCGCGGCGAACTGGCCGCCGGTGG
>CAZKMS010000250.1:0-3573 GCA_964553805.1 uncultured Verrucomicrobiaceae bacterium
CCACGACGCCCTCTACGCCTCCAAGATCATCAGCTACGCCCAAGGGCTCGACCTCATCAAAACCCAGGGTGAAAAGAAAAACTGGGGTCTCGACCTCGGCCGCATCGCCGCGATCTGGCGTGGCGGCTGCATCATCCGCGCCAAATTCCTCAACCGCATCACCGACGCCTACCGCGCCAACGCGAACCTGAGCAACCTCATGCTCGACCCGTTCTTCAAGGACGTGCTCGCCAAGACCCAGCAAAACTGGCGCGAAGTCGTTTCCCTCGCCACCCTCAACGGCATCCCGGTGCCCGCCTTCAGCGCCAGCCTTGGTTATTACGACAGCTACCGCGCCGCCCGCCTGCCCGCGAACCTGCTGCAAGCCCAGCGCGATTTCTTCGGCGCCCACACCTACGAGCGGCTCGACAAACCGGAAGGCGAATTCTTCCACACCGAGTGGCCGGAGGTGATCGGGTAAGCCGCCACCGAATCCCCACTTGTTCCGTCTGGCAATGAAGGTTATTGCTTCGTTGTCGATGGATGAGGCATCCATGATTCGTGAGCGCGAAGGCTGGCATGGCGTGAAATGCGCCAGTCTCGACGACATGCCCACCCAGAACATTCTCTTCTGGCAGCGCGCGGGCGGGGCCGCCATCCGCAGCGCCGCCTGGGATTTGGTGGTGGAAATGTGGCAGGCGCAGAAGCGAGACCCCGATGAACTCCGATTTCAGAGACTTGCTCAGCCTGTTCGCAAAGCATGAGGTGCGCTGCCTGGTGGCGGGCGGCTATGCCGTCATGCATTATTCCCAGCCCCGCTTCACCAAAGACCTCGATCTCTGGCTGAAACCCTCCATGGAAAATGCCGCCTCCGTCATGCGGGCCTTTGCGGAATTTGGCATGCCCTTGATCGACGTCACGAAAGAAGGCTTCGCCAGCGAGGGCCTTCAATGCATGGTCGGACGCGCGCCGGTTCTTTTCGATTTCCTCACCACGCTTCCCGGCCTGGATTTTGAGACGTGCTGGACGGCCCGCCGCACGGATGAGAGCGAAGGTTTTCCCATTCTCCTGGACTGCGGCGGTCCGCCGCCGCTTTCGTGCGGTTCACCCGGTTGCGGCACCTACCTGCCAACACCCCCGTCCTCAAAAGCTCCAGAGGGCTGGAGCACTCCAGGACGCTGCCGCGCGCGGTTCCACCTCTTTGCCCATGAAGGCCAGCCTTTTCCAGCCTGAACCCGCCCGCATCCGCCCAGGCGTGAACCTCAATCCCGCACCCACTTCCCGGATGAACCGTCAAATGGGGGAAACAGGTGTTTTTCAGGATCGACTAATAAGCGGGCGGCGGCGTCAGCCAGTCGAGGGAGAAACGGGCGAAGTGCAATTCGTCCCAGTAGTGTGTGCTGCCTTTTTCGGCGCGCTCATAGATGATGCCGATGCTGCCGTCTTTGAGCGTGGCGAGGTCGGAGTAAGAGGCTGGGTGCGGCCAGACGGTGCGGCCGGCGGACCAGGAGCGGCCTTCGTCCCGGCTGAGGCGCAAGGTCAGGTTGTAGCGGCCGTAGGGGTGCGCCTCCATGCGGAAGGGTGTTGCCGGGCTGGAGAAGAGCAGGGTGTCCGCGTTGTAACGCTCGATGCTGCTGTGACAGCGCGGTGTGATCAGTTCCTCCGCGCGACGCACCGGCCCCCAAGTCTGGCCGCCATCACGGCTGACAGCCACCAGGTGGCGCAGGTTGTCGGGCGCGTCTTCAGCGCTTTCATTGCGGGAGACCACCATCAAAGCGCCGTCCGCGAGTTCCAGAAGCTGGCATTCGCTGGTGTGCATGCCGATGGTGCCGCCAAGCTGCCAGGTAGCGCCCTGGTCATCGCTGAAAAAGCAGTGCGCGAAACTGCGCAGCCGCCCGCCGCCGGTGTCTTCGCGATGGCGTGCGGGCACGACCAGCCGGCCTGACTTCAAGCGCACCATGCCATGCCCCGGGCCGCAGCCGTAACGCTGCGACCAGCCCGCCTCCCAGCGCGCCATGCGGCCCTTGGGATTGGTGGAGACTTTTTCTCTGCCCTTGAGCGTCTGCCACTCTGGCTTGGTGACTTGCTCGTGGATCGACACCGGGCCCTGCCAGGTGTGGCCGTTGTCGCTGCTGGTGAAGTGGCAGAACTCCTTTTTGTCGCGCAGGAAGAACAGCCAGATTTTGCCGCTGCGGTCGTCATAGCCGAGGGTGAGATCGGTGCTGACTCGGTCCCCGTCATCGAAGATCATGATTTCATCGCCCCAGGTGCGGCCGAGATCGCTGCTGCGCTTCATGACGATGTCGTGATTGCCGATGTCGCCGGGGCCGTCGTTGCGGCGCTCGCAGATCACCAGCAGGTCGCCGTTCGGAGCCTGGATGAGAGCGGGGATGCGGTAGTTGGGTTTGTTGTCCTTGGTGAGAGGAAAAACGCAAGTGGTCTCAAACAGTGGTTCGGCCACGGCTGAGCCGCTCACGAGCAGCGTGAAAAAAACCAGGAGTCGGGGGAGGCGAAAACGCATCCACAACCAACCCGCTTTGGCAGGCGCGCCTATCTGGTTACAAGCCTTGACCAGGATTTGGACGCCGTCACTCCACTGATTTAGCGAGAAGCTGTTCCTTCGCGGTGGCGGCGTCCTGGCGGATGGCATTTTGCAGTTCCCCGACACTGGTGAAACGGCGTTCGGGGCGGAGATGAGATTCGAGCCGGACTTCGATGGTTTGATCGTAGAGATCGCCGGACCAGTCGAGGAGATGAACCTCCAGGGCGAGTGCGCCGTCGTGTTCCACGGTGGGGCGGCGGCCGAGATTGCAGACGGCGGAGTGCCAGCGGCCATCTCCTCCCACTTCGACCCGGCAGGCATAAACACCGGTGGGCGGATGCACCTCCGTTTCCAGGCTGAGATTGGCGGTGGGAAAGCCGAGCTGGCGGCCGAGCTGGCGGCCTTGGATGACCTGCCCGAGATAACCAAAGGGACGCCCCAGCAGGAGGCGCGCGGTGGCGAGGTCGCCGGCGCGAACCGCCTCACGCAACCAAGTGCTGCTGACGACGCGGTCGCCTTCTTTCACTGGAGGCACGCCATAAACCGCAAAGCCATAACGGGCACCGGCGTCCATGAGCTGGTGCACATTGCCCTGGCGGTCGCGCCCGAAGGTCCAGGTGTAGCCGACGGAAACGCAGCCGAGCGAGCAGGCGGCGGCGAGGCGGTTGACAAAGGCTTCCGCAGGAGTTGCGGCGGTGGTCTGATCAAAGGGCAGGGCCAGCAGATACGGCGCGCCGAATTCAGCGGCGATTTTTTCGCGATGGGCGAGCGTGGTGAGGCGAAGCGGTTCCCGACCGGGGCTGAGCACGGCGGCGGGATGCGGGTCAAAGGTCATGACCACGGCGGTGCCGTTGTGCTGACGGGCGTGCTCGGCCGCGGCGCGCACGACCTCCTGGTGCCCGCGATGCAGGCCGTCAAAGACCCCAATGGCCAGCGCAATCGGTCCGCGCAAGCTGGCGAGGTCTTCGAGGCGGGTGAGGCGGGGCATGGGGGTGGTCGGTAGGCAGTAGTCAGTGGAGGGCGCAGGGGCGGGTTTCAAGGGTTAGTTGCAA
>CAZKMS010000251.1:0-3518 GCA_964553805.1 uncultured Verrucomicrobiaceae bacterium
GAGCGTGCGGAGAAAGAACCGCCGGTCGTCGTCATCATGAAAGATTTCTTCGCGGCGGTTTCCCCATGCCATGATGTGGTGGAATGCTGCGTGCCATAAGTCGTTCTCGGCGCATAGCGACTGTTTGTCAAGAAGTTGCAGCCTGACCCGAATGGCACTGACTTAAGGGGTGAGTGGACGTGTTGAGCCCTGAAAATCCAAGGCCAGAAGATCGAAATAGGGGCTTAAGTCAGCGCCATTCCACCCTGACCCTTTCTTGCTTGAGGCGTTGGCCGTGACGCTTACGTTGGCACGGCCAATGCCATTGGTTGGCGCGCGAGTTCATTTGCGTACTGTGCGTGGGCACTGGTTGTTATTCTTCACACGGGTTCATTTTCTTGAACTCGTAGGCTGCAAACCGCAAAGTCAGCGTCGAATGAAAAGCACCAGCATACTAATACATTCTCAACGCCGCCCATAAGTAATCCGATCAGATTTCGCATTTCATTAGCCCAATCAGGCCAGATGGACATTCTCTCTATCTCGTAATGGTCTTGCAGAACCTTTAGCACGCTCGATTGATTGGAAAAAAAGAGAATCCGTCCAGGACAGCCATACCAGCTCATTGATTCCAATTTCACGGCTATCTTGCTATCCCTTAGTGATGTGCCTGGTAGAATCCTGAATCCAGGAAGGGATTCGGAGGTGCTGAATTGATACTTACTGAAATATTGTTGAAAAATATTATTCGGAATGGCTATTCCGCTTAGTAGTTCACATTTATCAATAAGATCACCCCAAAATCCAGGACTGAAAAATCGATCTTGGCGAAGACCCATCAAATATGATTGACTTTGCTTTACCATAAACTGCTCCACCAGCGCGTGAGTTTACCTTTTGCATGATGCATCCATGTTTTCCACTGATAGGGGAGGTGATGCTTCATAAGCTCTTTTGGTCCGATATGACAGTGAAGTCCTTTTTCTACCATTTTCTTACCTTCTCTGTATACAGCTCGCGTTCCCCAACGAAAAATATTATTTGTGATGTAAGTGCCCGCAGCAGCACCTGCAGATGTTTCAGCTGTAGCGACAATAGCCATACCTCCTGTAGTTGCAGCAGCTCCAGCAGCCAAAACTCCTCCAACTACTGCCAGACCATATTGCTGCCCTTCATCCCACAACTCATTAAACTCATTTATCATTCTGTCACACTGTTTCTTATCTTTCACTTGTGCTCGCAGAAATGCCCGGCCTCGAAATCCCCCAGGACTTAAGCCCAGCGGATCGGTACCCTTCACCGGCTCATTTTCAACATACCCATAGAGATTAATTCCCCCTTCTTCTTCCAACGGGTCTTCACTGATCCATCTCCCAAGTTCCGAATCATATGCCCGGTACATCGCCAAGTGGAGGTTGCTTTTCTCGTGGTGGTAGTGGCCGGTGTAGCGGAAATCAGCGAGGCGCAGGTTGTTTGGGCCGCCGGGGGCGCTGGCAGTTTGGTCGCCGTAGGGGTCGTAGCTGTAGTGTTCGGCCACGATTTCATCCTCGTCGGTGACTTGGCGGATGCTGCCGAGGTGGTCGCGGGTGTAGAAGTAGGTGCTGTTGTCGGCTAAGGCGAGCCCGTGGGTGGTGTAGCGTTTGATGACTTGGTTTTGATCGTCACGTTCCTGGACGATGTTGGTACCCTCCCAAAGCAAGCGTTTGTCGGTGACGATTTCACCCTCATCGTCCTTTTCCAGTACCCGGATGCGGCGGCTGAGGGCGTCGTAGGTGAACTCGGTTCGTGTGTCGTCGGCGTAGCTGATGGCCAGCAGGCGGTTGAGGGCGTCCCATTCGTAGCTTTGGCCGCGGCCGTTGCTCACCATGTTGCCGCGGGTGTCGTACACAGGCGGGACGCCTGTGCTACCATCAGTGACGGTGACCTCGTAAAGCTCGGTGGCGGGGTTGCTGCTGGCGTCCACGGCTTCCACCGTCACTTGGTTGAGACCGGCGCTCAGCGGGATGTCGGCGGCGAAGCGGAAGGCGGGGGCCTCGTTTTCATCGAGCACCGTGCGCAGGGCGGCGGGCTGGTCGTTGATGGACACCGTTCCCGGTTCGTTGATCGTGCCCTCGAAGCGGATGGGGCCGCCGGAAGGTTGGCTGACGATTTGGTTGAGGTGATTGTACGCAAGGGCGCGCACGCTGTGGCCGTCCTGGTAGCCGGTTCGATTGCCCGCGGGGTCGTAGTTGTAAAACTGCTGGCGGAGAATGGAACCGGTGGGTCCGCCTTCGCGGGCGACGACGGAACGCAATTGCTCCGCCTCGTCGTGCTCGATCTGCCAGTGCTCCAGCGGATCGGCCCCCACCTTTTGAGTCCAAGTGCGGAGCTGGCCGCCTTTGGCGAAGGCGTAGCCGTAGCTGGAGATCAGCGTGTCATCTCCTTTGCGGTGGGTGATGCCGGCGAGGCGGTGGAACTGGGCGGCGGGGTGCCAGTCGAACTCCGTTTCCTGGCCGTTGGGGTAGGTCATCTTCGCCAGCCGGCTCAACCCTTTGGCGGGCTGGTCGTACTCGTATTCGAACTCGCCGAGCACGTTGGTCATGGAGGTGAGACGGCTCACGGCATCATATTGCCACGAAACGCTGTGGTTGGCATCCTCCCATTCATCGTCGATGAAGGATTGAATGGCGCGGCTGGAGGCGCGGCCCAGCGTGCCATACTGATACAGAAGCCGACTGTTGGCAATTCTGTTCTCATTTTGTCAAGAAATTGCACCCTGACCCCGTTTCGTCAGACCCCGTTTCGTCACAACTGTTGATTGTTGCATTTATTTGTCACCGGCCTTCGTTTCCTGTGTTTTGAATCTTTGAACGCTGGGGGTTTGTGGGGTTAGCGAATTAGGATATTTAGTTGCGATTTGAATCTTTGTAATAGTAAATTGTTCATGTAGATTTTTTGCTGATGATGTTATTGCCAGAAAACGACCGTCTCGCAAGCGAAATACATCGGTTCTCTGATGGTCCGTTCCGCCACTCATTTTGTGGGATACCAAAATCCCTGCTGAGGAAATGTCAAATAGTGCCTCTCCGTAAGGTTCTCCAACATATAATTCGAGAGAGTACGCCTGCTTCAGTAGCATAAGGCTTCCGCATAAAATGCAAAGAATTGATATATATTGAAATGACGGCTGCGCTTTCATGCTCATCAACGGTAAGGTATCGAGTTGCTGCTGCCAGTTTGGCTATTGCCCTGATATGTCCGATATTTTCCGATTGAACGGGGAAACGGAAACGGGGGTCAGGGTGCAATTTTTTGACAAAATGGATGCATTCATGGCTTCACTCCTTCGGCTTCCTCCAAAAACTGCTTCAACCGCTCGGGAACCGCCGCCAGCGTCCGCTTCCTCTCAAAACGCCGCAATTGCTGGCTCACATTCGCCGCGCTCCGCATCCCCAGCTTCTCCGCCAGCCATTGCTGCGACACCACCGTCCGCCTCCACAGCAAATCCGCCAACAACACCTTGCGCGGATCGGTTCCCTTGACGCGTTCCAGATCGGCGG
>CAZKMS010000252.1:0-3507 GCA_964553805.1 uncultured Verrucomicrobiaceae bacterium
GTGGTTGATTCGGCTTCGATTGCCAATCGAAGCTACAGTTGCCTCCAAAGCCGCAAAAGCGCTTCGCCGCGTGATTCAGTGGTAGCGGATGATTCTTGGACTGTGGCGGTATGAACGGATTGCGCGAGTTTCATGGGATCAAGCACGTCCTGTTGAAGCTGTTTGAACCCATCCTCCCATGCCGTCTCCACGCTTTCCGTGAGCGGCATGTCGAGTTTCGCGTCGTAGCTGGCGAAGAAACCTTTGGTGGCGAAATACTGCGCGGCGGGGATGCGGGGATCGTCGGTAGTTACGTCGATATCGTTGAAGAAGGAGATCATGACGAGGCTGCTGGCGAGTTGGCGGATCAAGGCGTCGGGATCGAGCGCGGCGGGAGCGGTTTTATTTTTCACGGCCAGCGCGGCGGCGAAGCCGGCGCTCTCACCGAGCTGCATCCAGCACGGCTCCAGGCGGATGGCGCCCCAGCCGACGTGGGAGGCGGAGAGGGCGACGGGGACGAGGAGGTTGTCCACTTCCTCCGGCAGCAGGCTGCGGTAGGGCACTTGCGCAGGGCGGGTTTCTTCGCCGAGGAAGAAGATGCCGTCCTTGTGCGTGCCGGGCAGGCCGCGATCGAGGCAGGCGACCGAGTCCACCGGCCAGTCGGTGATGGCGATGCTGTCGGTGTGGATGGGTGTGCGGGCGATGCCTTCGGCGATGATGTTATCCTGCTCTTTGAACACATAACGTCCGACCAGCCGCCGCGCTTCACGGACGTAGATTTCATAAGGCGCGTGGCCGTTATCAGGAAACTCATCCGCGGCGAGACCGTAGCCCGCGAATCTTTCGCGCTCTCCTTGAGGCGCGCTGGGATCGTTTTGCAGCCACCAGAGGCGCATGAGCATGGCATCGAGATAACGCCGGGAAATGGCCTCACGCGCGGGCCAGCCGGCGCCGGGATATTCATTTTGCGGGCCGATCAGACGGCCGCCGTTCCAGGCGACTTTGTGGTTCGGCAGGTTCGGCACGAAGCCTCCGCCCGCCGCGGCTTTGGCGATGGCGGGATCGTAGTTCGCGGGCTTCGTCGCCATGATCCGATTCGCCGGATCGCGGGTGAGGATGAGGCGGTAGTTATAGGCCATCACCGAGCCATCGGCCTCGCCGCTCTGCGGGCCTTCGACGACTTCGCCGGTGGCGTGGCTGTTGTAGCGGATGTTCAGCGTGCCTTCGTCGGCGGCCTTGGGAAACCCGCGCTGCCCCGGTTCCTTGTGGCGTTCCTTCGCGTAAATGATGCCTGCGTGCGGCTCGCCGTATTGCGTGCGCGACTCGCGGCCGATCTGCGTTTTCACCCCCGCGGCAGCCATGAGGTCGCCTTCGTACATGCCATCGGCGAATACCTTGCCGCGCACCGTGATCGCATCCTCTCCGTGCATGGGTTGGAGCGTGACGCTTTTCAACGTCGCGCCTTCGCGCTCGGCGCTGGCCACGATGTGGCCGAGCAACACGGTCAGCGTTTTCTCGCGCTCGACCATTTGATTGAAGAGCAGCTCGGCGATGCGTGGCTCGATCTTCGGCCGGTCGATGTGTGCGCGGCTGAGCTGGCTCGGCCTGGAGGCGAGATGCTGCGGCGAACCTTCGCCGTAGGTCTTTGCGTAATACTCCGCAGCGCCGGTGAGCATCTCGCCATAGATCGGCGAGCGCAGGCCGTCATACGGCGCCTCCCAGCCGCCCGCGCCGCTGGTAATGAAGCCGCCGAGATGCTGCGTGTGATTGACCAGCAGCACGCTCAGCCCTTCGCGAGCCGCGCGCACCGCACAGGCGATGCCTCCGGGCGTGCCGCCGATGACGACGAAGTCGTATGCTTTTCCATCCACCTCCCGCGCTTGCACCGCGCTTTTCAACAGCATGGGCGGAGGCACATTTACTTTCACCGGTGGGAGGTCGAGCTTGACCGGAAACCCGGCATCGGCGCGGGTGGCGCGCTCGGCCTTGGCGGCATCCTCCGGCACCAGTTGGAGTCCGTCCACGATCAGAAATCCGTCGGCCTTGGTATTGGCGACGATCACCGATCCGCTCCGGTCGGCGGCGAAATCAAACACACCGAGTGAGCGCGGAATGCCTTCCTCCATGCAAGGTTCGCGCTGATTCAAAACGACGCTCCGGGCGCCGTCGCCGCTGCGCACGGTGACCGCCGCTTCGGTGGTGCGGTTGCTCGCGGGGCTGTAGAGCAGCCGCAATTCGTAGCGCCCCGCTGTGGCGATCTCGGGGGTAAAGGTAGCCGTGGACGGGCCGCTTTTGGCGCGATCGTCGAGCCGATATTCGTCGCCCACGAGCGCTTCGAGGCGGTTGCTGCTGGTCCACGAACCCGTGTAAGCCGCCTGGCTGTCGTCGAGCACGAGCCCGAGCGCTTTGATGGAGGCGCCGCCTTTCGCGACGGCGGTTTTCTCCGCCGCGTCCGTCTCCTGGATTTTGAAACGCGTGCTGACCACGGAGTTCTGCTCCGGGCCGGGGCGATACTTCACATAAGTGGTGGCGACGAGGGTGCCGTCGGGCAGTAACTCGAAGCCGGGGTAACCGCAGTCGCTGCCTTTGTAACTATGCAGCAGCTTGATCTTATACTCGCCGTCCCGACCGCTCACGATGTCCTCGTAACGCCCCACCCATGCGACGAAGTGGGAGCGCGAGGGGCTCGCGCGACCCATGTCCCGGAAGACGACCACGAGGCGGCCATCCGGCAGATACACGTGCTTGTGGCGGTCGCCGTGCAAGCCGGGCGGCAGCGCTTTCACCGCCGACCAGGTGCGTCCTTCATCATCGCTCGTGATGAAGTGCGCGGGTTCGGTGCGGATGTTTTCGCGGATGAGGCAGAGCAATTGTTTTCCATCCGGCGAGCGCACTACTTCCGGTTCGCAAGGCTTCAGATCGCCGAGATCCACGAGCACGCGCCAGGGGCTCCAAGTGAGCCCACCGTCGGTCGATTCACTTTGGGTGACGATGTTCGACTTCTGGTCCTTCGTTTCGCCCGGTCGGCGGATGTTGCTGAGGCCGATCAGCTTTTTGCCACCTTCCACCGGCACGATCGTGCAAAACGGCATCACGCACTCCAGATCGATGCTTTTCATCGGCGACCACGTCCGGCCGTCATCCAGCGAATGCGAACTCTGCATCGTCCCATTGTCCGGCTGCCGTGTGCCGCCCGGCCCCTGGCCGGCAAAGACGAAGAGCCGCGCCACCCCCTGCGGATCGGTCAGCCGATAAAGCGCCGGGCAGTTGCGCGTCGTGCTCCAATTCTCCGGCACCGGCAGCAGTTCGCTCCACGTTCTCCCGCCATCGTCGCTGCGTTTCATCGGCCCGCAACCGCCGCCGTGGCCGTAAGTCCACACGCAGAACATGGTCTTGCCGTCGGGCAGCAGGAGAGTGGTGGGATGGCCTTGGTAAACCTCCTCGGTGCCTTGGGCGATGATGACGTGGCGGCTGGTGTCCTGTGAGAGGTCCACGACAGGAGGAGATTCGGCTCCTGCGGCAGACACG
>CAZKMS010000253.1:0-3473 GCA_964553805.1 uncultured Verrucomicrobiaceae bacterium
GTGACCATTTCATCGAGTCATTCTGTCCATTTTTTGCAGCCTGACCCCGTTTCCCGTTCTCAATCGTTTTCGCGCGGTACCGCAAGAGTTACGGGAGGCCGGTTGCCTGCTGCGTGACGAGTCATCGGCCTTACCGATGACTGCCCAGCTCAGGCACAGGCGCGGTTGGGGGTGGGTGTCGATTGGAGAGCCTCTGGGAACGGCTTGTTTTGTCAGCCAGTTGCACACTGACCCGAATGGCACTGACTTAAGGGGGTGAGTGGACGTGTTGAGCCCTGAAAATCCAAGGCCAGAAGATCGAAATAGGGGCTTAAGTCAGCGCCATTCCACGCTGACCCCGTTTCCCCCATTAGCAGGCAGCGTGACGGAGCGGTCGATTGCCGGACAGCCAGGTGGCCCCCGCTTCACGCGCCAGCGGAACGACGCCCGAACTTCGCAAGCCGACTCACTTCCGCTTTTGTTGGTTGCGCTTTTCGCGCCGCTTGAGCAGTAACCAGAGCAGGCCAAATGTGGCCACGATCAACACGACAACCATCGACCACGGTGCTGTTCGGATTGGTTCATTAGCTGCCGTTGCACCCAAGTTCTTCCCTGTCGAGGACGGGCGGTGCGTTAATGTTCCTTGCGTTGGATCGCTGGATTTGGATAGCCGATTAGTCGCTCTACGCGCTTGTGGGAAGGCCCATACTAGCGAGTCAATTTGACCCACCAGAAGTTTCGCTGCCTTACTTAGGTCACCACCGCGAGCGGTCAGTGTGAGCTTAGCCATTTCATGATAGGCGTAGAGATGCGGTTGCTTTCGATTACGCCATTCGTCAGCTGCCCGCGACTGTTCGTCGTATCGAGGCTCCAACAACATGGACAATCGCTGTCTAGCAACATCGCTTGATGCTGCTAGCTTGGCAATGAAGTCCATCACCTTCCGATAGTCACTCACCTCGCTGCGAGTGTTCATGTAACCTTGTATAGCTGATAGCTCATCAGCCATTGCTTCCACTTGAGCGAATTGCCCTTGATTCACTAGTCCCTCCATCCACTCCAAGCGATGCCGAAGCAGGGGCAGCAACCAGCGACTGCTTATTGTATCATTTGATAAGACCCGCAACAACAACCTGCGATGAGCCGCCATCGGATTAAGTCGCGATGAATCCTTTGCGTAAAGCCATACAAGTGCCAATGAAGCATTCTCACCAAGCTCTACAACAGTCTGTAAAGCTTCCCAATATTCCGGCGGCTCGTTTCCTGGCACATCAGACACTTGCAGCCGTGGCCACGCTTGTTCCATTTTGCTTACCTCGTTCGTTGTGAGGGGCGGCAACAAATCTCTCCGATCCCCCAACCAGAGAGGCAGCGGGGGCAATTCTCGCGGTGATTGCGCAAGAATAAACGTCTCTGCTGATGAGAAAAACAGGATCATCAAGGTCGCCATATGGGCTGCCACAATAGGAATGTTCATGGCTGATTACTGGGGAACACAGAACCCCAAAGCATCGGTTCGCATCAGGTCGCCGTCTTTCAATGTCCAGTGCTTGGCACTACGATCAGGGTTGTTTTCGTCGATGTAATTTGAGCCACCCACCTGGCCAAGAGACTCACCACGACACATGAGCATATACGGAAGATATGGTGTTCCGTCGGACTGAAGATGATCACCGGCAAGAGCCAGTCCCAAATTGTGGCCGACTTCATGCGCTGTGGAGCCTGAATAAAGCGTAACATCCCCTGCAAATTTGTTGAGTTCACCCAACCACATGAAGCAAACTCCATGTATGCTGGGGACCGCGGTGCCCAAACTGACTGGCAGGGACGAATAGTTTTGCGACATCCAGACCACTTTAATCACATGGGGGGACGATGGAAGGAGTGTCGATACTTGCTGCAACCCGTAGATGGACAAAATAGCCGGATTTTCCACGACAGCTTCAAGTTCCTCCTCGCTGATGTCGATTGGCGCATCTTCATCAATCGTCTCGATGTGCTCCTGCGCAAAAATTTGCCAAAATCTCAAAAGATTTTCATTTCTACAGGCCTGAGAGGCCGTCTTTTCTGCCGCATCCATCCCAACAAAAATTTGCTGATATCGAACTTTGTGAGTGAACCGCTTTATTGGAATGTCAAAAGTGGCGTTATTCAAGTCTGGGCACTCGATGTGCAAATGCCCACCTGGGCGGCCTCTGAAAGTTCTGTCTCCAGGCTCGTTGTCGGCACCGTTTCCCACAGTTAGTTCATCGTCCTCCTCGTCCGTGACGATAGCCAAAGAGTCGGACACGAAGTATTCAGAATTTGGTGCTTCGGCTTTGAAATCGAGTTCGGCACCAGCATCAGGCGTGTAGCTTCCCGTCCTCGTGCTGACTTTGACTTTCACCGAGGCTGAACCCTTTTTGCTTGGAACAGGAATGCGAACCACAATGCGATCTGGATCATGGTCGGCGAAGGCAGCACGGTCCACTTGATCATTGGCGATGCGGGGACTGTTCCAACGACACATTCTCAGTTCTTGAACCCGAGCTAGATCGCCAATTGTGCCATCCGCATTGATCGTTGGCTGCATTACCTCAATGGACAGGAGGCTGTAGCTGCTCCAACTGGAGCCCGCGCCGACAGCAGGGAAGCTCGTGGGCGGGGCGATGAGTTCCAGGGTGTTGCTTTCGGTGCCGCCCGGCGGGATGATCAGCTCGAACACGCCCTCCCCGGTCGTTTCAACCGTCCAATACTCCATGCCGGCCTCCCGGATGCCGATATAAGTCTTCCTGAAGCCTGCCGGCAAAGGAGCCGGGCTGCGCAGGCGTATTTTGTGCCAGTGACACTGCCAATGCCGCTCAAATCCCTGTGCGGGCTCCTCGAAGTAAAGATAGTAATGGTGTTGTGAAATCGAGGTGATGTCGGTATGCATTGGATCCTGGCCATGAGTGTCCCAATAGTCCTCAAACTCAGGCCAGTCGTCTGGAACAGGGTACGGCTTGTTGTCCGGTGGATTGACCGCGCCCATGGCATCGTCGTCCTCTTCAGGAATGCTCCAGTTATGATACCAGCCCTCTCCGGGATCAAAATACACATTGCTGTAATATTCGAGGAAGGATTCCTCCAGTTTGATGCCGGCAATCATCGCCGGGGTGTTGCGTGGAGGTTCATCACCACCGCCACCGCCACCGCCGCCATCTCCTCCGATGCTCATGGGGATGTAAAGCGGCTCAAGCGGCTGGCCGTTGAGCATCGCCGTGGCGGTGAGAGTGCGCGCGCCGTTGTTGCCCTCTGCGGGCGCCTGCCACCAGACGGCGGCTTCGCCGGGGTAAATGGGGTCAGGCTGGAATGGCACTGACTTAAGGGGGTGAGTGGACGTGTTGAGCCCTGAAAATCCAAGGCCAGAAGATCGAAATAGGGGCTTAAGTCAGTGCCATTCGGGTCAGGCTGCAATTTCTTGACAAAGCAGACATTCGGAGAATTGAGAAATGGGATTGGCCTGTGAATCCTGG
>CAZKMS010000254.1:0-3469 GCA_964553805.1 uncultured Verrucomicrobiaceae bacterium
TCAGTTTCTTTTTCATAAGATTTTTCAATGGCGTCCACGGATGGACTTAGACGTTGGGTCAAAAATCAGAACCTAAAAGAAAATGCCAACTCACGATGTAACTATAGAAATCCCAAAGAAGAGCATTCAGGCAAAAGATATCCAGTTCACCGTCAAGTCGGATGGCGGGATGCTCGGGACTCTGCTGGTCAGCAAGGGCAACATTGAATGGGTTCCAGCCAATCACAGCGTGCGCAAGCGTCGCCTTTCGTGGGAGAGATTCGCTGATCTGATGCAGAATCAAGGGAGGAAGGCACGCATCAAGAAGAAATCATGAATGACGAATATTCAATGAATCATCGTGGTTATGTTGGCCCGCCAAGCGGGAGATTGCGTGTGATGCGGAATGGTAGCAGCATCATTCGGACTGCTGGTGTTCCGAAGCCTGTTGTGATTGTTGACTCGCGGGAGCAGCATCCCTTTCGGTTTCTACCGGAGCACCGTAATTGGATTGGCAGCGAGCGGAGATTTGCACTGAAGACCGGGGATTATTCGATTGAGGGGATGGAGGAGCTTCTTTCACTTGAGCGCAAGAGCCTTGCGGACCTCGTTGCGTGCACGGTTACTTATCGGAAGCGATTTCTTGCTTCATGTTCACGGCTGGCAAGATTTAGATGGAAGGCCATCCTCATTGAGGCGACCTTTGAGGATATCAAGTCTGGTTTCGAGCAATTTGACATACCGTCGGAAGTCCATCCTAACGCCGTCACAGGCACACTCGACGCAATCGAAGCCAAGTTTGGAATTCCGATTATTTACACTTCCACACTTCGTCCGCTTTCTGCCGAACGTGCTGCAAGCTGGCTATCGAAGCATTTCACCTATTGGTGGCTTGAGATGAATCGGCACGGGCGAGTCCTTATAGACGACGACAAGCTTTAGCTTCACGCACTCGCTCCCCCAGAAAATAGAAGAGACCCAACAAGCCGAGACACAGCAACCCCTATCAGCCGCCCTGTTTACATGATCTTCCCTAGTTTTAACCTCAACCCCGTGATCGACGCTCGCCCTCGCTGATAGGGTTGCGTGCTCTTGGACGTTAGCCCAGAAAATGAAGACTCTCATCCAGCTACTAATGTTGATTTCGACTACCCTCACTTTGGTGTATGCGGAAGATACGGAGGATGCAATATTGCCTCCCAAAGATCAGCGCGCGGAGTGGACAGAGCTACAAGTGCGAAAGTTTTCAGAATGGAGGATTAAGATTTTCCTTGGATGGGATGTCCCCTTCGATGGTGGATCGAAGGTCTTCTTTTTTGAGTCGGATGGGGGCGAGAGCTTCGATCTTGTATTAGCCCATACCAATTACTGGACGGCTCAGGACAAGAAGCAGCGCAGTCAGGTCTTTCTCATCAGGCACAAGAATATGTTCTACCGTATCGAACCCAAGAGCGTCGAGGAGAAGAATATGATTGAGAAGCTCACCGAAGCAGCAGGGAAGCTTTCAGGCGAAGGCAAGAAGGATCCCAAGTTGCTTACGAGTCTCGCGGAGCGTCTGAAATCCCGAGTGGCAATGTTCAAACCCAAGGGCTAACAAGCCGCGTCATGCAACCCCTACCAGCCGTTCAGTTTCGATGATTTTCCGTAGTTTTAACCTCAACCCCGTGATCGACGTGCGCCCCCCGCTGGTAGGGGTGCATGCGCTCTACGTTATCCCAAGAAATTGATGGCGACTCCACAGGACAATATTAAGGCGATGGCGTCTGGTATTCACGAGCGGCACTTGAAGGCGTTCAACTTCCGGAAGTCGGCAAATACTTGGATTCGTCCCACCGCGTGGCCACAAGTGATCAACGTTCAACTTTCGAGATGGAATTCAGCAGAGGAGGCGCAGTTCACAGTGAACTTGGGCATCTCCATCCCGGAACTTCACATAGCGTCGGAGAGTTTGCCGCTGAAGGGGGCGTTGAAGGAGCATGATTGTGATGTGCGCTCGCGAATCGGTCAGTTATTCCCGAGCAAGAATGATCGTTGGTGGAAGGTTACTCCCACGACTGATCCCGATGAGCTTGCCGAGGATGTTTTCGCACGAATCAATGAGTTTGCATTGCCGTGGTTTGATCGACTGATGAACTTTTCGTCGGTCGCCGCCGAATTCACGGACAGGAAGTCTCCATTTATGGCGGCGCTGGCTTTTCATCTCGCAGGGGACTCCACATCTGCGACGGAATCAATGTATCGAGCGCACGAAGGGTCGAATACCCATTTTCTGTCGAAGCTGAGGCGTATCGCTACGACGCAAGGAATTCAAATCCAAGAGGGATAACAAGACGAGACACAGCAACCGCCACTAGCCGCCTTGTCAGCATCATCACCCGTAATATGAACCTCCAAACCCGTCACAACGTGCGCCCCCGCTAGTGGCGGCGCGTGCTCTTTGACGTTCGACAGAAATTCAGAGACAAGACACTACCAATCCAAATGAAACTCAGTCATCTAGCGATCATCCTGATAAGTGCCCTTTTACTCGCTTGCGGGGGAAGCCCGAAAGACAAGCTCATGGGAAAGTGGAAAGCTGATCGTGATGGCAACACATTTCTCGAATTCTTTCCTGATGGAACAATGACGCAACAGGATACCGCCAAAGTGCTGAATGGTTCTGATACTGTGAGCGGAACTTGGATGATCCTGGAAGATGGCCGGTTGAAGATAACTTTATCAGGCATGGGTATGTCCAACACTTTTGCGGCAAAGATCTCATTTCCAAGCAAAGACACATTGGTATTTGATATGAATGGAGACACTGGCAACTATACAAGAACAAAGCCCTAGCCCACCAATTCAGAATCTCACGTAGCCACACCATGGCCAAGCCATCCAAAGCATACTATGAGCATTACAAGCGGCAGCATTGTGTGCTCGGCAACTACTTAGTGCTGCAATGCTGGATCAACGGATGCGATGCCGTATTAGTTTCCCGTGAGACCTTGGCGCACTTTCACGACATTAAGAACTTTACTGATGAGCATATTTCGTGGCTGCGGAACGACATAAAGCCATATTTCCCTCACTCAACAACCACGATCTACACGAAGACCTCATCGAAGTTCGCTGGTCTAGCTTTGTCGCGTGTCGAGATTCCGACCGCCTTTGGTAGGCGGAGCCTCACTGACGAGCAGCGCGCATCCCAGTGGCGAACGAAGGGATTTCGTGTTGCAGCGCTTTCTGAGTTCCGCACCACCGAAGCTCTATTCACCGAACGCGACGCCGTGGCTTCAATCGCCCTTATGGGCTGCGGCCTTCAAGGTCCACCATCTGCCAACCCAATCTTGTGACCCGGAATTCGAAGAGTCGAACAAGTCGTCGCGCACCAACGGGCCATAAGCTCCTCAATCACTTTTCAACCTACTTCTCAGTCGCGCCCGTGGGCGGACATCTAACGTTCTGCCAAGAAATGAGAACTCCCACAAAAGGCAGCCCGTGTTGGCGT
>CAZKMS010000255.1:0-3434 GCA_964553805.1 uncultured Verrucomicrobiaceae bacterium
TGAAAGCCAGTTCGTAGCTGTTGATGCGGCTGGCGATTTCGGGATCGCCAATGTGCCGGTGGCGCAGCCGGTTGAGGTCGTTGAGCGCGCCCAGGCTGGCCTGCTGCATGCCGGTGGTGATGCCGTCCGGATTGGCTAGGTTCAGCACCGGGGAGGCGCCGTTGCGGAACATCACGCCGCCGTAGGAGGAGGGCAGAAAGCCGCTGGACCAGGTGGAGCTTCCCCCCGGCAGGCCGCGGCCTTTGGAAACCATCACCACGTAGGAGGGCAGCTCCTGCGAGGCATTGCCCAGGCCATAGGTCACCCAGGAACCGACGCTGGGGCGGCCCAGCAGCGGCGCGCCGCAGTTCAGCATGAGCTGGCCCGGCAGGTGGTTGAACTGCGTGGTGTGCATGGAGCGGATCAGCGCGACGTCATCCGCGCAGGTGGCGATGTGGGGCAGCAGATCGGAAATCTCCATGCCGCATTTCCCATGCTTTTTAAACACCCGCTTGGTGCCCATGACGCGCGCGGTCTCCTTTTGCAGGAAGGCAAACTTGGCATCGCCGACGATGGAGTCCGGCAGCGGCTGGCCGTCATACTTGTTGAGCATCGGCTTGGGATCGAAAAGATCCATCTGGCTGGGGCCGCCTTCCAGGAAGATGAAGATGCAGCGCTCCGCCTTCGGGGCATGGTGGGGCTTGCGCGTGGCCAGCGGATTGGCAGGCACCCCTTCTGCGCCTATCAGCCCGTCCTGGCCTAACAATGAGGCCAGCGCCGCCGTGCCCAGCCCGCAGGAGCTGGTGGCCAAAAAGTCCCGGCGGGACTGGGTGAAATAGTCTTGCAGGGACATGGTTACTCGCGGTTGATGAACTCATCCAGGTTCATGAGGATGCGTGCCAGGGCCACCAGGGCAGCAGCGTCTTCACGCTCTGCGGGCTGGAGCTGCGGCGCGATCATGCCCAGCACCTTGAAGGAGTCTTCCCCCTGCTTTTGAATCCGCGCTTTTTGCTGGGCATGGAAGGCCAGCAGGCGTTCCGTTTCTTCCGGGCGCGGATCGCGGGCCAGGCAGCGGTGGAAGAGGTAGAAGACGCGCCCGGCTCCGGCAGCGGGGCTTTCACGCAGCGTCTTCAGGGCCAGCGCCTGGGCGGCCTCGACAAAGACGGGGTCGTTCATCAGCGTCAGCGCCTGGAGTGGGGTGTTGGAGCGGTCGCGCTTGACACAGGCTTCGCTGGCATCCGGCGCGTCAAAGGTGGTCAGCATGGGATACAAAATGCTGCGCATGGTGAGGATGTAGAGGCCGCGGCGGTAGCGGTCATGCCCTTCACTGACCTCCCACTTCACGGAGCGGCCCACGTCAAAGATGTCTCCGGGCAGCGGCGGCTTGATGCTGGGGCCGCCGATTTCCCGGGTGAGCAGGCCGCTGGCGGTGAGGAAGCTGTCGCGCAAAATTTCAGCCTCCAGGCGCAGGCGGTTCTGCCGGGCCAGCAGGCGGTTCAGCGGGTCCGTTTCCATCAGTTCCTGCCGGTGCGCGGAGGACTGCCGGTAGGTGGCGGAGGTGACGATCAGGCGGATGAGGTCTTTGCGGCTCCAGCCGCGGTCCATGAACCCGGCGGCCAGCCAGTCCAGCAGCTCGGGGTGGGAAGGAGACTCGCCGCTGGTGCCAAAGTCATCCGGGGTGGCCACCAAGCCGGTGCCAAACAGCTTGCTCCAGACATGGTTCACCGCCACGCGGCTGGTGAGCGGATGCTCCGGGGAGACCAGCCAGCGGGCCAGATCCAGGCGGGTGGATTCCGTCTCCGGCCGGCCGGACGGTTTGGGCAGGGCGGAGAGCGTGGCAGGCACCACATCCGGCCCGCGCCGTGCATAGTCGCCAGCCTGGTGCACATAGGTCTGGCGGCGGTCTTCGGTCAGCTCTTTCAGGGCCGGCGCGTTTTCCTTGCCCTCGTCGTGGTCCTTCGTGTTGTTGAAGTAGGCGTAGAAGCTGTAGTAGTCGCGGATGGTGATGGGGTCATATTTGTGCGTGTGGCACTGGGCGCAGCCCAGGGTGAGACCCATCCACACGCGGCCCGTGGTGTTCACCCGGTCCGCCAGGTTTTGAAACCGGGCCTCCTCCTTGTCCACGCCGGCTTCCGTGTTCAACGCCGCGTTGCGATGAAAGCCGGTGGCGGTGAGCGTAGGCAGGCTCGGATCAGGAAGCAGATCCCCGGCGAGCTGCTGGATGGTGAAGCGGTCAAACGGCAGGTCATCGTTCATGGCCTGGATCACCCAGTCGCGGAAACGGTAGGCATTGGGGCGGACCTTGTCCCCCAGGAAGCCGTCGCTGTCCGCATAACGCGCCAGGTCCAGCCAGTGGCGGCCCCAACGCTCGCCAAAATGGGAGGAGGCCAGCAGCCGTTCCACCAGCCGGTCATAGGCGCTCGGAGACCCGGCGGCGTCCTTTTCAAAAGCCGCCACTTCCTCCGGAGAGGGCGGCAGGCCGGTCAGGTCCAGCGAGAGGCGGCGGATCAGCACGGCGGGCGGAGCTTCGGGGGAGGGCATGAAGCCGCGGCGCTCCAGCGTGGCGCGGATGAAAGAATCGATGCCGTTGCGTACGCCCGCCGAGTCTTTGATCGGCGGCGGAGCCTCCCGCCGGAGGGGCAGGAAGGCCCAGTGTTGCTGATATTCCGCGCCGGCGGCGATCCAGCGGCGCAGCAGCTCCCGCTCCTTGGCCGTGAGCTGCTTGGGGGAGGAGGGGGGCGGCATCGCATCGTCCCGGTCCTCCGTGATGAGGCGGCGCCAGAACTCGCTCTCCTCCGGCCTGCCCGGTTTGATCGCCTCCTTCACCGCCTCCGCGCGGACATCGAGGCGCAGCCCGGCCTCGCGCTTGTCATCATCGGGGCCATGGCAGGCATAGCACTTGGAGGCCAGGATGGGGCGGATGTCCCGGTTGAAATCCGGTTTTTCAACGACGGCGGCACGAACGACCGGCAGAGCCGGACAGACCAGCAGGCTCAGGGCAACCAGATGATGAACAGAAGCAGACACGAGGACAGAACCTCCAGTACGAGCCTGCCTGGCCCCAGCTTGCGGCCAGGGCACAATTGCGCCAGCGGACTGTAACCCAGGCGGCCCGCCTGTGTGTGTCGCGAGCGTCCCGCTCGCCTTCCCTCTGGCAACCGTTCTTCCCTCTCGATCAGCATTAGGCGCGCTCAAAACGGCGCGTGATTCCCACTCCGATTCATCCACCAAACCAAAAACACCGCGCAAGCCAGCGCCAGTGCGGGAATGATGAGCTTGAATGGTTTCATCGCGCGTTTCATTTGATTTGGTTGGGTCTGCGTCAAGAGTCGCAGCCTGACCCGAATGGCGCTGACATAAGCCCCTAAGCGGCGTTGGAGCGATGTTTGAGGGGTGCGGGCAGCAATCGCATTTCCATGGCGTGGTTTGGTCAGCAGGCTGTAGGAATCGCGCCG
>CAZKMS010000256.1:0-3351 GCA_964553805.1 uncultured Verrucomicrobiaceae bacterium
TCCGAGTCGCGGGGCCGGAGGAGACATCCGCCGTGGCCGCGGTGTGGATCGAGCCAGTGGCAGAAGGCAAGAGGTGACAGGTCCACCAGCCGACACAGCCCCTGCCACCGCCCTGCCTCCTTTCACCGACCGCGAAGCGGCGGAGTGGGTGCTGGGGCTGGGCAGTACCTCAGTTTGAAATTCAGGCTGGGGTTGGAACGACGCGGCAGCGTCTTGGACATGGAGCGCGGGCGCCCTCGCCCGCCGTTGCAGGCACCCTCGCCTGCAACCCGTTTGGGATGGCGCAGCCACTCGATGAAATAAGTGACGCTGCGCGTGGGGGAATGGGCAAGAGGCGGGGGCGCCTCTTGCAACGGGCAAGGGCGCCCGTGCTCCTGTATCGGAGGTTGCCATTGTCCCGCCTTATGCCGTAGTTTTACGAAATGGAGCATTTGGACAGCCGCCTCAAACCCTTTCCCACCACCCAGTGGAGCCTGATCGGGCGGGCGGCCTCGGCGGACTCGGTGGACCGGGAGCAGGCGCTGGCGGAGATTTGCCGCCTGTACTGGCCGCCGGTGTATGCCTTCATCCGTTCGCGCGGTCATCAGCAGCATGACGCGGAAGACCTGACCCAGGGGCTCTTTGCCGAACTGCTGGAGCGGGATGACTTTCGCAAGGTGAATCATCAGTCCGGCAAACTGCGCTCCTATCTGCTCACCGCGGCGCAAAATTACCTGGCCAGCGAGCAGCGCAAAAACCACCGGCTGAAGCGCGGCGGCGGCTCACCTCTGCTTTCCCTCGATCTGATCACGGCCGAGGCGCGCTGCATGATGCCGGAGCCGTGCGATGACCTGACTCCAGACCGGGTTTTTGAGCGCCAGTGGGCCGTGACCGTGATGGAGCAGGTGGTGCTTCAGCTTGCCGCAATCTACAGGGAAAAGAATCGGCAGGCTCTTTTCGATGCCTTGTCGCCTTTCCTGAGGACAGAGTCAGCCCTGCCTGATCAAGCCGAAACCGCCTCCAGGCTCGGCATGAGCCCGCAGGCCTTGCGTGTGGCTCTGCACCGGCTGCGGCAGCGCTATGCCGAATGTCTGCGCAAAACGGTGCGCAGCACCCTCGGTCCCGATGGCCAGGTCGAGGAGGAAATCCAGTACTTGATGGCCTCATTTTCGTGAGCGGCATCCGGCCGCCGCCTGTTTGCGCCCTTCCGCTCCAGCCTGCCAGACAGCCGGCTACACGCAGCAGGGGCATGGCTGCACCCAATGCCCTGGAGCAATCTCCGTCAGCGACAGATCGGCACCCACGCTCTGCTCCCACTTAGGATGCTTCATGCGATGCCCGAATGCGCAGCCAGGGGGAGGGTTGATCGGACTCGGCACATCGCCACGCAGCAGCTCACGCGGGCGGCGCTGGCGGGGATCAGACTTGGGAATCGCGTCCAAAAGCGCCTTCGTGTAGGCATGACGCGGGTCCCGATAAAGCACCTCGGCCGGGGCCATCTCGACGATCTTGCCCAGGTACATCACCGCCACCCGGTCGCTCATGTGCTTCACCACGCTGAGCCCGTGAGCGATAAACAAATAACTCAATCCCATCTCACGCTGAAGATCGAGCAATAGGTTCAGCACCTGGCTTTGAACCGAAACATCAAGCGCCGAAACCGGCTCGTCACAGACGATCAGCTTCGGCTTCAACGCGATCGCGCGCGCGATGCCGATGCGCTGGCGCTGGCCGCCGCTGAACTCGAAGGGAAACCTCTCACCTGCGCTCGCTGGCAAACCCACTTTATCCAGCAAGTCCAGCACCCATCTCCGCCGCTCCTCCTTCGCCCCCAGTTTCTGCACGATGAAGGGTTCTTCAAGGATGTCCCGGACCGTGTGCCGGGGATTCAACGACTCCGCCGGATCCTGAAAGATCATCTGCATGTGCCGCCGCAGCGGTCGCAGTTCGCCCATGCCGGCGCGGGTGATGTCAATCCCCTCAAACTCAATGCTGCCGCTCGTCGGTTTGAGCAAACGAACAACCGCCTTGCCCAGGGTCGTTTTGCCGCAGCCGGACTCGCCGACCAAGCCCAGCGTCTCGCCCTCGCCAAGCGTGAAGCTGACGCCATCCACCGCCTTGCAAGAGGCCAAGGCGCGCCGCAGCACACCGCCGCGGACGGGGAAATGCTGTTGGAGATTTTGAACGGTGAGGAGGCTCATACAACACAAACCGGACAGTTCTCCACCCAATGCCCCGGCGCGATCTCGGCAAACGGCGGGCGGGTGTTCAGGTGGGCGGCGCTGTGCTCGCGGCCGGAACGCGGCGCGAAGCGGCAGCCGGGTTTGAAATCGGCAATGCCGGGCACGTTGCCGGGAATGGCTCTCAACTTTGTCTTCGGCGTGCTGTCGAGACGGGGAATGCTCTCCAGCAAACCACGGGTGTAGGCGTGCCGGGGATTCGCAAAAAGATCGAAGACGTTCGCCTTCTCGACCACGCGCCCCGCATACATCACGGCGACTTCATCACTCACCTCCGCGATGACACCGAGATCGTGAGTAATGAGAATCACGCTCATGCCCATCTCTTTTTGCAGGTCGGCGATGAGTTCAAGGATCTGGGCCTGCACCGTCACATCAAGGGCGGTGGTCGGCTCATCGGCGATGAGGAGTTTTGGTTTGTTGATCAGCGCCATGGCGATCATCACGCGTTGACGCATGCCGCCGCTGAGCTGGTGGGGAAATTCGTTCAACCGCTGTTCCGGCGCCGGGATGCGCACCTTTTGCATCATGTCGATGCTGCGCGCGAGCACCTCCGCCTTGCCGCATTCGGTGTGCAGCAGAATGGACTCGGCAAGCTGGCGGCCCACGGTCTGCACCGGATCGAGCGCAGTCATCGGTTCCTGGAAGATCATGCTGATGGCGTTGCCGCGCACCCGCCGCATTTCCTCGATCGGCAAAGACACCAGATCACGCCCTTCAAAGTGGATGCTGCCGCCGAGAATCTTCCCATGCGGCTGCGGCAGCAGGCGGGTGATGGAAAAAGCGGTGACGCTCTTGCCGCAGCCGGACTCGCCGACGATGCCGAGCGTCTTCCCCCGCGGCACGTCGAAACTCACCCCGTCCACCGCCACCATGCGGCCCGCGTCCGTGTCGAACGCGGTGATGAGGTCGCGCACCTGTAGCGCGGGCGTTTCGCCTGTCTCCAGTGGTGCAGGCATTCTGCCTGCTTCGTGTGGGGCAGGCGTCTCGCCTGCCGGGTGTGCTGCGGGCATCCTGCCCGCATCCCCGGAACCGGGCAGGATGCCCGGAGCACTCGTGTCAGGCAGGATGCCTGACCTACTGGTGTCAGCGTCACTCATGGTTTGTCCTGATACTGGTCGAAGACGCGGCT
>CAZKMS010000257.1:0-3279 GCA_964553805.1 uncultured Verrucomicrobiaceae bacterium
GACCGCTACAACGCATTCGTCACGTTCGACTACCAGAAGCAGGACGCGATCCCGACACGCTCGGCGCGCGCGTATATCGGCACCATGAACCTTTCATTCATGGGCCTCGCTGATCGCCGTCCTGGCGACCCTACGCGGGCGACGACGCCAATCGGCACAAGCAGTCCGCTGGGTAATGTGCGGCCGGTCAACCCCGTTACGGGTGCCATTGCCGGGCCGTGGCAATCCCTGAGCGGAGTGTGCGATCCAGCAAACGTCGTAGGCGGCTTCTGTACGTGGGAACCTGGTGACTGGCGTGACATCCAGCCCGAGATCGAGCGTGCAAATGTGTTTGCGCGTGGCACCTACCGGCTCACACCGGAGGTAGACGCCTATGCCGAGCTCTCCTACTTTCGGGTACGAACGTCGACGCGCTTTGTGCCTCCGGGTTTCAGCGCCACCTGGTACAACCCCGTCACACTACGCCTCATCACGACTGCGGCGACCGCACTACCGGTCGGTCATCCGGATAATCCGTTCAACGACCTGGCTCAACCCGCGCGCATATCGTATAGCGATGCTGCGCTCGGGGGTCGCGACAACGACTACGAAACCAATTCTCAACGCTACCTTCTTGGGGTGAAGGGAAGCGTCTCCGGCTGGGAGTGGGACGGTGGATTGTCGTACATCAGGAGCGACACCGAGTCGACCTGGAAACATCTCTATAGCTACGATCGCCTGCAACAGGGCCTAGCCGGCACGAGTCCGTATGGCTACTACCGCATTGGCGCCAACGCCGACAAGAACGATAGCGCCATCTACGACTGGATTGCACCCGATCGGACCTACATCGCGACAGCGGAGAATACGATCATGGATTTCAAGGCTTCTCGAGACCTTGTGAAGCTAGCAGGTGGTCAGCTCGCACTCGCGATAGGGTACGAGTTTCGCCGTGAGACGGTCGACAATCCCGGCATACCCGGCACTGAGACGGGAAACGTCGTGGGTAGGGATTACGCACATGCCTCGGGCAGCCGCAGCGTCAACGCGGTGTTCGGCGAGATCTACGCACCGTTATTCAAGAACCTCGAGGGAACGCTCGCGCTGCGCTACGATCATTACTCCGACTTCGGAACCACCTGGAATCCCAAGGTCGGGGTGAAGTGGACCGTTGTGCCAGAGCTAATACTCCGCGGCACCTACGCCACTGGCTTCCGCGCACCCGGCCTCTACGAATCCGGAAATTCATCATCGGGGGGGGCCACTATGGTGAGGGACCCCGTGCGCTGCGCGGCCACTGGAATTCCATCTGAGTGCAGGACCGCGATCATCTCTCTCAATGCGGGCAGTCCGACGATAGACCCTGAGACCGCGAAAAGTTGGACTCTCGGGTTCATCTGGGAGCCCGTGCCTGGCCTTTTGGGAACGCTCGATTACTGGAGGTTCACCACCCAGAATGCGATCACGTTCGGAAACGCTCAGGCTGTACTCAACCAGCCTGCTGCCTTCCCGTATGCGACGATCACGCGTGACTCCAACGACCTGCCGGGCATTCCGGGTTCCGGAACGGTCCTTGCGGTATCCACGCCCTTCGAGAATCTCGAAGAGATCCGAACGGATGGCATCGACCTCGACATCGTCTGGCGACAGGCACTGGCTGATTGGGGCACGCTGACTGCACAACTTCAGTGGACACACGTGTTCAGCTATCAGGAAACGTACAAGAACGGCATCTCCTACGAGTACGCGGGCACGCAAGGCAAGTATGAGGTGTCGTCGGGCGGGGGCACACCACAGGATCGGATCAACTTGATCCTAGGGTGGCAGCGTGGCCCATGGAATATTGCGGGTACGATCCGATATGTCGGCGACTCAACGGAAATCCCCGATGCGAGTGCGCCCCCGGATGACTGCCTGTTTCCGATTGGGCAGGCGACCTGTCACGTCTCGTCGTTCACCACACTCGACCTATCTGCCTCCTACGCCGGCTTCAAACACTGGCAGGTCTTCGGTTCAGTCATCAACGTGTTCAATCGCCTCGCATCGTTCAGCCCGGCGGCTGGCTACGGGAACATCAACTACAACTTCAATTACGCGCAGAGCGGCGCAACGGGGACGCAGTTCAACCTCGGCATCCGCTACACCTTCAAGTAACGAAGCGCGTTCGCGCCGCCGGACGCCGGCTTCGCTCCCAATTTTTCCGAAGTCATCTCAAGGTGAGGGCGTGCGCGCGAGCTGCGGGCTACATTCTTTGCGCCGCTCAGATGCACGGTTGGCCCTATCCGCGGCAAGATCCACTTCCTCGACGCTGCGGGGTAATGTTCTCGATCTACGTCGAGCCGTGAGCAAATACGCTTCACATGATCCAGACCCATCCAGCGAACAACGTCTCGCAGGGGACGGCCCGTAGGTCGTCGCGAGTCAGGGCGCTGGCATCGAGGCGCGCATGCGGGCCTGCCTAGCGCAGGTCCGCATTCACGTCCGCCAGCGCCGCACTCCCCGGCACGAGCTCCGCGTCCCCCAACGCATTGAGCGGCGCCTCCACCGTCTCCAGCGCATCGTGCATGTCGGCCGTATCGGCATGCAGGTACAGCAGCCCCGTGACCACCTCGCCGGCTTCGCGCCTCGCCTCGAGATAACCGAGCGCTGCCGCGCGGTCCGCGGGATCGTAGTGCTCGCCCACCTTGCGCAGGCGGATGCTGCCGCCATCGTGCAGCACCACGCTGCGCACCTCGCCCGGCGCGTACTCGGTCGTGATCTCGTCGCGCGGCGAGATGAAGTCGAGGAAGTTGACCGACTCGTTGTGCTCGCGCACGTAATCGTAGCTCTTGGTGCTGCCCGGATGGTTGTTGAAGGCGACGCACGGGCTCACCACATCGATGAAGGCGGCGCCGTGATGCGCGACCGCCGCCTTGATGAGCGGCACGAGCTGCGCCTTGTCGCCGGAGAAGCCGCGCGCGACGAAGGAGGCGCCAAGCGTGATCGCGAGCACCGCAAGGTCGATCGGCTCGTCGCTGTTGACCACGCCGCGCTTGCTCTTGCTGCCCTTGTCGGCGGTGGCGGAGAACTGGCCCTTGGTGAGGCCGTACACGCCGTTGTTCTCCACGATGTAGACCATGTTGACGCCGCGGCGCATCACGTGCGCGAACTGGCCGAGGCCGATCGACGCCGAATCGCCGTCCCCCGACACGCCGAGATAGATGAGGTCGCGGTTGGCGAGCGCGGCACCCGTGAGCACCGACGGCATGCGCCCGTGCACGCTGTTGAAGCCGTGCGAGTTGCCGAGGAAGTACGTGGGCG
>CAZKMS010000258.1:0-3279 GCA_964553805.1 uncultured Verrucomicrobiaceae bacterium
CCGGCTGCGCGCGCCGCACTGCCCTCCCCCGGGGTCACAGACCCCGGCTACAGCGGAGTGCCGTCCCCATTTTGGACTTTCGTTCTCGATTTTATCATTTGCCGGATAGGCACTGAGCGAAATCAAATCAAGCGCTCCGCGTCATGCGGGCGCGGATGAACAGCCAAAAACCAGCGGCCAGCGCCAGCCCCCACCAGGGCGCGCGCGCCTCCCATTGCATCGGCTTGGAAAACACGAAGTGCAGGCCGCTGTGCGCACCGCTGCCAGCCGCCCGCTTTTGAAAAGAGCGCTCGAAGACCGGCTTCGCGCCGAGTTTCAACAACGCCTCGCTGGCGCTGAGCGACACCGCTGCGGACGTGGAGCGCAACTGAATCTGGCCCGCTTTCATCAGGCCAATCGCGACACGATCGTCATGCGTCATGCTGCGGCCCCACATGGCCAGGGAAATGCCGACAAGCAGGAGCGGAAAGGCTTTGAACATGAGTGGATGCCTCGCTGATGGTCACAGCAACGGCTTCTGCTTTTCCCAGAGCTCCACCATCCGGCTGGCGGGCAGGTCGAGATCGTCCCAGCTCAGCGGCTCATCCTTCGGCACCGCGCGTTTGAGCACCGGGCGCTCGTCGCTTTCTTCCACATCCAGCACTCCTTGCGGCACCAAGTTGGCGGCATCCGCAGCCTTGGCCTCCATGATCAGGCCATACACCTCATCGCTGCCGATGGCGTGCTCCACCCGGTCACCGGGTTTCAAGTCCCGTTTGGCGTAGGCAAAGGTGTCCGTGACCCGGCCCTGGCGCATGGTGCACACCGCCTTGCCGTAAAGCGCGGCCAGCGCAATCGCGCGCGGCGTCTCCAAATGGCAGAGGTGATAAGGCCGCAGGAACAGGTAATACGGATGTTTGTTGGTCACCTTGTAGTAGTTCAGGTAACCCTGCTGGAAGCTGTCGTCGCAGCGGCCGACCACGTAAACGCCGCCGCCATGCTGCTTGGCGCCGAGAATGTAATCCACCCGGCCCTGGCCGCCGTAGCTGTCGAAGTCGAACAAATGAACCACGTCCTCGACCTTCTCCGCCTTCGGTCCCTGCATGCCGGGCACGGTGGGGGTGAGACCGTATTCGTTGGCGATCACCGACATCTCGATGTTGAGCTTCGAGCCGTCGGTGTAGGCCAGGCATTGCACCGGACTCAAACGCAGCTTTTTGGCGATCTCGTAAGTGCCTTCGAGGTCGCGATGCCGCTCCAGGAAACCCTTCATGTTGCCGGCCTGCACGATGTCAAAGCCCCACATTTCGATCTCCTCCATCATGCGCGCCAGCACCCCGTGCTGGTCACCGCCATCGCTGGTCACGAGCACGCCCTGGCGGGCAGCGGCGGCGCGCAGCAGGTAGCCCAGAATGGCATCCACCTCGGCATTCATCAGCACGCAGTGCGCCTTGCGCTCAATCGCCGCCAGGCAGTAATCATAGGCGGCCACAATCGAGTTGGTGGCCTCGACAAACACATCGCAAGGGATCTTCTCATCCCGCAGCGCCGCCAGCGCGTCCGTGGTGATGTGGGTGGGTTTGCCGTACTTTTCCGCGCCGCGGCGGGCGGCGGCCTCATCCCGGTCCGCCACAAAAGCCAGACGCATGCCGGGGGTCCTGCCAATCTGGTAGGCAATGCCCAACCCCATGGCCCCTAGCCCGACGAGCCCCACCTGAATCGGGCGGTTCTCCCGCTCCCTGATTTTCAATTCCTCGAGCATGGATCAGTCGTAAAGTTCAGAAAAAATTAAGCTTTGGTAAAGTAGAAATTTAGAAAGAGCAACCCCCGTAGCAAGTCCCCTGCATGGGTTATTTTCGTTCACGGTTGCGGGGCATGGCAGCGTCACAATGACACCAGTTTATCGCAAATTGACCGCCCCGCCGTCAATCAGATAAGCGGCACCGGTCACAAAAGACGCCTCGTCGCTGCACAAATAAACCGCCAGCGCCGCCACTTCCTCGGGCTTGGCCATGCGTCCGATGGGTTGCGCGGCGCTGAGTTTGGCAAACATCTCCGCCTCCTGCCCCGGATAGTTTTTCGCCAAGTAGCCGTCCACAAAGGGCGTGTGCACCCGCGCCGGGCAGATGCAGTTGCAGCGAATGCCGCGGGCGACGTAGTCCTTGGCGATTGAGTAAGTCATCGTCTCCACCGCGCCCTTCGTCATCGAGTAGGCGAAGCGGTCCGCCAGCCCCATCATGCTGGCGATCGAGCAAAGGTTCAACACCACGCCACTTCCCTGCGTTTCCATCCGCCGCACGGCCTCTTGGGCGCAAAAGAACACCCCCTTGATGTTGATGCGGTACAGCCGGTCCATGTCCGCCTCCGTGGTGCCGGTCAAGTTGCCGATGTGCGCCACCCCGGCGTTGTTCACCAGGATGTCGATTCGTCCCCGGCGGATGGCAATCTCCTCAAACAGCGCCGCCACCGCCGCGCCGTCCCCCACATCACAGGCGCTGCCATGGGCCTCGCCGCCTGCTTCGATGATGCGATTCACCGTGGCCGCTGCCGCCTCCTGCGTCAAATCGAGCACCTCCACCGCCGCACCCTGGCGGGCAAAGACCTCCGCAACCGCCTGACCGATGCCCGAGCCGCCTCCGGTGACGACCGCTGTCTTGTTGGAAAGGGAAAACATGGGTCTCATTTTGGCCATGACCGGCACGGGCGGCAACTTCAAATCACCACCATTCGCCGCCGCCAATCTTCTTGCACGGCCCTGCTCCCCCGGCATAGATGCGGCACAGGCGTTCGCGCCCTTTTCTTCGCCATGTCCTCCACCTCCATCTTCGAACTCTTCTCTCTTCAGGCCAAAACCGCTGTCGTCATTGGCGGCACCGGTGAACTCTGCGGCGCGGTCGCCGAAGGTTATGCCGCTGCCGGCGCCGAGGTGGTGCTCGTCGGACGCGACCCCGCCAAGGCGGAAAAACGCCTCGATGCCATTCACAGCGCGGGCGGCAAAGGCTACTTCGTCGCCGCCGATGCCGCGCGCGCCGCGGACCTGCAACTGCTGCTCGACCAAGTCATCGAACGCTCCGGCGGCTGCCACATCCTCGTCAACGGCGCCGGCGTCAACTCCCCGACACCCTTCCTCGACATCCCCGAGGACGAGTTTGACCGCATCATGAACATCAACACCAAAGCGGTGTTCCTCGCCTGCCAGATCTTCGGACGTTACTTCGTCGAGCACAAGGTGCCGGCCTCCATCATCAACCTCGGCTCCATGTCCGGCCTCACCCCGCTCAGCCGCGTCTTCACCTACTC
>CAZKMS010000259.1:0-3230 GCA_964553805.1 uncultured Verrucomicrobiaceae bacterium
TCATCACCGGCGGCAATGTGCTGAGCTTCACCGGGGCGGGCAGCGTGACGGTCACCGCCACGCAAGCCGGCAACGCCACGCACGAGGATGCCGCGCCGGTGTCGTGGACGTTCGAGGTGAGCAAGACACCTCAGGTCATCACCTTCCCACCCATCTCCAACCAGACCGCCACCAACACGCTCAACCTCAGCGCCACCGGCGGCGGTTCCGGCAATCCGGTGATCTTCACGGTGACGGACGGCCCGGCGGTGATCGGCGCGGGCAACGTGCTGTCTTTTACCGGGGCGGGCAGCGTGACCATTACCGCCACGCAGTCCGGCAACGCATTGTATGAGGACGCCGCGCCGGTGGCGCGCGCGTTCACGGTGAGCAAGACGCCGCAAAGCATCACCTTCCCGGCCATCCCCAACCAAATCACCACGAACACGCTCAACCTCAGCGCCACCGGCGGCGGCTCCGGCAACGCGCTGGTGTTCACGGTGACGAGCGGTCCCGGCGTCATCACCGGCGGCAATGTGCTGAGCTTCACCGGGGCGGGCAGCGTGACGGTCACGGCCACGCAACCCGGCAATGCGATGTACGAGGACGCCGGGCCGGTGGCGCGCGCGTTCACGGTGAACAAGGCGGCGCAGAACATCTCCTTCCCGGCCATTGGCGGCCAGTTGACCACTGACACCGTGACTTTGAGCGCCACGGGCGGGGCCTCCGGCAACCCGGTGACCTTTGCGGTGACCGATGGGCCGGGTGTCATCACCGATGGCAACGTGTTGTCTTTCACCGGAGCGGGCAGCGTGACGGTCACGGCATCGCAGCTTGGCGACGTCATGTACGCGGATGCCACGCCGGTGGCGCGCACCATCATGGTAAGCAAGGCGGCGCAAAGCATCGACTTCCCGCCCATCCCCGGCCTCATCACCACCCACACACTCAATCTCAGCGCCACAGGGGGCGGCTCTGGCAATCCGGTGATCTTCACGGTGACGGACGGCCCGGCGGTGGTCGGCGCGGGGGATGTTCTGTCTTTCACCGGTGCGGGCAGTGTGACCGTCACGGCGTCGCAACCTGGCAATGCGATGTACGAGGACGCCGCGCCGGTGGCACGCACGTTCGAGGTGAACAAGGCAGCGCAGAACATCACTTTTTCGCCCATCCCCAACCAGATCACCACGAACACACTCACGCTCGCCGCCACGGGCGGGGCCTCCGGCAACGCGGTGGCTTTCGCAGTGACGAGCGGCCCGGCCATCATCACCGATGGCAACAACCTGAGCTTCACCGGCGCGGGCAGTGTGACGGTCACGGCCACGCAACCCGGCAACGCGATGTACGAGGATGCCGCGCCGGTGGCGCGCATCTTCAACGTAAGCAAGGCGGCGCAAAGCATCACCTTCCCGGCTATCCCCAACCAGACCACCACGAATACGATCAACCTGAGTGCCACGGGCGGGGCCTCCGGCAACGCGGTGGTGTTCACGGTGACGAGCGGCCCGGCCGTCATCACCGATGGCAACAGCCTGGGCTTCACCGGGGCGGGCAGTGTGACCGTCACGGCCACGCAACCCGGCAATGCGATGTACGAGGACGCCGCGCCGGTGGCGCGCTCCTTCACGGTGAGCAAGGCGGCTCAGGTGATTGACTTCCCGGTCATTGACAGCCAGTTGACCCTTGACACTTTGACCTTGAGCGCGACGGGCGGCGGCTCCGGCAATCCAGTGGTGTTCACGGTGATGAGCGGCCCGGCGGTGATCGGAGCGGGCAATGTGTTGTCTTTCATCGGGGCGGGCAGTGTGACCGTCACGGCTTCGCAGCCCGGCGATACGATGTATGAGGATGCCGCGCCGGTGGCGCGCACGTTCGAGGTGAGCAAGGCGGCGCAGAGCATCGATTTCCCGCCCATCTCCAACCAGATCGCCCCCAACATATTCAACCTCAGCGCCATAGGCGGCGGTTCGGGCAACGCGGTGGTGTTTACGGTGACGGACGGCCCAGCGGTGGTCGGCGCCGGCAACGTGCTGAGCTTCACCGGTGAGGGCAGCGTGACGGTCACGGCCACGCAACCCGGCAACGCGATGTACGAGGACGCCGAGCCGGTGGCGCGTTCCTTCAATGTGGGCAAGGCGGCTCAAACCATCGACTTCCCGGCCATCCCCGACAAACTGACCACGGACACCTTGACACTCGCCGCCGCCGCCGGCGGCTCCGGCAATGCGGTGGTATTCACAGTGACGAGCGGTCCGGCGGTGATCGGAGCGGGGGATGTGCTATCTTTCACCGGGGTGGGCAGTGTGACCGTCACGGCCACTCAGCCCGGCAATGCGCTGTATGAGGATGCCGTGCCTGTGGCACGCTCCTTCAACGTGGCAAAGGCCACCGCTACGTTGCTGCTGGGCAGCTTGGAACAGACTTACGACGGCACGCCGCGCATCGCCACAGCCACCACCACACCGACAGGCTTGACGGTGGACATCACCTATGACGGCTCGGCCACCGCTCCGATTGACGCGGGCAGTTACGCAGTTGTGGGGACAATCAACGACACGATGTATCAGGGCACGGCGAACGGGACACTGATCGTGGCGAAGGCGGCGCAGAGCATCGACTTCGCGGCCATCACTGACAAGCTGATGACGGATGTGGTGACGCTTTCCGCGACGGGTGGTGGTTCGGGCAACTCGGTTACCTTTGCCGTGACCGCTGGGCCGGGAGTCATCACGGGCGGGAACATACTGACTTTCACCGGAGCGGGCTCGGTGAGCCTCACCGCCTTCCAAGCCGGCAATACTAACTACGAACCCGCGTCGGATGTGACGCACACTTTCAATGTGAGCGTGGCGTCCGCCAGCGTGCTGTTGTCCGGGCTGGCGCAAGCGCCGGACGGCGCGCCGAAGCCGGTGACGGTGACGACGGAGCCGCCCGGTCTGAATGTGGCGGTCACTTATAATGGCAGCACGATGCCGCCGACGGCTCTCGGGAGTTATGCGGTGCTGGCGGTGGTGGAGGATCCGCTTTATCAGGGATCGGCCAGCGGCACGCTGGTGTTGGATCATCGGACCGACCGGGAGGTGGCTGAGCCGGAGGATGAGGCGGAGACGCCGGCGGCGGCGGACGTTGGGGCATGGGAAGCGGGCGCGGTGGGGCTTTATGACGGCCTGCTGCGGGCCGAGGCGGACGGGCGCACGCTGCTGGGGGCTATCGAAAATCTGCGGGTGAGCCCGCCGAAGCGGAACGCG
>CAZKMS010000260.1:0-3196 GCA_964553805.1 uncultured Verrucomicrobiaceae bacterium
CGCGCTGACCGCCATCGCCGCCGGCAAGCACGTTTACGTTGAGAAGCCGGTCAGCGCGATGAGCGTGTGGCTGTGGTTCGGCGTGGCGATGGTGATCGCGTCGATTTCCGGATCCTCGCAGCACTTGCGGAAGTCCACATAGGTCTTCGGCGTGATGTTTTTCTTCGCCAGTTCGGCCACCTTCTTGTCCATCACCGCCTGATCGACGTCGCAAAGAGCCGCCAGACGCACGCCCGGGATCTTCAACAGCGAGTTGATGTGGCCGTTGCCGCGGCTTTTGAAGCCGATGACCGCCACCCGCACGTCGCCATTGGCGCCAGCGGCGCGGCTCCAGGCGGGCATGGTGGCGAGACCGGCCGCGCCGGCGAGGGTGCCGCGCAGGAACTGCCGGCGTGAGGGTTGCGTGTGGGACGATTTCATGCGGATTTGGATGGGTGAGAATCTGCCGGCCAGTCACCCTCGTGGGGGTTTGATGTCAGGCCGGAGAAAGAACGAATACGAAAACAGGATCACAAACTTTCCTTCAAGACAAAAAACCGCTAAGCTCGCTTTTTGCCGCCGCTTTCATGGTTGCCTCCGCCCCCAGCTCCACTCCAGCCTCGCCCGCCAGCGTCGAAGCCGCCCCCGACCCCCGCCCCCTGGTCATCAGCATCTGCGGCACCTTTCTCAAACCGGAGATGCGCAGCATCTACCGCCAGGTCACCGGCCTGCAGCACGTGCGCAGCTTGGTGTACACCCAGAGCCACGAAAACCGCGATCTCTTCCCCTGCCCCGGCGTGGTCAAGATGACCAAGCTGCACCATCGCACCAAGGGCAACTTCATCGTCCGCTTCTGGTACAAATACGTCGTCAAGCAGTGGCCGCCGCCAGTCGTGATCAACAAATACGTCGGCCCCTGCCACCCCTACGACATGCCGGAGCGCCTGCGCGCGGATCAGCCGGACCTGGTACACGTCTATTACGGCCACAAAGCCGTGCGCTTCCTCGGCATGCTCAAAGATTGGGGCGGCCCTTGGATCGTCTCCTTCCACGGCGTCGATGCCGCCAAGTTCCTCGACCAGCCCGGCTACCTGCAGCAGTTGCGCGAGGTCTTCCAAACCGCCCTCCTGGTGCTGGCGCGCAGCCAGTCCCTGCTCGATCGCCTGCGCGACCTCGGCTGCCCGCCGGAAAAGCTCCGCCTCAACCGCACCCCCATCCCGCTCGACCACCTGCCCGCCATCGAGCGCGCCGCGCCTGCCGACGGCGCCTGGCGTTTGGTCCAAGCCTGCCGCCTGATCCCCAAAAAAGGCATCCTCACCACCCTCGAAGCCCTGCGCGAAGTGGTGCAAACCTGGCCGCGCCTGCGCTACGTGCTCTGCGGCGATGGCCCGCAAACCGAGGAAATCCGGACGCGGGTCACTCAGCTCGGCCTGCAGGACAACGTCGAGCTGCGCGGCTGGCTGGGACCGGACGCCCTGCATGACGAATACCAGCACGCGCACCTCTTTCTGCACCCCAGCGAACTCACCCCCGAGGCCGACCAGGAGGGCATCCCGAACTCCATGCTCGAAGCCATGGCTACCGGCCTGCCCGTCGTCGCCACCCAGCACGGCGGCATCCCCGAGGCCGTCACCCACGGCGGGGACGGCCTGCTCGTGCCCGAACGCTCGCCCGCCGAGCTTGCTGCCGCGCTGCTGCGTGTGCTCGCTGACGACGCCTTGCGCGCCCGCCTCGGCGCCAGCGCCGCCCGCAGCGTGCGCGCCCAGTTTGGCAGCGAAGCGCAGGTCGCGCACCTGGAGGACCTTTACTTTGAAGCGATCTCCCTCGCCCAACCGCAAGTGGTGGAAAAACCATGAACCCGCCCCTGCTTCTCCTGCTCCCCTTGCTCGCGCTCGCCGCCTGCAAACCCGCCACGCCGCCCGCACAGCTCGAGCCACCCGCCGTCGTGCTCCCTGAGAAAGTGCGCCTGCTCAGTCCGGCCGAGGCACTCGTCCTGATCGAAAGCCAGCCGCGCCTGCAGATCATCGACTGCCGCACCGAGGCGGAGTTTCGCCATGCCCGCCTGCCCGGCGCGCACCACTGCAACCACTTCACCGCCGAGGAAGCCCGCCGGCGGCTGGAGGCGCTGGATCGCACCCGCCCCTGCCTCATCTATTGCGCCCTCGGCAACCGCTCCCGCCACACCGCCTTGGTGCTCGACGAACTCGGCTTCGAGAGCATCGCCCTTCTCGACGGCGGCCTCGCCGCCTGGCTGGAGGCCGGCCTGCCCGTGACAAAATAACCTAACACCAAATCCTGTTCATCCTCCCCAAACCCCTCAATCCTGTCAAAAAAAGCCGATGCACAGCGCCGAAGTCACCTGCCCCTCCTGCTTCGAGGTCTTCTCCGTGCCCGCCCCCTTTCCCGACGAGCTGCCCGCGGATGTCGATTACGACTGCGAAATCTGCTGCCGCCCCCTGCGCATTTACTTCGAAGAGGAAAACGGCGAGACCATCGCCACCGCCTACGGCCTCGGCGACAGCGGACCGCGCTGATTCGTCAGGGTTTTGGCGCCCGGCATCTTTACCTCGGTTACCGGCAATTAGAGAAGGTGCCCGGAGTGGCGGTTCTACTTTGCGCATCCGCACCACGCCTGGGAGCGCGGCGCCAACGAAAACACGAACGGACTGATCCGGCAGCACCTGCCCAAGGGCATGGACCTGAAAAACCTAACACAGAGACAGTGCAACCGAATCGCGAAGATCCTCAATCAACGGCGCACTTTGAACTCAAGTATCGTTTCGGCTGTCGGTTTCATGATCATGGCTTCTTCTTAACGGATAGATCTCGCAACTGCTTCAACAATCCCTCGTCCGTAACGCTGCTGCCATCATACGGTGAACCAGTATAAAGGCGCTTCGATCCCTTCACGGCCTTGAGTGGTGCGATGGCAAATCGAAGTCCCTTCCCCAATACCTCGTGGCCCTCCTTGAATTCAAAGTGAATAATGAATAATCGTCCCTCAGAGTCCTTGAAAATGTAAGGGACAACAGGTCCATAGAATGGCTCAGCAGTCCATGAGGCCTTCTCAAAATCCTTGTAAAAATGCGGTTGGATTTGAGTGGAGTGGCGACCTCCATACCGCTGGTTTTCGCCGCCTCGACAATGGCGTCGGTGTCGCAACCCTGTCGGCAATGAGGGCGCCGGCTGCGAGGTCTTCCATCAACGCAACAGCTTG
>CAZKMS010000261.1:0-3164 GCA_964553805.1 uncultured Verrucomicrobiaceae bacterium
GGCGAAAACACCTACAAGCTGCCCGACCCGTTTTTGGTGCTGGCCACGCAGAACCCCATCGACCAGGAGGGCACCTACACCCTGCCGGAGGCGCAGCTCGACCGTTTCCTGCTCAAGGTGCGGGTCGATTACCCCACACCGGAGGAGGAGCGCCGGGTGCTCGACGCCATGGCCACCTCCTCGCCGAAGCTCGATGTCGATCCGGTCATCGACGTGAAAGACATTGTGGCCAGCCGCCAAGTGGTGAACTCGATCTACATGGATGAAAAGATCCGCGACTACATCGTGACCCTCATCCACGCCACCCGCAGTCCCGCGCCGCTGGCGCCGCACCTGAAGCTGCTCATCCGCTGCGGCGCCTCCCCTCGCGGCACCATCAACCTCGCCCTCGCCTCCAAGGCCGCCGCCTTCCTGGAAGGCCGCAACTACGTCACCCCCCAGGATGTGAAGAGCCTGGCGCCCGACATCCTGCGCCACCGCGTCCTGCTTTCCTACGAAGCCGAGGCCGAAGGCATGACGAGTGACGAAGTGGTGCGCATCCTGCTAGACAAGCTGCCCGTGCCTTGAGGCGCGCCTTCCGTCACGGCACGCTGTTCGACAGGATTGACAGGATTTTTCCAGATTAACAGGAGGATGAAAAAAAGCCCCGAAGCCCCGGTCCGCCCTTTTCCCAGAATCCTGTTCATCCTCACCCAATCCCGTTAATCCTGCCCCAAAATGCAATCCTTGCTCGGACTCGTCGCTTTTCTTTGTCTGGCCTGGCTGCTCTCCCTCAACCGTCGAGCCTTCCCCTGGCGCATCGTCCTCTGCGGCCTCGGTTTGCAGTTTCTGCTCGCCTTCCTGATCCTTCGCACCGGACCGGGGCAGGCGTTTTTTGCCGGCATGGACGGCGCCTTCCGCACCCTGCTCGACTTCGCCAATGAAGGCGCCGCCATGGTCTTCGGGCCGCTCGCCAATGGCACCCTGCTGACCGAGCGCTGGGGCGCGGGCAATGCCTTCATCTTTGCCGTCACCGTCACTGCCACCATCATCTTCGTCAGCGCCCTGTCCTCGGCGCTGTATCATTACGGCATCCTGCAGCTTGTCGTGCGCGCCGCCGCCTGGGTGATGGGCAAAGTGCTCGGCACCAGCGGCAGCGAAAGCCTGGCCGCCGCCGCCAACATCTTCATGGGCCAGACCGAGGCGCCGCTGGTGGTCAAACCCTACCTGCTCGGCATGACCCGCAGCGAGTTGCTGGCCTTGATGACGGGTGGCATGGCCACCATCGCCGGCGGCGTGCTGGCGGCTTACGTCTCCTTCGGCATTTCCGCCGGCCATCTGCTCACCGCTTCCGTCATCAGTGCTCCCGCCGCGCTGATGATGGCCAAGGTGCTGCTGCCGGAGACCGAGGTCAGCCCGACCCGCGAGGGCGCCTCCGCGCGCGTGGAAAAACAGGCCGTCAACGGCATCGACGCCCTCTGCCAGGGCGCCTCGGAGGGAGTCAAACTCGCCCTCAACGTCATGGCCATGCTGATCGCCTTTGTCGCGGTCGTCGCGCTTTTGAATCACCTGCTCGCCATCGTCTGGGGCTGGTTGGGCGGCAGTGAGGCCAGGCCGCTGCAACTCGTGCTGGGCTGGTTGCAGGCGCCCTTTGCCTGGCTCATGGGCGTGCCCGGCGCGGAAAGCGTGCGCGCCGGTTCCATTCTCGGCGAACGCATCGTGCTCAACGAGTTCGTCGGTTACTTCTCCCTTTCCCAGCAAAGCGCGGAGCTGTCCCCGCGCTCCACCGTCATCCTCACCTATGCCCTCTGCGGCTTCGCCAACTTCTCCAGCATCGCCATTCAAATCGGCGGCATCGGCTCGCTGGTGGAAGCGCGCCGGCACGACCTGGCCCGTCTCGGCCTGCGTGCCATGGCCGGCGGCCTGCTCGCCTGCTACTGCACCGCCTGCATCGCCGGTCTGCTGACTCCGGCCGCGCCCTGAACGATTCACGCCTGGGCAGATGCGGGCGCGTTCAGACTGGAAAAGGCTGGCCTTCATGGGCAAGTAAAGGGGGCGGAACCGCGCGCGGCAGCGCCCTGGAGTGCTCCAGCATGGCTTCGCGCCGCCCCACGGCGCTCACCCCACCGGGCATGCGCGTCAACTTCGTGTCAATCATTGGACTGGTCGAAGAAGTTTTGCGCTTTCTTTTGTCGTAGCAGCAATAACGGACGAGGTAGTTCTCCGGCCAAAGTGTTCTCATAGGGGCTTGGCTTGACGGATACGAAGATTCCACCACCGCGTCGCGATGGGCCAGACCGCGCACGATCTGGTGCAGGGGTTGGGGCGGGAGACGGCCTCGTATTGGTTCAGCTCGTTGGTGGCCGGGCAGGTCACGCCGCCGGCCGTGCCCGCCGCCTGCGCCTGCCAGTCCTCCAAGCTGGCGCCGAGACGGCTGACGGAGGCGGATTGGCGGTTGCCGAGGTCGTCGTAGTCGTAGCGGTAGCCGCGTCCCGGAAGTTTTCACAGGGCGTTGTTTGTCAAGAATCGACTCTTGACCCCGTTCGTTTCATGACCGCTTCTTGCCGCGGGTCAGCGCTTCGTTTTATCTTCTCGCATACCGGTGAGCTGTCGCAGATTGCTGTGTAGAACTCGGCCGTCCCCGCCGATCGCTCGGACAAAGCCATTCACATTTGATTCGTCCTGAGACTCAAGCCATGTCTCAAAACTCTGCTTGTGCAGACTGGCATAGAGCCGGTAAAGAGAACTTATATTCCATGCACGTTCGCCATCCCAGGTTTTTTCACGAGATAGTCGATACAGGAGATACTTAGACATCTCTTCCTTGGGCAATTTTGAAAACACACGGCGCTCTTCGTTAGGCCAGTCAGTGGTTGTGGGCTTTTGTCTGAAGTATGCGGCGTCAATTGAGCACAACCTGCGTTCCTCTCCAATTGCGACTAATTCCGCGAACGTCCTAATGGGCGAGGCAAGGGACTGGGGTCCTCAGCGCAGGAGACTTCACTCAAGCCCACTAGTGTAAAAAAAATCCAGCTTAGCTTGTTCATCTGGTAACAGTTAAGGTTCCGTAACGATACAAGTTGAATACTTCTGCATCCGCGTTGTAACTGGGGAAAACGGGGTCAGGCTACAACTGGCTGACAAAATGGGACCATCCGGGAGGTTAGTGCGGAACAGGCAGTGAG
>CAZKMS010000262.1:0-3037 GCA_964553805.1 uncultured Verrucomicrobiaceae bacterium
AAATCCACAAAGTAGCCCGCCACCGGCGTGGTGAACTTGGCCGTTGGCCAGAGCCACGCCCACATGACACGCAGTTTCCGCTGCAGTTCTGAATCCAGGTCTTTGCTCATGACACCCCCCAAGGTCCTTGGCCATGAGGGCCTCTGGCGAAGCTGGGCTGATGCGCACCACGTCGATCGTGCGAGTCATCATGACGCTTGGCCACGGCCGCCGCCCTTGCGATTCGCAACTCGGCACTGCGCTGGGCCTGAACGTAAAGGTGCGCGCGACGCACCACGCGGTAGGTCTCACCCACTACCAGCAACTGGTCGCGCGGGTCGCCCTCTTGGGTGATCGTCACGTCCCCTTCAAGGCATTCGAGCAGCATGCCTGCAGGGTTCGGAATCGAACGCCATTCATGTTTGGCCAGCTTGACCACAGTGCACTCCGTGTCGGCGCTGGTGGTAGCCGCTGGATAGAAGCGCGGCATAAAGTAGCCAAGAAGGGCCTTCAGCAACTCGTTCATGACTGCTGTCTCCTGTGCCCCGCGTCGCGCACGATGCGCAACGCCATGGGCAACATTTGACAGCGGCTGTTAAGTGTTGCCCTGAGGCCAGGGTCCTGGTTGTGAACCCGACATCGGTTGGCTAACGTCGGGCAGTCCGGGGCAGCAGTCCCGGGTATGGCTCAAGCGCGGCGCAATCCCAGGCCCGCCTCGCGAGCCTTGACGATCGCTCGACTGCGATTGTCGACCGACAGCTTGTCAAAGATCGGCGTGATGTGGTTGCGCACGGTCTTCTCCGACAGGCCGAGATGCGCAGCGATCTGCAGGTTGTCCAAGCCCTGCGCGATAAGTTCGAGCACTTCGCATTCTCGCGGCGTGAGATGGACTCCCAGACCGTGTCCTGTCGCACCCAATTCACCTTCTTGCAAGAACGCTCTGGCCGCATCGACGACGATGCGAAACGAAGGGCTACTCGCCATCGGCAGGGCGTCCTTGCCGTCCAGTGGCAGGAACCGAGCGTTAGGGATCAGGCCGGCCAGTCGGCAGCCTTCGTCGAAGGGAATCCGTGCGCTGTCGCGCGCATGCGCAATCAGCGTCGGACATTGCACGCGGCGTGCTTCTGATGATACGTCCCCTTCGCCCTGCGCACGGAAGTACCTCACCACGTTTCGGCCCGAAGTCGTGCTTCGCAGCATCTCGGTCATCCGGAGTTGCTCTTCCAGTGTGGCTTGCGGAAACGCAGAAAGCTGGTCAAGCAACCTGAAAGCCGGAATCGGATCGTCCCAGCCAATTTCCAATGCCTCCAGCATCAGTTCGCGCTGAGCGATCTGCTTGGCGGTGGGTTGGCGATGCAGGAGGCCACGCGCGAAGCCTCCGATGAGGACCATTCTCTCGACGCGATCGGGGTGCGCGGCAGCGTAGGAAATGGCCGCTTGGGCACCCATGCAGGTTGCGCAGATCGCAAACTTCCCAAGGCCAGCGGCGTCAACAACCGCCGCCAAGTCGGCCACCGAGTTCTCAACGGAAATATCCTCGAAGCTGCGGTCGGAAAGGCCCGAACCCAGCCCGTCATACATGACCAGCCTGCGGGCCTCTGCGATCTCGGCCCACAGTGGGAATGCGCAGTTTGGACCGAACTGGCGTTCGACATTCCAAACCATTGCGCAAAGGACCAGTGCAGGCCCACTACCCTTCGACGACCAGGCGATGGACATGCCGTTGGCTGCCTGGCAGTAGCGGATGGCCTGCTTTGGTCCGGACAAGGGCAACCTCGCAGTTCAGATCTAGGTGTCGGAACATTATGTGTTCGGCGGCCGGAGTGCCGCAAGATCTGCTTGGAGAGGTGCTTGAAGTCTTCCCCAATTGTGGTGAGTGGGGAGTGGGCGTTCGAGCGCCAAGAGCAGGTGGATTGCATCGCTGTCGCTGACCTTTCGACGGCGCCAACGCGCACTTGGTGATGGTGCCGCTGCGCTTGTGCAACTGTCCGCTGATCCGTGAAGGCTGTCACCGACTTGGTGCAGAAATCGAGGCTCCTACCCACATGGCTGAACAATGCCTGCTGTCCGCACCCATCAAACGACCTTCAGCGAAACACAGCGGGCACTCGTCGAAGCCTTGCGTTCTGTCGAGGCACTACGCTCTATGCGGATTGACCATTCCAATGGCGGCCTCCGGGTGAGCAATCTGCGGCGTCATCAGCCAGGTATGGGTCGATACCGCCGATTCCCAGCACGAACAAGCCATCCCGTCCACCGACATTCATCAACGACCAGGCAGCGCAAGCTGTCCTGGCGAGCCGTCCCTGACCGACTCGCGGCCACTGGCGAAGGGGTGTCAGTACGGGGGTGCCCGGCGCAGGCGCTGCTCGCGTGCCGCTTCGGTCCACCACTGCAGGTCGTCGGCGAAACGCGGAAAGGCCCGCTGCAGCGCTTCTCCCGCGGCGCCGGTGGGTCGACCGTCTGCGTTCAGCGTCTGTGCGATCGGACCGACCGCCAGCGTGCTGGAGATCACGACCATACCCATCTCCGACAGGATCGCATGCCACGTCGTGCCCGACCGCACGCCAGAGAAGCGACCTGCGGAGTAGCTCGCGATCGCAGCCGGCCGCCAGAACCATTCTTCGAGGAAGTGGTCGGTCAGGTTCTTCAGTCCCGGCTGCGGACCCCAGTTGTATTCACCGGCGACGAAGATGAAGGCATCGGCCGTCCGGATCTTCTCGGCCAAGGCCTCCATCGCTGCCGGCGCGCTGCCCTTGGGATACTCCTTGTACATGCGGTCGAGCATCGGCAGACCCACGGCCTTGGCATCGACGAGTTCGGCGTCGGCGCCGCGCGAGCGCAGGCCAGCCACCACGAAGTCGGCCAGCCGAACGCCCATGCGGTCCGAACGGTAAGCGCCGTAGAAGACCAGAACCTTGTCGACCATCGTCTGACCCCCCCGCGCTCGAACCGCCGTGCGCTGCGACTAGCCCACTGCAACCAACGATCAACTCCGGATGCCTGACCCTGCCCCCGAAAAACGTACTCCATAGCTGAAGCTGAAAATGCATTCATG
>CAZKMS010000263.1:0-1321 GCA_964553805.1 uncultured Verrucomicrobiaceae bacterium
CAACAAGGTCACCGCGTCGTGCCACTACGATGCGCCGAACAACATCGCCTGCTGCACGGTCGGCCGGCGCCGCTTCACCCTGTTCCCGCCGGAGCAGATCGGCAACCTCTACCCGGGGCCGCTGGAACCCACGCCCGGCGGACAGGCGGTGAGCGTGGTCGATTTTTCCGCGCCGGACCTCGAGCGCTATCCGCGCTTCCGCGAAGCGCTGGAAACCGCACAGTCGGCGGTGCTGGAACCGGGCGATGCGATCTTCATCCCCAGCATGTGGTGGCACCACGTGCAGGGGCTGGATCCGTTCACCGTACTGGTGAACTACTGGTGGACCAGCATGCCGCCGTGGATCCCCACGCCCATGCACGCGCTCTACCACGCGCTGTGGACGATCCGCGACCGGCCAGAGAGCGAGAAGCAGGCCTGGCGCGAGGTGTTCGACTACTACGTGTTCGGTCCCGCCGACCGCGCCGGGGCGCACCTGCCCGAGGCCGCGCGCAACATCCTCGGGCCGTTCGACGAGACGATGGCGCGGCGCATGCGCGCGCATCTGCTCGGCAAGCTCAACCGCTGACGGTGCGCGCGGTACAACCAATCGAAGAGGGAGACTGACTTGGAGAACAACCGGATCCGCAAGGTCGTCATCGCCGGGGGCGGCACCGCCGGCTGGGTCGCCGCGTGCGCGCTGACCCACCAGTTCCGCGACCTGCTCGACATCACCCTGGTGGAGTCCGAGCAGATCGGCACCGTGGGCGTGGGCGAGTCGACGATCCCGACCATCCGCACCTTCCACCGGCTGATGCAGATCGACGAGCGCGAGTTCCTCGGCGCGGTGGCCGGCAGCTTCAAGCTGGCGATCTCGTTCGAGAACTGGAAGCGGCAGGGCGACCACTACTTCCATCCCTTCGGCACCACCGGGATGAACACCTGGTCGTGCGACTTCCACCAGTTCTGGCTGGACAGCCTGCGCCGCGGCATGAAATCCGAACTGGGCGACTATTGCCTCGAGACCGTGGCCGCGCGGGCGCAGCGCTTCGCCCTGTTCGACCAGGCCGGCGCCGGCGCGCAGGACTGGTCGATGCGCTGGACCCGGCCGACCGCGCTGGGCCGCGCCGACGTCAGCTACGCCTATCATTTCGACGCCGCGCTGTACGCCGCTTTCCTGCGCCGCAAGTGCGAGGGCCGCGGCCTGATCCGGGTGGAGGGCAAGATCCGCGAGGTGCGCCAGGATCCCGGCAACGGCCATGTCCAGGCGCTGGTGCTGGAAGACGGCCAGGTCGTCGAAGGCGACCTGTTCATCGACTGCACCGGCTTCCGCGGCGTGCTG
>CAZKMS010000263.1:1331-2966 GCA_964553805.1 uncultured Verrucomicrobiaceae bacterium
GCGCCGGTGCCGTACACGCGCGCGATCGCGCACGAGGCCGGCTGGCGCTGGCACATCGCCCTGCAGCACCGGGTCGGCTGCGGCTGGGTGTTCTCCAGCGCGCACATGTCCGACGACGAGGCCGCCGGCAAGCTGGCCGCGGCCAACGACAACGCGCCGGTGGTGCGCGAGCCGTGGATCGTGCCGTTCCGCACCGGGCGCCGGCTCAAGGCCTGGAACAAGAACGTGGTCTCGCTGGGCCTGGCCAGCAGCTTCATCGAGCCGCTGGAATCGACCAGCATCCACCTGACCCTGAGCGCGGTGACCCGGCTGGTGCAGATGTTCCCGCACGCCGGCATCGACGAGTCGGTCGTCGACCGCTACAACGAGGTCAGCCGTGCCGAGCTCGAGCACGTGCGCAACTTCATCATCCTGCACTACCACCTCAACCAGCGCGACGAACCGCTGTGGCGCGAATGCCGCGAGATGCGCCTGCCCGACGAGCTGGCGCGGCGCATCCAGGTGTTCCGCGACAGCGCCTACGCCTGGCAGGGCGAGGACGAGCTGTTCCGGCTCGATTCCTGGACCCACGTGATGCTGGGGCAGGGCGTGGTGCCGAAGGACCACCATCCGCTCACCCGCGGGATCGACGATGCGGACATGAAGCGCCTGTTCGAGGCGGTGCGCCAGCCGATCGACCGGATGGTGGCGGCGATGCCTTCGCACCAGGAATTCCTGCAGAGCTACTGCCCGGCCGATCCGTCGGTGTGGAACCTGCGCCGGGTGCCGGCGCAGGTCTGACCGGAACCCCTGGCCCATGCTGCTGGAATCGCATCCGCAGATCCGCATCCAGCGCCTGAGCCTGGGCGAAGAGGGGGCGCCGCTGCTGGTCGTCGACCAGCTCGTGGCCGACCCGGAGCGGCTGGTGCGCAAGGCGGCGCGCGCGCAGTTCGCGCCGCAGGGGGCGATGTTCCCGGGCATCCGCGTGCGTGCGCCGCTGTCGTACGAGGCGTTCCTGGAACGGCTGCTGCGGCCGCTGCTGGGCGAGGTGTTCGGCCTGCCGCCGCAGGCGCGGCTGTCGTTCCCCATGTGCCACTACTCGCTGGTGACCCAGCCACCGGAGAAACTGGCGTTCCTGCAGCGGATCCCGCACATCGACTCGGCCACCGGCCGCGGCCTGGCCACGGTCCATTACCTGTTCCATGGCGGCTGGGGCGGCACCGCGTTCTACCGCCACCGCAGCACCGGCTACGAGTACGTGGACGAGCAGCGGGAGCTGCCGTACTTCACCCGGCTGGAGCAGGAGAGCCGCGGCGCCGAAGCACCGCCGCCCGGCTACATCGGCGAGGACACCCCGCTGTTCGAGCGCATCGGCAAGGTCGACGGCGTCTACAACCGGATGCTGGTGTACCGGCGCAACTCGTTGCACTCGGCCACGATCGACAACGCCAACGTGCCGCCGCCCGATCCGCACAACGGGCGGTTGTCGATCAACACCTTCGTCGACGTGACCACCGGGGCATGAGCTTGCCGCAGCCTCACTTCAGCGCCTTGAACCGCAGCCGGTGCGGCTGCGCGCCCTCGGCGCCGAGGCGGCGCTTCTTGTCTTCCTCGTACTCGCGGTAGTTGCCCTGGAAGAACTCCACGTGCGAGTCG
>CAZKMS010000264.1:0-2961 GCA_964553805.1 uncultured Verrucomicrobiaceae bacterium
TCAAACAGGAGAACGCGCGGGAAGGCTCGCTCGACTGGCAGCTCACGCGCGTCCGGGTCAATCAATCGCCGACCGGCAGGAAGGCCCCGCGCGCGTTGTTCATCGAAGGTTATTGCGCAAAGCAGTCGGTGCTGGCCGGAGATTCGCTCGACATCATGGTCAGTACGAACCCGGCGTCGCGTTTCACCATCGAGATTTTCCGAACCGGCTACTATGGCGGGCGCGGCGCACGCTTGATGAAAGTTCTGGGACCACTACAGGGCACCACACAGCCCGATCCGCCCATCGGAGAAAAGCGGCTGCACGAGGCCACCTGGGAGCCGAGCGCTACGATCAAGATACCCGATGACTGGCCGAGTGGCGTCTATCTCGGGCGACTCACAACCGCTCCCAAATCTGCGCAGCATCCTTACTGGCAGAGCTATGTCATATTCATTGTTCGCGACACGCGCCGCGCCGACATCCTGCTGCAATGCAGCGACAACACCTGGCAGGCTTACAACTCCTGGCCCGGCGGCTATTCGCTCTACAGCGACCCGCGCGGCACGCACGCGCGGGACATTTCGGTCAGCTTTGACCGGCCTTACGGGATGTATTCGCAGATCTACGACAATCCGCAGTCCATCGGCAGCGGTGAATGGCTCTGCTTCGAGTTCCCGCTCGCGTATTGGCTGGAGCAGCAGGGCTACGACGTCACCTATTGCTCGAACAGCGACTGCCTCGACGCCTCCCAGATCACGCGCTGCAAGGCCTTCCTCAGCGTCGGCCACGACGAGTATTGGGATCTGCGCCAATACGCCGCCGTCAAAGGTGCCATCGAGGCCGGTGTCAACGTGCTGTGGCTGAGTGCGAATTCCGTTTTCGCGGTCAGCCCGTTCACACCATCGTCGAGCGGCCAGCCCAATCGAGTCATCACTCGCGCCGGACACTTCGGCGGCATGACGGATGCCGATGTGGAGAAAATCAAACGCTCGCTCATCAGCCTGGAGGAGTTCAACCGCATCGGTCCCGACGAGAGCCTCATCATCGGGGCGCGTTCGATGGTCCCTTACAACGGCGGCGGTGACTGGGTATGCGCCAAACCCGATCACTGGATATTCTCCGGCACCGGCATGAAACAGGGCGACCGCATTCCCGGCCTCGTGGGTTACGAACACCATGGCGTGCCGGCAAAGATCCCCGGCAATGAAGTCGTGGCCGAAGGAACCGCCTGGCCGAATGGAAACAAGAATGCCCCGGCACAGTGGACGGCGACGATCTTTCCCGGACCGAAGAACAACTTCGTCTTCAATGCCGCGAGCATCTTCTGGGTACAGGGCTTGTCATCGCCACCCGGTCACATGCTGCCGTGGTCGCACTGGAACCGTCCGCACGGCCCGGACACCCGCGTGCAACGCGTCACCGCCAATCTGCTGGAGCGTGCAATCTCATGAATACGCAACACGAATGGGTGCCCGAGCGGCTGGAGTTCCGCGATGCGGTGACCGGAGCGAGAGTGATTCGCCTCACGCAGCAGCCCTGCATCAACCATCCGCTCTATTACCTGACCAACTCGTTCACGCCGGACTCGAGGGCCGTCGTGTTTGCCTCCAACCGCGGCGAAAAATACGACTTGTTCCGCGCGGACATTGGAAGCGGGGTCATTCATCGACTGACCGACGCTGTTGGACTGTCGCCGTTCTCAGGCAACGTGGTCGGCAACGACGTGTATTACACCACGTCCGACGGCAAAGCCTGGCGGCTCGATCTCGCGACTTCGCAGAGCCGCGTGGTCGCCGAGCGCACGGGATGCGGTCTTGGCGAAGTCACGATCAACTCGACCGGCGAACTCGGTTGCACATTGGTAACGAAGAACGGAAAAGCTGGCCTCCTGGTCTTCAAGACCGATGGGAGTGAGAGCCATGTGATTTTGGACGGCGCACGCGCGCTCTATCACCCACAGTTTCATCCGGTGGATCCCGGTTTGCTCATCTACTCCGCCGACCCTCCTGATCCAAGGCTTTGGACCGTGCGCACCGACGGGAGCGAAGACCGCTGCTTTTACGCAAACCGAAGCGACGAGTGGTTCGTGCATGAGACATTCCTCGGCCGCTCCGATCTTGTGATCGTCGTGTGCTGGCATCGCGGACTGCATGAGGTGGATCTGCGCTCCGGCTCGATCCGCACTATTTGCGAGTTCAGCTCCTGGCACATCGCCTCCAACTCGGATGGAAGCCGCATCGTGTGCGATACCCACCTGCCGGACCTTGGACTTTGCCTCGTCGATCCGGCCACCGGTCGCGACGAAGTCTTGTGCGAAACGAAGGCGACCAATCAAGGCAGGCAATGGCCGCAACCGTTGCCCTTGACCGCCGACGGCGAGGCACCCGGCTGGGCCACGATGACCGAGCAAGTCAGCGCCGAGAGCGCTTACGGCCCGCAATGGAGCCATCCGCATCCTTCCTTCAGCCCGGACGACCGATGGGTTTCCTTTACCTCGGACCGTGAGGGCCACCCGCAGGTCTATGTCGTCGAAGTGCCCCGGCCTGCGGCATGATGGCTTGTTCCAAAACCGGTTCATCGCCGTCCCGATTTGCCCGATCATGCATCCCGCTCACTTCCTTGTTCCTAGCGAATCCCGTGGCGAAGCGCTGCTGCGGCTTTGGAAGCAGTTGTAGTTCCGCTCGGCTCGCGTTCCTTCTGGCAAATCGCCAAGAAACAATAACCCCATGCCACCGTCACCCCACATCCTCTCTGCCATGGCAGCATGGATGGCTTTCCCGGCGGCCATCCTTTCCGCCGCCGAGCCGCGCCCGCTGCCGCCGGACGATCCCGCCCCGCTGCCGCGCGAAACCGCGCCGCCGCTCGGGCGGCCGCCGGTGGACTTCAATCATCCACGGCGCGACTACGAAACACGCCGCGTCCGCGACTGGACCGTGCTCGTCGAGAAGCCTCTCGTGGACGACACGCCCGGCCTCGCGC
>CAZKMS010000265.1:0-2933 GCA_964553805.1 uncultured Verrucomicrobiaceae bacterium
AATTCAAGACGAGGTTCTGGACGCCGCCGGTGCCGACAAAGCCGCCACTGCCCCAGGTCAACGGCGTTGGCGAGTCCACCCCACCCAAGGCCACGATCAGCGGCTCCGTGTGCGCGGCAAATCCCGCGCCACCGGTGGTGATGTCAATGGCATGACCCCAGGTAATGCTGCCCACGCCGGGTGTGGCGGTCTCGGCGAGGCTGCGCTCAAAGATGCCGCTCATTTGCAGAATCGCGGGCGCGGTGGCTGAAGTCGGTGTCAGGACGACGGGACTGGCAGCGGGCAGCGCCCAGTTGTGATTGAGCGCGAGAATGCCGTTGTTGACGGTGGTGCTCCCCGTGTAGCTATTGGCGCTGTTGCCAAGGTTCCACTGGCCCGCGCCGGTCTTCACCAGGCTGGTGACGTTGGCTCCCGTGCCACTGTCCGTGATTTGCGGATTGAAGGTGTTGTCCCCGGTGGAGGAGCCGGTGAGTGTGAAGGTTTTGGCGGACTCCGTGCCGCCGAACTCGATGGCGCCGTGATTGCTCCAGACGATGGCGTTGTTGATGTTGGTGCTCTGGCTGCTGCCGAGCGTCACGCCCTCGCCGGTGACGGTGAAAAGGCGGTCGGTGGAGGCGGAGCGGGAGCCGAGGTTGAGGTTGGTATCGACGATGTTGCCGCGGTAGGTCAGGCCGCTGGCGGCGGCGCCGCTGAAGATCAGGTTGCTGGCGTCGCTGCTGGAAGCCCCGATGCCGCTGGCCTGGCCGCCGTCTTCGAGATGCTCGACGGTGACGAGGCCGCCGCCGCCGATGTTGGTGACGCCGGTGTACGTGTTGAGACCAAGCCAGCTTTGCGCGCCGATGCCGACCTTGCTGACGTTGATGACGCCGTTGGTTTCATCAACAATGCCGAACGAAGTGCCGGTGCTCTCGACCCCGCCCATGGTGAGCGTGACGGGCACCGCGCTGCTGTTGGTGACGACGCCCGCGTTGTTGAACGCATAGACGCTTGCATCGACGCCGTTGAGATCCAGCGTGCCCGCCTGACGGATCGTGAGGGAGGCATTGTTCCCCAGCGTGGCGGCGCCGGAAAGACGGACCGTGCCTTCGTTGATGGTGGTGGTGCCCGTGTAGGTGTTGGCGCCGCCGAGCGTCAAGACGCCCGAGCCATTCTTGGTCAGGCCATTGGTGCTGGCCACCACCGGCGCGTTCAGAGTCAGGCTGTCGCCGGCGTCATTCACGCGCACGATGAGCGCCTGGTTGCTGCTGGTGCTGTTGGTGCGGATGCTGCCGCCATTGATCACCGCCGAACCGCCGCTGACCAGAATCCCCCCCGCCAGACCGCTGCCGTGCGTGCGGATGGTCAGCGTGCCGTCGAGATCCAGGGTGTGACTGCCGCCGATTTTCAAGGAATCGATGCTGATGGCGCCGGCATGGGCAAAGCTGTCCGCCACCAGATTGTTCGAGCCGCTCGCCAAGGCCGTGGTGGCGACATTGAAATCCGCGTCCACACCATACACCGGCGCGCGCAGGGTGCCGCCGCTGTTGAAGGCAAAATCCGTCCCATTGTAGTACACGCTGGCGCCAATGAGGTTGCTCACGGTGCCGGCCCCGAGGGTGGTGAAACTTACGGTGTTGCCGCCGCCAGGGCTGACAAAGTTCACACCGCCGCCGCCGCCGAGCGTACCCAGGCTGGCAAATTGGAGGGAAGCCGTGCCACCGTTGCCTGGCGTCAGCTTGATGGTGTTGGAGCCCTGCGACACAGTCAGCGCGCCCAGCGCCTGGACATTGTTCACCGCCGTCTGCCCCACGAATTCCAGGACGCCGCCTGAAAACTGATTGCTCTGGTTGAAGGCGACCGCGTTGGTGGCGGGCAGAATCGTGGACGTGGCGGCATTGGCCTGGAGTTTGAGCGTGCCGTTGTAGATCGTGGTGGCGCCGGTGTAGGTGTTGGCGCCAGCCAGCACCCAGGTGCCGGAACCGATTTTGCCGAGAGCGGTGGTATTGGTTCCGCTGTTATTGACGATGGCCCCGTGGATGATGTTATCCGCGGTGTTCGTGCCGCCGAGCAGCAGGGTTTTGACGCCCGCGCCCGTGGCAGTGAACGCGCCATTGAGAACGACCGGGTTGCCGCCGGCCTGGTTGGCATAGATGCTGGCCCCGCCGGTGGAGCCGTTCAAGTTGATGGTTCTGCCGGTGGTCAGGCCGGCTGCGGTCGCGGCGGTGTTGGTGCCAATGATGAGCGCGCCGGCGGTGCCGCTGCTGCCGATGTTGATGACGCCGGTGCTGGCGGTCCCGAGCGAACGAAAATCCGTGGCAATGACAGCGCCGCCGTTGATGTTCACCGGGCCATTGAGCGCGGTGGCGACACCTTGAATGGTGAGGCTGCCGGCGCCTGACTTGGTCAAGGTCTTGACGCCCGCGCCGCTGGTGTTGATGCTGCCCGTAATGTGCGTGTTGCCATTGCCGCCAATGGTCAGGGTGCGGGCGCTGCCATCGCTGTTGTTCCAGGCATCGCCGGTGAAAGTCAGCGGGCCGCTCAAATTATTGGTGATGGTGGTGTTGTTGTTGGAGCTCTGCTGGGTCCAGGCGCCGAAGGCAAAGCCGTAACCGTTGCGGCTGTTGAAGGTCGCCGTCGTGTTGGCCGCCACGCGAAAGGCTCCGAAAGTCATCGTTCCATTGATCGCCTCCCCCCCCAAACTGGACCCCGCATAGAGGGTCGAGCTGGCGCGAATATAGACGTTCTTGCCGAAGTTCAAACTGTCGTCGTGGCGGATTTCCAAAACGCCTCCATTCATATCAACGGACGCAGCGTCGTTGGTGCCGTTGGCAGTGCCGAAGATGTTGGTGGTGCCGGCACCGTCGTTCAGACCCAGGATGCGCACCGAACTCTGGCCGCTCGTGGCGCTGCCGGAAATGCGGAGGCGGCCGGAGAAACCCGAGGTATCGGAGGGA
>CAZKMS010000266.1:0-2906 GCA_964553805.1 uncultured Verrucomicrobiaceae bacterium
CGTTTCAAACCGACACGCTCCGCTTCGAATCCACCCTGCCCATCGCCGAACTCGAGCGCGCCGCGCGCGTGACCACGACGGCGGAACGCCTGCTCACGGTGGAAAATCACAAGACCACCTTCCTCCAGCTCGCCCGCGCCGATGCCTGCCGCGCCACTTTGGTTGTCGCCACTTCCTTCCCCACCCAGGCGACCCGCCTGCTGCTCGAAAAGTTGCCGCCAGAGCTGCCCCATTTTCACTTCGGCGACACCGACCCCGCCGGTTTCGACATCCTTCACCGCTTGCGCGCCATCAGCCCACGCCCAGTGCGGCCTTTTCACATGAGATGGCGCGCCAAGCCAAATGCGCGACCTCTCACCTTCCGCGACCGCCAAATTCTGGATCGCCTTCTTGCCGCCGCTTCGATGACCGACTGCTGCGAAACGCTCGCGACCATGCTCGCCAGCGGCGGACGCGGCGACTGCGAGCAGGAGTCCCTCGGTCCGCCGGATTTGCCAGGCTGGCCGTTTTACCGCAGCGTTGCGCCCTAAAAACCGGGGAACACCGCGCTTGCCTCCACCCTGCCGCTGGGCTTAATTGCCTGTTCCCCCCTTGCCCCGGCTCCGCCCACCCTCCGAATGAAAATCTACCTCGACGGCCAATTGCTCGACAAAGATCACGCCAAGGTCTCCGTGTTCGACCACGGATTGCTCTACGGCGATGGCGTGTTTGAGGGAATCCGCATTTACCATGGCCGCGTTTTCCGCCTCACTGAGCACCTGGAGCGGCTGTACGAGTCCGCGCGCAGCATCTGCATGGAGATTCCCATTCCGCTCGCGGAAATGGAGGAAGCCACCCTGGAAACCGTCGCCGCCAACGACCTGCGCGACGGCTACATTCGCCTCGTCGTCACCCGCGGCGTCGGCTCGCTCGGCCTGAACCCCTTCCAATGCCCGCGCCCCAGCATCATCATCATCGCCGGCAGCATCGCGCTTTATCATCCGGAGAAATACGAGAAGGGCCTCAACCTGATCACCTGTGCCACCCGCCGCCCCACCCCGGCCGCGCTCAGCCCGCAGGTGAAAAGCCTGAACTACCTCAACAACGTCATGGCCAAGATCGAGGCCATGCAGGCCGGTTGCGAGGAAGGCATCATGCTCAACGAGCAGGGTTACGTGGCCGAATGCACCGGCGACAACGTCTTCATCGTCAAGCGCGGCACCGTCTTCACCCCGCCCATCTCCGCCGGCGGCCTCGACGGCATCACCCGCCAGGCCGTAATCGGGCTGCTCGCCAAACTGGGCATCTCTTGCGCGGAAAAAATGATGACCCGACACGACCTCTTCACCGCCGACGAATGCTTCCTCACCGGCACCGCCGCCGAGGTCATCCCTGCCGTGCAGCTCGACCGCCGCGTCATCGGCAGCGGCAAACCCGGCCCCGTCACCGCCCGCGTCGTCGAAGCCTTCCACGAGCTGGTCAAACACGAGGGCACCCCCGTGCCGTATTGAGGGCGACCCGCCCTCAATCAGCTTGGCTCGCGGCAAAAAGCGGCCACAGCGCCGCGCAAGCAAGAGCGATCAAAAAGATCCACCCCACTCCCGCGATCATCCAGCCAGGAGTCTCACTGGTGACATCTCCGCCCCGCCCGACAGAGCCCATGAAGCTTCCAAGCGGCTCCGAAAACCAGATCAACGCCAACGGGAAACCCGCTACCACGAGTCGCTTCAAAAGCAGCGCCGGCTCATTGCTGTCCGGCCAATTCCAAAGACCGAGGGCAATCAAGGCAAGCGCCACGCTCAGAAACTTCCATATCATGCGGCTCATTGTGTCAAAAAAGAATTTTCCTGGCGTTGTACCGCAATCCATCATTGAATGGCAAGCCCATTCACCACCACGGCACAGCCCATGAAAGACAGCCTCTCTCCCTCCCGCCTTTTCCTCGCGCGCCGGCGCCTATTTTTACAAACCTCCCTCGCCAGCCTGGCTTCCTTGTCCGCAGACCGGTTCCTGTTGGGTAAAGAAGAACCGTTCAAACCGGTGGCCGCCGAGGATCTGCCGCGGTTCAACGACGGCGACCCCGACACCCTGTTCCTCACTTGGCAGCGCGATCCCACGACGACCATCACCGCGACCTGGGTCGGCGAGGAGATGCCGGACGATCAAGTGGAGGTGCGGGTGGCGAAGGCCGGCGTCAAGGAGTGGCAAAAAGCCAAGCCGGTGCGCGTCCCTTACCCGGTCTCAGGCCTGTTCGTGTACCGCGCGGAGGCCGCCGGGCTGGAGCCGGGCACGCAGTACCAGTTGCAGGTCGGGTCGGGCAAAAAATCGCTCCGCTTTCAGACCATGCCCGCGAAGATGACCGACTCCTTTCAATTCGTCTCCGGAGGCGACAGCGGCGCGGGCTCCAACGCCCGCATCAGCAACCTCCTGGCCGCCAAGCAAGACCCGATGTTCGCCCTGCTGGGCGGCGACATCGCTTATGAAATCACCAGCAGCGGAGTGAGGCCAAAAGCCAACCTGCAGTTTCTGAAGAACTACCGGGAGGACATGATCGATTCGTCGAAGCGGTTGATCCCCATCGTGCCCGCCATCGGCAACCACGAGGTCACGAAGATCAACGACGAGCGCGTCGCCCCGTTCTTCATCCCGCTTTACGGCGGACTCTTCGCCGAGAGGTCGTTCGCGACGCTCGACTTCGGCGACTACTTGAGCCTGGTGCTGCTCGATTCGGGGCACCTCGTCCCAATCCCCGGAGAGCAGACCGACTGGCTGGACAAACAACTCGCCGCCCGCACCGAACGGCCGCATTTGATCGTGGCCCAGCATGTGCCCTCGTATCCGTCCTACCGCCCCTACGACACGACGGGACAGCACAGCCGCGAGCATTGGGTGCCGCTGTTCGAGAAGCACAACGTGGACATCGTGCT
>CAZKMS010000267.1:0-2834 GCA_964553805.1 uncultured Verrucomicrobiaceae bacterium
TCCATGCCGGGCATGCGCCAGTCCATGAAAACAATGTCGTAGGGATCTATCAAATTCTGCGCCTTGACGGCGGCGACCGCTTCCGGGCCGGACGCGACCACCTTGACGTGGCGGGCGATGGCGCTGAGCGGCTCGTGGAGAATCTCGCGCGCGGCGGCGTTGTCATCCACCACGAGCACGCGGAGGTTGGCGAGTTTCCCGGGGATGGTTTTACCCGAACCCTTCGCGGCGCCGACCTTGAGCCAGACGGTGAAGAAGAACGTGCTGCCCGCACCGGCCTGGCTTTCGAGCCAGACCCGCCCGCCCATCAGCTCCACCAGGCGGCGGCAGATGGTCAGGCCGAGACCGGTGCCGCCGTGCTTGCGTGTCGTCGAGGTGTCCGCCTGCACGAACGGTTGGAAGAGCTTCGCCGATTGCTCCGGGGTCATGCCGATGCCGGTGTCGCGCACCGAGAACTTGAGCTGCACCTTGTCACCCGTGCGTTCGAGCAATCCGATGTCGAGCCGGATTTCCCCATGCTCGGTGAACTTGACCGAGTTGTTGACGAAGTTCGTGAGGATCTGGCCGAGGCGCAGCGGATCGCCTAACAAAACATCGGGAATCTCCGGCGAGACGTGGGCCAGGAACTCCAGGCCTTTTTCGTGCGCCTTCTGCGCGGTCAGCGTGGTGACCGAACTGATGACTTCGTCGAGCCGGAAGTCGGTGGTCTCGATGTCGAGCCTGCCGGCCTCGATCTTGGAAAAATCGAGGATGTCGTTGATGACGCCGAGCAGCGAGGTGCCGGCGTTGTGGACCTTGCTGACATAGTCGCGCTGCTTGGGGTTGAGCGCCGTCTTGAGGGCGAGGTGCGAGAGCCCGATGATGGCATTCATCGGCGTGCGGATTTCGTGGCTCATGTTGGCCAGGAAATCGGACTTCGCCCGGGTGGCGTCCTCCGCGGCCTCCTTGGCACGAAGCAATTCCGCCTCCGCCTCCTTGCGCGCCGTGATGTCGGTGAAACTGACCACGGAACCAATGACCACCCCGTCCTTCAGGATCGGCGTGGCGCCGTATTCCACCGGCAGTCCGGAGCCGTCCTTGCACCACAGGCATTCGTCGTCGATGCGGCTGGCCTTGCCGTGCCGGTAGGCGGCGAACATCGGGCATTCTTCAATCGGATAATCGCGGCCGTCGGCATGGTGGTGACGGAAGGTGGCGTGGGACGGCTGCCCGATCAATTCATCGGCGGCGAAGCCCAGCATCCGGCAGGCGGCGGGATTCACGAACGTGATCCGCCCTTCGGTATCCGTGCCGAAAATCCCCTCGGCGCTGGATTCCAGGATCAGCCGCGTCTGCTCTTCACTGACGCGGACCTGCTCCAACAGTTCCCCGGTGCGCAGGTTCCGCTGGAGGATCTCCAGGCTCATCACCAGGATCGGCATCAGCTCCTCCAACAACGCCTGTTCGCGTGGATCGAGGCTGCGGAACGAGGCAAACTCGAGCGCCCCTAACAGCAAATTCCCCGAGAGCAGCGGCCACGCGATGGCTTGGGCAGGCGCTCCTTGTCCCAGGCCGGATGCGATCGGGCAATAGTCCGCGGGCAGGTTGGAAAGCATGATCGGCTTGCGGTCGCGCGCGCACTGGCCCACGAGTCCATCACCGGGGCCGAACGAGTCCGCCACATTTGGGGATTCCATCAACCCGTAGCTGGCGATCCGGCGCAGCCGTTGCGCTCCGGATTCGAAAATGTAAAATCCCGCGGCCCCGCCACCGAGCATCGGCACCAGGGCGGAAATGAGGTGCTGGCCGAACTCCGGCAGCGAGGCGGCTCCCTGCAATTCTCCTGTGAGTTTGGCGGTGTTGGATTTCACCCACCGCTGTTCCTCCATGGCGGCGGCGCCCTGTTTCAGGATATCGATCGAACGTGCCAGGCCGCCGGTCTCGTCCGTGGCGCGGGTGAAGGGAACCTCGTTGTGGTAGTCGCCAGCCGCGATGGTTTTCACCGAGGCCTCGAGCGCCTGAATGGGCGTGACGATGCTTCGGAATGTGAGCGCGCCGACGACGCCGGACAATGCCACGGCGCACAGGGTGGCGATCAGCAGGTTCCGCCGCGAGCTCTCAATGGCCTCGATCGCGGCCAGGCCCGCTTGCGTCGCAACTTCCTCGTTGTAGCGGATCCATTCCCGCGAAACGAGGCTCATTCGCTCGCCGAGTGTGATCATCGGGCCGAACAACAGCGCCCTCGCCTCGTCCTGGCGGCCCGCCGCCGCCAGCGACATCGCCTGATTTGCCTCGCTCATCCACTCGTGGCTCATCGTGCGGTAGTCGCCGAGCATTCTCCGGCCTTGTTCGCTGGTGGTCCGCTTGTCGGCGTATTCATCCAGCAGCCGGGTGAACTCGGCCCGGTCAATGTCATAGGCGCGGCGCGCGGTGGCCTGGCCGGCAGGGTCGGCAGCCAGCAGGCAGCTGCGCACATTGACCCGCATTTCGGCGAAGCCGCGCGAGATGTCGCCCAGCCGGGCCAGCGCCACAACCCGGGATTCCGCAACGAACCGGATGCGGTCCTCGACTTCGGCCATTTGCATGCGGGTGACCAGCCAGATCCCGAGGAGAATCAGGAAGGGCGTCGACATCAAAAGAATCAGGCGTCTGGCGATCGACATGCCGCGCAGCATAGGTGCAGGCATCCGGGCGGAAAGCGTTTTGTGGCAGGCCGGATCACAGGTCGCGGCAACCGGCCATCGGCCAACTTTGGATCCCGGGACTTCCGGGCTTGCGCCACAGCCGCCGGATGCGCGCCGCCCCTATTCAATTCCACCTGAATGAAAAATCCCGGCCAATCGACTCTATGATTG
>CAZKMS010000268.1:0-2810 GCA_964553805.1 uncultured Verrucomicrobiaceae bacterium
TCGTCAAAAAGCAGGAAACCTTCCTAACATCCTTCGACGACACCAACCGCCGCGAGCAAGCCCGCTCCCAGGACTCCTTTTGGGGCAAACGCCACGCCCTGGCCCAACAATGGGCGCAAGAGCATCCCGCACCAGCGGTTCCATCATTCACCGGCAAGCCCGCGCCGCATCCCATCGATGCCTTTCTTCAAGCGAAGATCGACAAGACTCTCAAATCAACCGCAAACGGCAAAGACGCCGCCGGGAAGTTCCACGATAAAATCCTGCCGCTGCTGCAGGAGCACTGCTTCCGCTGCCACGGAGAAAAAGACCGCGGCGGCCTGAAGCTGGACACGCGCGATGCCGCCCTGCTGGCCGGCGACTCGGGAACCCCGGCCATCGTCCCCGGCGATCCAGAAAAAAGCGAACTCATCGCCCGCTTGGTCACCGATGATGAATCGTTGAAAATGCCGCCGAAAGGCGAAGGCCTCTCTCCCGATCAAGTGAAGACCCTGGACACCTGGATTCGCGACGGCGCGGAGTGGCCTGTGCCCGCCAAAACAAAAGACGAGATCACCTTCGCCCCGCTGGTTTCTGATGAAGCATTTCTGCGGCGGGTGCATTTCGATTTGACCGGCCTGCCGCCAAGCGTCGAGGACATCCGCGCCTTTGCCGCTGACACGCGCCCGGACAAACGCGAGCGCGTGATCGACCGCCTGCTGCGCGACGAGCGCGGCGCGGATCACTGGATAAGTTTCTGGCAGGATTTGCTGGCGGAGAACCCTTCTTTAATTGGCTCCAACATGAACAGCACCGGGCCGTTCCGCTGGTTTCTCCACGAAGCCCTGCGCGACCGCAAGCCGCTTGACCGCATGATCACCGAACTGTTGCAAATGCGCGGCAGCCTCGCCGGCGGCGGCAGCATCGGCTTTGGCGAGGCCGGGGAGAACGACGCCCCTTTCGCGGAGAAAGGCCACATCGTCGCCTCCGCCTTTCTCGGCGTGGAAATGCAATGCGCGCGCTGCCATGACTCCCCCTATCACAGCACCACGCAGAAGGACTTGTTCGCCCTCGCCGCCATGATGAGCCGCAAACCCGTCACCGTCCCCGCCAGCAGCCGGGTGCCCGCCGCCTTCTTTGAAAACAACGCCCGCGCCTCCCTGATCAAAGTGACGCTGCGGCCCGACGAAAAAGTCCTCCCGCACTGGCCTTTCGCCGATGAAACCGGCGTCACGGAACAAACCGCGGATCGTCTCGCCCTGAACGCGGACGACAGCCGCGAACGCCTCGCCGCGCTGATGACCGCGCCGGAGAACCAGCGTTTCGCCAAGGTCATGGTCAACCGCCTGTGGAAACGCCTCATGGGCGCGGGCATCGTGGAGCCGGTTCATGATTGGGAAGGGCGTGAGGCCAGCCACCCGGAATTGCTCGACTGGCTGGCGCATCAGTTCGTCGCCCGTGGCTACGACTTCCATCACATCCTGCGGCTCATCGCCACTTCGCAAGCCTACCAGCGCGAGGCCACCGGCAACAACCTCGCCGCCTCCGCCAAGGAACGCTATTTCCGAGCGCCCGACCGCCGCCGCCTCGGCGCCGAACAGATCGCCGACGCCATGCACGCCACCACCGGCCGCGCGATGGATGTCGAAGAACTCACCTTCGATCCCTATGGCCGCTGGCCCGCGTATCGCCGCATGACTCTCGGCCACGCCACCCGCGCCTGGATGATGGTTGACCTCAAAAACGAGCGCGACCGCCCCAGCCTCTCCCTGCCAAAAGCCCGCGCCGTCATCGATGTGCTGGAAGCCTTCGGCTGGGTCGGCGCGCGGCAGAAACCCGTCTCCGAACGCGAGACGGAGGCCAATGTTCTGCAACCCGGCATCCTCGCCAACAGCGTGCTCAGCACCACCCTCACCCGCGCCGCCAAAGGCAGCCATTTGGCGGAACTCGCCGTGCAGGCGAGCCATCCCGATGAACTCGTGGAAACCCTTTTCCTCAGCATCCTCAACCGCCAGCCCAACCCGCAAGAACGAACCGCCTTCAGCGAAGCCCTCGCGCAAGGATTCGACCAGCGCCTCGCCGATCCCACCCAAACCCCCACCACCAAACCACTCCCGCCCCTACCCCGCATCAACTGGCTCAACCACGCCCAGCCCGAAGCCAACACCATCCAGGAAGAATACGAGCGCCGCGTCCGCCAGGGCGGCGAACCCGACCCCCGCCTGCAAACCGCGTGGCGCAACCGCTACGAAGACCTCGTCTGGAGCCTCATCAACCACCGCGAGTTCGTCTGGCTGCCCTAGTTTTTTGATCTGACCGATCCGACTAATCTGACCCATCCGACTGATCTCCTACCATGAACCGCCGCCATTTCCTCCAAGCCTCCCTCGCCGCCCCGCTCGCGCCCGCCATGCTGTCCGCCTCACCCGCCGCCAGCAGCGTGCGTGGCAAGGCCGAGAACATCATCTTCATCTGGCTCAGCGGCGGCATGGGGCAGATCGACACCTTTGACCCCAAGCGCCGCGGCAACCCTGGGAAAAAACAACCCGGCTCCTACTACGACGCCATCCCCACCGCCGTCCCCGGCGTGCAGGTCTGCGAGCACCTGCATCGTCTCGCGCCGCTGATGGATCGCGTCACCGCCGTGCGCAGCGTTCATCACAACGTCATCGACGAGCACGCCGCCGCCACCAACCGTATGCACACCGGCCGCCCCGTCAGCGGCACCGTGGCCTATCCCTCCATCGGCTCCCTCGTCGCGCATGAACTCGGCGCGGCCAGCGACGGCGTGCCGCCCTACGTCCTCATCGGTTATCCCAATGCCGCCCGCG
>CAZKMS010000269.1:0-2654 GCA_964553805.1 uncultured Verrucomicrobiaceae bacterium
CGAAGCGGGCGGGGTGGCTGAGCGCAACTGTGTTGCCAAATGGACGCTGGGAGGGATGGACGACAGCGCCTGGAGCGCTTTGGGATCAGGAGTAAACGGCGGAGTGAGCGCGTTGGCGGCAACGGCTACGGACCTCTATGTGGGAGGAACTTTCACCGAAGCGGGCGGAGTGGAAGAGCGCAATCGGGTTGCCAAATGGACGTTGGGAGGCATGGACGACAACGCCTGGAGTGCTTTGGGATCGGGGGTAAACGGCGGAGTGAGTGCGTTGGCGGCAACGGCTACGGACCTCTATGCGGGAGGAGCTTTCACCGAAGCAGGCGGAGTGGAGGGACGCTCCTACATTGCCAAATGGGACTTGGCAGGCACTGACGACAATGCCTGGAGCGCTTTGGGTTCCGGAGCAAGTGCCAGTGTGAATGCGTTGGCTGTAACCGGGACGGACCTTTACGTGGGAGGAAATCTCGCCACGGCGGGCGGGGTGACGGTCAACCGTATCGCCAAATGGACGTTGGGAGGAGTGGACGACAGTGCCTGGAGCGCTTTGGGTTCGGGAGTAAACAGTTCTGTGCATGCGTTGGCCATAACTGGCACGGACCTTTATGTTGGAGGGGCTTTTTCTACGGCAGGAGGGATGCCGGCTAACCGTATCGGCGCATGGACACTTGGAGGCTCGGATAGCGGCGCTTGGAGACCCCTTTTTCGTTTCGGAATGAACAGTTCGGTGTACGCGCTGGCCGTATCTGGAACGAATCTTTATGCGGGAGGGAACTTCACCACGGCAGGCAGAGTCACGGTTAATCGCATCGCCAAGTGGGACGGCAGCAGATGGAGTGCGCTGGGTTCGGGAGCAAACAGCTCTGTGCATGCGCTGAAGGTGGCAGGCTCGGATATCTATGCTGCTGGAGCCTTTACCATGGCGGGAGGAATCTCGGCCAACCACATCGCCAAGTGGGACGGCAGCGTTTGGAGCGCGCTGGGTTCGGGAGTAAACAGTTCTGTGCATGCGTTGGCCGCAACTGGCACGGATCTCTACGTGGGAGGAGATTTCACCACGGCAGGCGGAGTGGCGGGGCGTAACCGCATTGCCAAGTGGGGGTTGGGAGGCACGGACGACAATGCTTGGAGCGCGCTGGGTTCTGGAGTGAATAATGGTCCGGTGCGCGCGTTGGCCGCAACCAGCACGGACCTCTACGTGGGAGGGAGTTTTTCCACAGTGGGCGGAGTGAGTGGCCGCAACCATATCGCCAAATGGGTTCTTGGGGGCGTTGATAACAGTGCTTGGAGTGGTCTGGCTTCGGGAGTGGAAGGTTCCTGGGTGTATGCGCTGGAGGTGAGTGGCACGAGCCTTTACGTGGGAGGCTTTTTCTTCGCGGCAGGCGGGAAGAGCGCCAATTACATCGCCAAATGGGAGATTGGAGGAATGAGCAACAGCGCATGGAGCACATTGGGTTCAGGGGTAAACGGGGGGGTGGAGGCGTTGGCCGTATCCGGGCCGCATCTTTACGCGGGAGGAAATTTCACCACAGCAGGCGGGGTGGCGGGACGCAACCGTATCGCCAGATGGACGCTAGGGGGAACGGATAACAGCGCCTGGAACGGCATGGGTTCGGGGATGAACGATAGAGTCTCTGCGCTGGCGGCAAGGGGCAGGAATCTCTACGTTGGTGGCAGCTTCACCACGGCTGGCGGGAAAGTGTCTGCTCGCATGGTTCATGCAGTACTCGCGAATGGTGATCCTGAAATGAGTATCACTGGCAATGGCGCGGAGATCGCCAATGGCGACATAACGCCGGACGAGGCAGACCACACGGATTTTGGTGGCGTACTTGTGGCGGGTAGCACGGTGGCGCGTACTTTCACCATCGCCAACACCGGCGCTTACTATCTCAGCCTCACGGGTAGTCCACTGGTGAAAATCACCGGCCCGCACGCGGCGGACTTCACGGTCACCGCTCAGCCGCTGTCTCCGGTGGCTGCGGGCGATTCCGCCACGTTCACCATCACCTTCGATCCTGCCGTGACGGGTTTGCGTTCCGCCACGGTGAGCATTGAGAATGACAGCGAAGACAATAGCTTTTACACCTTCGCCATCCAGGGCACTGGACTGCCTGGCATCGGCATGGGCGGTGACACGAGAAGTCCCACGCTGAGACTCTCATCTCCGGCAGGCAAGTTCGTCAGCGCCTCATTGCCGCTCCTGATCACCGGCATCGCCGGAGATAATATCGGACTAGACCGTGTGGAAATCGCATTCAACAGCGGCGCGCCCATCCTCGCCATCCTGGATGCTTCCGCCAAACTCTCATCAGTACCTTTTTTCGCGGAAGTCATTCCGTTGCCGGGAAGCAATACGCTCACCGTCACCGCTTACGACGCGAACGGCAACAGCGCCACCGTGACGCGCAGTTTCACCTTTGAGCGACGTTACCGGCTCACCCTCATGCGGGCGGTGGTGGAAAACACGCCGGATAAAGCAGGCGTGCTGGCGCTGTCCGCTACTCCGTCCAAAGCCGCCACCGCCTTGAACAAAAAAACCAACCCACAAATTTCCGACGTGCTGCCGGACACGCCGCTGAAAGTGACCGCCACGGCCAAGGCGGGCCACCTTTTCAGCCATTGGACCGGCCTGCCTGGAAGCGCGCAGATGGCGG
>CAZKMS010000270.1:0-2652 GCA_964553805.1 uncultured Verrucomicrobiaceae bacterium
GGGGGGCTGGTGGTTTTGGAACAGGGAGCACGGACGCCCTCGTCCGTCGCGGGAGACACCCCCGCCTCCCGCCCCTCCGAACCCGGCGCAGCCGCACTTCAAATCGACCCGCCGACCCGCTCCACCGCGGGTGTTCTCGACGCCCAGCGCCAGCTTGGCTTTGCCTTCCGCGTGTCCGGGAATCCGGGCATCCACCGGGTGACGGTTGGCAGTCCGAGCGGCGAGACGAAGGTGCTGGAGTTCTGGGCTGGTCCGCCGCCGCAGTTGAAGAAGATGAGCCCTGAGATCGAGGCGATCGGGAAATGAGAGGCAGTTTTTTTGACAGGATGGACAGGATTTTTCAGGATGAAGAGGATGGATGGAAGCGGCGGGCAGACCAGAGCGCGGGGCGTTTCCGTCTGGCAACCGCAATCCTGTCCATTCTGTCATCCTGTCAAAAATGAAGCGACGAATCACGACCGAAGCCACTCTCTCTTGACATGGAAAAAGCGATCCCTCCTTACGCGCGCTGGGGCGCGGCGCACTTTCTGGCCTGGGGCGGATTGTGGCTGCTGCCGATGGTGCTCTGCGCGCTGCCGGAGACCTTTCCGCGCTTTCCCTCGCCCTACTTGCGGGTGTTTTACCGGTTGAGCGCGCTTTTTCCCAACCGGTCGAAGGTCTGGTCCAACTACTACGTGCAGGGCAGGACCTCTGCCAGCACTCCGTGGGTGAGTTTGAACCCGATCGATTATGACCCCCTCGTGGTCTGGGGCTACGAGAACCGCCTGCAGCGGATGGTGTCGGAGTCGGCGAACTATGGCCAGCGCGGGGAGCGATTTCGCCAGCGGATGGCGGCGTTTGTGGCGGCCAAGCACGCGAGCTTGTATCCCCAGGCGCCGCCGCTGGTGGAGGTGCGTTTTGTGCGCGCCTCGTGGACGGTGGGCGGGTCCGAGTCGATGCGCCATCCGGCGGGGCGCTGGCGCATCACACCGCTCGAACTGGTGCCGCCCGAACAGCAGCGCGTGATGTCCACGCACTGGACCGGGCCGGAGAAATTGCCGGCGAAATCGAAACCGGTTGTGGCGGTCAAAGCCAAGTCTGACGCCAAGCGCGCACCGATTCCGGGACTTTCTGATGAAGGCCTGCAGGCAGCGCTGGCGGCTGGTAAAGCCCAGATCACCATCAACTCATCGAGCCGGGTCAGCCCAGCGGGATTGCGCCAACTGTGGACTGCCAAATCCGTCAAGACGCTATTCTTGACTGGCCGCAAATTGAGCAAGGAGGACATGACCGGACTCGGCGGAATGACGCAATTGGAAAGTCTTGACTTGAGCGCATCTGGTTTTCCGACGGACGGCCTTGAGGACTTGCTCAAGCTCACCAACCTGCGTTTCCTGAGCCTGCGCGGCACCCGCCTGCGCGGCACCCGCCTGCGCGGCACCCGCCTGCGCAGCTCCGACTTGGCGCGCTTGACGGCGCTGCCTCTGATCGAGCGCTTCGATGCCAGCCACGCGCCCGAGGCGCTGCCGATGCTCATGCACGCCGGGAAATGGCCGCGCCTGCAGGAGTTGGATTTGCGCGCTGTCAAAGGCATGGGGCCCGTGCTGGCGGCCATGCCGCCGCACCCCGCCCTGCGCAAGCTGGACCTGAGCGAAACGGATCTGACCAGTGCGGACCTGGAAAAACTGGCGCGCCACCCGAAGCTGGAAACCTTGCTGCTGGATGGCACCGCGGTGGACGACACCGCGATTCCGTGGATCGCGGCGATGACGCAACTGCGCGCCGTCAGCGTGGCAAAAGCGGGCGTCTCGGAGGCGGGCTCCCGCCAGCTTGCCGCCGTCCATCACCTCGAACAAGTGCGCACGGGAGAGCGGTGGCAAAAGCTCGCCAAGCCCGCCACCGGCAAAGCGGAGCCCTCCAAAAAGTGAGACCCATGGCACGAATCCTTTCCGCCACAGCCGCCGGCATCCAACGCGCTCATGCCAGCTTCTTCCGCCCCGTGCCCGGCTGGCGGATGCGCGGGTTTGAGATTCTTTTCACCCTGCAATTTCTGGCCTGGATGGGCATGCTGTACCTGCATCCCCTGGAATGGCTGGGGACGGAAGGGTTTCATCCCGATCTCAGCGACCAGCGCTCCACGTACTGGAAGGCCTGGCCCAAATTTCCGGTGTGGGGTGTGATTCTGTTCGGCGCCGCCCTCTTCGGCGGCTGTGCCTTGATCCTGCACGGCGGCCGCCACAAACGCACCGGGTTCTTTCTGGCGGCACTGTGCGCGGTGTATGTGCTGTTTGCCGACCGCGCCTCAGCGTTCAGCATCAGCCGGCTGAATGTGATCGTGTTCGGCATCCTGGCCACGGCGCCTCCGGCCTATCAGGGAGAGGATGGCAGGTGGTGGCGGCATGCGGGCGCGCTGCGGCTTTGCCAGGGACTGCTCATTGCCTTGTACTTCACTGCCGGCATCGCCAAAGTCTTCCACGGCGACTGGATGGAGCATGACGACGTGATCTGGAGCTACATGCAGGGCAAATACCGCACCGAACTGGCGGCTGAGGCTGCGGGACAAGTTGTCCTGGCGGGGCCGGGAGCTGGGCGAGAGGGTTGGTGTTTCTACCTTGTGATCACCCCAGCACCGGCTTCACCACGTGCCCGTGCACATCCGTCAGGCGGAAATGG
>CAZKMS010000271.1:0-2601 GCA_964553805.1 uncultured Verrucomicrobiaceae bacterium
AAGGGCTATTCGAGACACCCTTGGAAGGCCGAACCCAACAGCAAAAGTGCTCAATCCGGACAGCAACGGCAGACACCCACTTTCTCCACTTTCGGAGAAGAAGAATGCACCGGGCGCTGCCGAACAACGATCCTCATATCGCCCACTTTCCACGACTCTTGCACCGCCATCCGCACCCGGATGCCTTACGGTGCGGATTCAAAAGTGGGTGTCTGCCATCTCACTCCCGGAGCCCGAAACTCGATCCAGGCACCTGTTCGCCTGCTCACCCGCACTCAAGAATAAATCTTGACGAAAGCGGTCGCTTCACCTTATAAATTGTGCGTTGCGCGCAACTGTGCGTCCTGCACACACTCCTCACGCCCGTTTTCCCCGCCAATCCCCACCGGGTTCAACCCGAAGTCGTCCCCCACCCCGCTCATCACCTCAACCCTACCGCCGCCATGCCACCAGTCCAGGAACTCCCCGTCGGCTCTTCAAGACAGATTCTAGACGACCGATCGTCAATCAAGTTTACCCAGGTCTGTTGCAGCGTGGCCGCTGTCATCCCTTGTCTCATTTCGGGTCTTTCCGCACAGAATGCTCCAGATGCTCCTTTGGAACTGAAAGGCACGCAGACGGAGCGGATTGTCACGCTCAAAAAGGCCAGAGCGCCACATACGATCGTTGCCGATTACGTCGTGCCGGAAGGATTCGAGCTGAATATTGATCCAGGAACTCATATTACTTTCTCGAAGAACTCCGGTCTGTCAGTGCAAGGAAAATTGAACATTAGCGGAAATCCGGAAGCCATTGTGGTTTTCGCAGGCCGAGGGACTGGGTCCGCATCCTGGAATGGTATCAACATTAACGGGGCATCCTCCGCTACAATAAGTAACACTCGCATCACGGGCGCAAATGTAGCCATTGGCATTTATGCGTCGAACTCTCTCCTGGAAAGTGTGCATATGCACGGCAACACTGTGGGTATCCGGATCGGCGAGTACGGCAGCAGAGGCGATGCAACTGTACGCAACTGTCTGATTACCCAGAATAAAGAAAATGGAGTTTACATCATTGGATCCACTGGCACCTTCGAGAATTGTACGATAGACCGCAACGGCGGCTGGGGTATTCGCGGAGACTACAGCGCCTCGGCAAAGTTGAGTTCATGCAGAATTACAAGGAACAAGCAGGGTGGGATCTGGTGCCAACTCTATAATTGCCGCGTGGAGGCTCGCAATTCCATGATCATCGACAACGGAAGGTATGATCTGGTGAATGATACTCCCGCGAATTGGGACTTATCTGGAAATTGGTGGGGGGCGACGGCCACAGCCGTGCTAAAAAAGAAAGGCGACACGGCCAACCTAGCCGCCATAAAGGACGGTCGCGACCGGGAACAAGCTGGCGTAGGCCAGGTCAGCCTGGCTTCTTTCCTTGACGCGGAGCCCGCAGGCATCGGATCTACGATCATTTCAGGCCCTTCCGCACAGAATGCTCCAGATGCTCCTTTGGAACTGAAAGGCACGCAGATAGAACCGATTGTCACGCTCAAAAAGGCCAAAGTTCCGCATACGATCATTGCCGATTACGTCGTGCCGGAAGGATGCGAGCTGAATATTGAGGAAGGAACTCATATTGCTTTCCTCTCGAAGAACTCCGGTTTGTCAGTGCAAGGGAAATTGAACATTGACGGAACTCCGGAAGCCGTTGTGGTTTTCGCGGGCCGAGGGACTGGGCCCGCATCCTGGAATGGTATAACTATTAACAGGTCATCCTCCACTACAATAAGTAACATGCGCATCACGCGTGCAAATGTAGCAATCAATATTATTGGGTCGAATCCTCTCCTGGAGGGTGTGTACATGGATGATAACACTGTGGGTATCCGGATCGGCGAGGGATCTGATCCCACTGTGCGCAACTGTCTGATCACGAATAATAGAGGAGATGGAGTACAAATCTTTGCATCCACTGGCACCTTCATAAACTGTACCATCGACAGCAACGCCCGCTGGGGTATCCGCGGAGAACTCAACGCCTCGCCAAAGTTGAGTTCATGCAGAATTACAAGGAACAAGCACGGTGGAGTCTGGTGTAAACTCGCTGGTTGCAAAGTTGAGGCTCACAATTCCATGATCATCGACAACGGAAGGTACGATCTGGTGAATGATAGCCCCGAGATGTGGGACTTCTCTGGAAACTGGTGGGGAGCGGCGGCCACATCGGTGCTAAAAAAGAAAGACGTCACTGCCAACCTGGACACCATAAAGGACGGTCGCGACCGGGGACAAGCTGGCATAGGCCATGTCAGCCTGGATTCTTTCCTTGAAGCGGAGCCCGAAGCCATTGGATCCACGATCAAGCCAAAGTGACGTGGATTCGTGACCGGAGCCCGCTGAGTCAGGAAACCAATGACCGCTCCGGAACTCAGACGTGAAAGCGAAGCTTCGGGGTGGGACGCGATCCTCCGGGCGCGTCAGCGGTTGCCGCGTGCAGGGGATGGCCCGGTTCCCGATTCTCCCGAGGCATCCGAGCAGGAGGCGAACGATTTGTTCGCACCATGTTCGCACCAAGCATTCGCGCTTTCCGTCTCGGGCGTCTTCCGAGAATCGGCAT
>CAZKMS010000272.1:0-2589 GCA_964553805.1 uncultured Verrucomicrobiaceae bacterium
CATTCCATTTTCCTTTCCATCGCTCCCGTAGGAGCACTCAAACGTTCGGCAGAAACAACAAACAAACACACGATCATGATTTACCTACGACCCATACTAGCTTGTTTGCTCGCCTTCTCAGCAATGAATCATGCATTCGCCGATGCTCCGGCCACAGAGTTTTTTGTGGTTGATAGCGCCAAACTTGCAGCGCTCGCCTCCGACGACACAAAGCTTGATTCGCTTTCGGGGGATCAACTTGGCAAGATCAGCGTCTTGCGTGGTTCTTACACCGGTGGGTTATCGATGATGTCTATGGCCGCTCGCTTCAGAATCGACGCGCGGTTTACTTCTTCGTTTTCTGGGACCAAAGATCCTATCGAATATAACATTTCCGCGAGTTCCAATCTTGAGACATGGGATGTTTGTTCGGAACAGGGAAGCGCCCGAAAGACCGGGAAGCAGTTTGTGACGGAGAACTGGCGGACGCGTCGTTTGGCCGTGGTTCTTCGGTTTCTCGATCTCAATCGATAACTCAACCAAGCCGAACAAGCCGTGGGTGGCAACCGGCGATAACGTCCTTGCTGGAATCGGAGCTTGTCCTCGCCGGTGCCACCACTCTAACGTTCGCTAGAGAATGAAGAGATCCCCCTACCTCCTTCGAGGATTCAAACTACTCATGACAGGTGCCAAGAACATTTCTAAGAATTCCGCTGCATGAGTGTCTATCCCTTGAATATTTCCGATGTCACCATGAAACCTCTCCGAAGCCAATCGCATTTGTTCGTTCAACTCTACCCGCTGAAGCGTGTCGCCCTTATCTGCGGAGTGTTTTTCGGAGTCTCAACGGCCCCTGCAGCCATCATCTTCTATCAACCGCCCGGGCGTCTGAGGCTGCACAATTTCAACACCGCCCACCATCACTACAACATCGACCTGAATGGCGACGGGGTCTATGACCTCCAGCACAACGGGCTTGGGGGAAGTACCTATCTCCGTTCTTGGGGTGAAACCCGTTTCCTAGGCCGCAGGATGCCCTATGGATGGGTCACTTGGTATGACTCCGAACCGTACGCGTTGCCGACAGGCACCCTCATCGGCCCGGATTCGCCCGCTCTCTTTCCCGAGTATGGTTCGCTTTCCGGGTGGCAATCGCATCCAATGGGAGTTCCGGGCGCGGCATCCCTGCATGTGCGTTACGATGTCGGCACCTCCGGCTTTTTCGTCGGAAACCGCGGCTTCATCGGCATCGAGTTCCTGATTGACGACCAGGTTCACTACGGTTGGATCGACTTGGACAACTTTTCCTGGTGGCAGTCCGAAATCCACGGCTGGGCGTATGAGTCCGAGCCCGGCAAGCCCATCCTCGCAGGCAGCATTCCCGAGCCGTCCACACTGCTACTAGCTTTCACCACACTAATCTCATGCCTGTTTATCCGCAGACGGTGAGACGAGAACATTAAAACCAAGAAGCGAACAAGCCGCGTCATGCAACCCCTTCCAGCCGTTTAATTCCGATGATTTCCCGTAACCACAACCTCAACCCCGCGAGCGACGCGCGCCCCCGCTGGTAGGGGTGCCTGCGCTCTACGTTCGCTAGAGAATGAAGAGATTCCCCTACCTCCTTCGGGATTCGAACTACTCATGACAGGTGCCAAGAACATTTCTAAGAATTCCGCTGCATGAGTGTCTATCCGTTGAATATTTCCGCCGTCACCAAATGAAACCTCTCCGAAGCCGATCGCATTTGCTCGTTCAGCTCTGCCCGCTGAAGCGTGTAGCCCTTCTCTGCGGGATGCTTTTCGGAGTCTCAACGGCCCCTGCCGCCGTCATCTACTACCAGCCGCCCGGACGCCTGAGGCTGCATAATTTCACCGTCGCCCACCATAACTACAACATCGACCTGAATGGCGATGGCCTCCCTGAACTACGGCACAACGGGCTTGGCGGAAGTGCCTACCTCCAAACTTGGGGTGAGACAAGAATACTAGGACTCAAACAGCCATTCGGACCCGGATCATGGTACGATTCCCAACCCTATCCATTGCCAACGAGTACGGTAATTGGCCCGGATTCACCCTCTCTCTACCCCGAGTTTGGACAGCTCTCGGGCTGGTGGTCTCACCCGTCCACGATCCCCGGTGTCGCATCATTGCATGTGCGATACGATGTCGGCACCTCTGGCTTTTTCGTCGGCAGCCGCGGCTTCATCGGCATCGAGTTCCTGATCGACGAACAGATTCACTACGGTTGGATCGACTTGGACAACTATACTTGGTGGCAGTCCGAAATCCACGGCTGGGCGTACGAGTCCGAGCCGGGCAAGCCCATCCTCGCAGGCAGCATTCCCGAGCCGTCCACACTGCTGCTCGCTTTCACCACACTAATCTCATGTCTGTTCATCCGCAGACGGTGGGACGAGAACATTAAAACTAAGAAGCCGAACAAGTCATGACGCACCAACCGGCCATAAGTTTTTCAATTTCATCTCAAGATCCCTTCAATGGCGCCGGTGGGCGCACATCAAACGTTCGCTAGAAATTGAAGAGGACGATGGAACCCTTGTCCGGTAGCGGCGGCTACGGAGACTGGATGCGGGAGTCGGGCGTG
>CAZKMS010000273.1:0-2580 GCA_964553805.1 uncultured Verrucomicrobiaceae bacterium
GACCGATCTTGGTGCCCAGCACATCGGGCAACGCCCGCGTCAACCCCGGAAACGCACGGTCGAGTTGACCCAACAGTTGATTCTTCGTCGCAGAACGCGTTGCCACCCGCCGCGATCGATGGGACGCCCAGGCCGCCAACTCACCGATGAGCACCCCGCGCTCGGTCACCGGCTGGCCCCGCCCGGCCAGCACCAACTCGGTGATCGCCTCCAGGTCAATCGCATCAGTCTTGACTCGCCGCCGGCCCATCACACGGCGTTGCTCGGCGACGTGCGCCGGATTGAACTCCAGCACCTCCCACCCAGCCGGCCACCCATAGTCCAGCACCGGGCGGTGGTAATGCCCAGCCGCTTCGATACCCACCTTGACCTGCACACGCGGTGGGACCACCGCGCCCACTCGACGCACAACCCCGACCAAGCCCGAACGCGTCAACGCGAACTCGACCGGACCCAACACACGCGCACGAGCGCTATCCGTCGCCGAGAGCATCGCCGAGGCCTTGCCGACATCGACGGCAACGACGATCGTGGACAACGTGACTGGAGCAACATGCACAGACACAACAAACACCTCCGGGACGTGTCACGAGAACCCGAGCGCGGCAAACGCTCAGACCCTCAAAAGGGAAACTTTGACAATCCCTTCCTGACACCTCCGGAGGCGTTTGTGAAGGACCTACCGATCTATATCAGCCCTCCCAATTCTTCAACCAGCTGGCTGATCTGTGCGGCGGACATGGCGCACGGTTTCTCGACTCGCTCAAGACGCGCCTTCAGTTCGTCGCGCTCCGCGGTGCGGCGCCGCAACGCGGCAGTCAAGTCCTCAAGGGCCACACCCGATTCCACTGCCGTGACCAGGGCGGCAACCTTGCTATTCGATTCGCTGAGCTGGCGCCGCAGAGTGGCATAGCCAGCTCGCCCTGCAGCATCCACTTCCTGCCCGCGAGCCAATTCTTCCGGATCAGCCAAGGTAGCGATCCATTCATCGAGCCGATGCGTCACCTCGTCCTCACGGAGATAGACCGTGCGCGGGTGATCACTTAGGGTCTGTGACAAATTAATCTAGCCTTCTTCGGCGTGTCGTGGTTTCGGATGCAGGGTGTAGTTCCATTCGCCGTGGAAGTTGTGTCGGGTCAGAATGCCTTCGGTTTCAAGGGCTTTCATGTCTTTGTCGGGGATCTTGACGCCGGTGGGGTAGGTGGCTTGGTCGAGTTCGGCGTGGACAGTCAGCCCGGTGTTGGTGCTGGTCGCGGCGATGGTCTCGACGATCACTTCGTGGCTGGTCAAGGGTCTGCCGCGCCAGTTCATCGAGATGTGGCAGAACAAGCGGTGTTCGATTTTGTTCCACTTGCTGGTGCCCGGCGGCAGGTGGCACACGGTGATCGCCAGGCCGGTGTCGGCGGCCAGTGCGGCCAGCTCGGTCTTCCACCGCCGGGTGCGGTACCCGTTGGAGCCCCCGCCGTCTGCACTGATCAACAGTCGTGTCGCGTCGGGGTGCAGGATCATTCCGGCGTCGCGCCACCAGGTTGCGATGGTGTTGACCGCGAACGCAGCAGTGTCGTGGTCGGTGCCCACCGACACCCACCCGGTGTTGGTCCCCACGTCGTACACCCCGTACGGGTTGGCTTTACCCAGCTCCCGGTCGATGAAGTCATGGACCTTGACCTGCTCGGGCTCACCTTTGGGGTGCCACTCCCGCCCGTTGTTCTTGTAGGACCCGACCAACTCCTTTTTCTTGGTGTCGACGCTGATCACGGCGTCCCCCGACGCCAAGTGAGCGCTCGCCTGATCGTTGAGGTAGGCGAACTGGGCGTCACGGTCGAGATGCTGACCGCCCTCGGTGGTCTTGGCGTTGGCCTGCAGGCTGTAGCCCCGCTCGCGCAGCAATCGGCGCGTCACCATGGCGCTGACCCGGTGGCCGTTGTCCCCCAACGCCGTGGTCAGGGCGCGGATCGACTTCGACGTCCACCGCAACGGCGACATCGGATCTCCCCCGGTCACCGGGTCGATCAACGACTCGAACGCCGCCACCAACGTCTCGTCGTGGACCTCGGCTCGTTTGCGGCCGCCACCGGGCCGGCGCGACCTGCCGGCACCGGGATGAACACCGGCATCGGCTTCCTTGCGGCCCCGGCGAACAGTGTCCGTCGCGACCCCGGTCGCCTCGGCCACCACAGCCACACCCCCCGACCCCAACTCCGCGGCTTCGGCCCCCAACCACAACCGCCGCTGGAACTCAGACAAATGAGGTCGCATCACCTCATACCTCCGCGCCACCGACTCAGCCAAATCCGCCATAGCACAACCGTAACGCCCACAACCGCGAAACCGAGATTAATTAATCACGAGCCCTTAGTTCGACCGGTACTGAACGCGACTTGCCCAGCTCACAGCGGTAGAGGATGCGGGTCGTTCGCTTCCCGGTTCGGGCAGCGCCCTGCATCCGCCTTCCACACACTGCGCAGAACAACAGCCCCCGCAGTGCATACGGCGACGCCGATTCTCTGCCGCGGATCAGGCTGGGAGAGACTGTCAAGTTAACGGTGTAACTTGTTGTTGTAGTGTTACTTTCGGCCT
>CAZKMS010000274.1:0-2500 GCA_964553805.1 uncultured Verrucomicrobiaceae bacterium
CTGGACCGACGGCAGCGGCGGCGGCGCCCGCGTCACCGCCTACGCCTACGACGACCACGGCCGCCTCACCAGCGTGGACGGCCCCCTGGCCGACGACACCCTCAGCTTCGACTACGACCAGTGGGGCCGAGTCGAGGAAATGAGCTACGCCGGCGCCGCCGAAACCTACACCTACGACACCCGCGGCCGCCTCGTCACCACCACCAACCCGCTTGGAACCTTCACCAGCGTTTATGAGGGGGACACCGGCATCCTCACCGAATTCCAATACCCGCTGGCCGGCATGAAAACCGTCTATGAGCGTCTGCCCGCCGCCCAGGAACGCCTCATGACCGGCATCATCCAATTGTCCTTCGCTGCGCTCACGACCTGCCAAATGGCTGCGCATGACAGACGCCGCTATCGCGGCAAAGCAGTCGCCGCCACCGCTGCGGGCGGCGGGGAACTGGCCCGTTACGAATACACCTACACCCCCAGCCGCCAGCCGAGCCGGTGGACGGAGGCGAGACAGACTGCCGCCAGCGGCGGCAGCCCCGCAGGGGTGAGGGCGCGAGTGGAGCGCCCGAATCAAATCGCCACCTGGCAGCAGACCCAGCCCGGCTTGGCCGGACGGGAATGGGCCATCGGTTACGATGCCCGCCAGCAGGTCAGCGCCATCACCGAGCAGCCTCTCTCCGGCCCCCTGCCAAGCCCGCAGCAAGTCTGGCGTTACCAGTATGACCTCTCCGGCAACCGCACCGCTACCCAGGAAGGCAGTCAAACCCGCACGGCCACCTACAATCACCTCAACCAGATCACCGGCCTAAGCGCCGGAGGCACCACCTGGTTCCGGGGCAAAGTCAACGAACCCGCCAACGTCACCCTCAACGGCCAGAACGCGCGGGTGTATGCAGACGGCACATTTGAGACATTGACAGAACTCGGCGCGGGCGTGCATGATGTGCCTGTGCAAGCCACCGACAAAGCAGGCAATGTCACCAGTGAGACTTGGCGCGTGGACACCACCGGAGCCGAGGGCGGCTCGGGGGAGACTGCCCCTAGGGCAGCCCGCAAGGGCGAGACGAGCGGGAGCGAGCGAGTCAACTGTTCCGGTCCGGCCTCAGGAGCCGTGCCCACACACGACCTGGAGGGCAACCTCTTGACGGACGGTCATTACACCTACACCTGGGATGCTAGAAACCGCATGGCCTCCGTGACTGTCGGCAGCGACACTTGGACCTTCACTTACGACGGTCAAAACCGCCGCATCGCGGAGAGCAAGAACAGCACGCCTGTTCGCGAGTGGGTTTGGCATGGCGCCCGCGTCATGGAGGAACGCTTGACGAACGGTACCAAGCACCGCTTCTGGGCGGGGGGCATCGAAATCCTCAACTCCAGCAACCAGCAAACTGGCAAACGCCTTATCACCGTGGATCATCTCGGCAGCACACGAGTGGTGGTGGATGGCAACACTGGTGCCAGCATCGCTAGCTACGACTACACCCCCTGGGGCCAGCGCACCAGAATCAGCGGTACAGAAGACTGGGGAACCGGCTATACCGGCCACTGGTGGCACGAGAGCGGATTGAGTCTTGCGGTGTACCGGCCTTATGATCCGAGGACTGGACGGTGGCCATCACGAGACCCCATCGGGGAAAATGGAGGGGCGAATCTTTACGTGTTTGTTAATAACAATGCAGTAGACAGTATTGATCGTTTTGGATTAGTAGCATACAGTGCAACATATAAAGCCCCAGGGCTCCTATGCGGGGGATGTATTTGTATAGTCATGGGAACTACTCATACGACTCAATGGTTCGAAAAGCCGATTCGAACGCTCGCACTGACTGCCGCGATAGCACAGTTTGTCGACAGTTGTTTGTGGGGAGGGTACAGACTTGCATCTCTAGCTTGCGCCGAAATTGATAAAGTTTATATAAAATTTGGCGTTCCATAAATCTTATTTTCTGAAACCATGTTTTCCTGCAGCCCAAATGATGACGCCGAAAGTGTGACTCTGGCCATTGACAAACACGAGTTCGCGCGATCTCTCAGGCTCCTTCTCATCCGGGCTTGGCTATCAGATCAGAGATTTGAGTTTGAACGGAACATGAGATCCATTTTTGAAGCCGAGCTCCGAGCGTTTCTGGATCAAAAGCTGCCACCAATTTCGAGTTCAGGCGATTTAGAGATCCTAGGGCAGTTGGCGAGGTATCTGGAAAACGGTGGTCCTTCCCCTGAAAGAGGGTGAGGGTCATCGCTATTTGATTATAATCAAGATGATTTACAAACTGGATGGCAAGCTTCGCAGAACAGTAGGCTTGTGGAGATTGGCGTGCTTGGTCCCATTCTTGGGAATTGTTGTGATTTCAAATTCTGGTTTTATGAAATCAGTCCCAAAGGAGAAAAGTTGACTTGAGTCAAATAGCAAAAACAAGTGGTGCGGGGGAAAACGGGGTCAGGCTGCAACTGGCTGACAAAATGGGACCATCCGGGAGGTTAGTGCGGAACAGGCAGTGAG